>CALUNI010000005.1 GCA_944321905.1 uncultured Muribaculaceae bacterium | reverse complement strand
CATCATAATTGCCTTTCACGTCATCTGACGAGATCGGCTCTACAGGACCTTCGCTATCATCACATGCAGTCGATACGCACAAAAGCATGCATACCATTGCCGCCAACACCCACAAATTATGCTTCATAATTTTGTCACGCAATATCAATCTGAATCTATTCATCTTAAATCTTCAATAAACAAAAATGCAATTTTTTGCCAACCATCCTTACCTATGATCAACATGTTACCGTATGATTAATGTCATTCAACCTTTGCCGTTAACGACTGTACATCGATAGGCCTGCCGCTTAAGTTGGCATTCGTACTTTTGCGAGTACAGTAGTCAAACGTGACCGACTTGTCGGCTTCGTATCCCGACCATTTCAATGTCAGTTTTACAGTCTTGCCATTAGTGTCAGGCAATTCGCCAAGGTTAAACGCTATCAATCCGTCGGCAGGCTTTCCCGATACGTCGCCGGTCGCATCGTGACGCAATTCCACAGTATAAGGGTCATAAGGGTCAACGTTTGTCACCATATTAAGGTAATGCGTCCGTCCTGTGTAATTCGACAGAATGCGGAAGCGCAGCGTCAAATATCCATCCTCGGCAATCGTACACCAGTCGTTGACAATTTCTATCGGATCGTCGCCATAAGCTTCGGCATCCGACTCGCTGTTACCGAGAGATACGACGGTTGACTTTGTGCGAATGCTGTCAATCCAGTTCACAAATATGTTCCTATTATAAACGCCTGCCTCACCGTCAAGGTAGAAATAGTTCACCAATGCCCTCACTTCTTTATCTCCAAAAGGAGAACCCTTGAAATTAGTCGGATACAGCGTGGTAAAATCGTCAAGCTGCAAATAGCAATCTTTTTCTTCGGTCTGCTTCACGGTAACAAGCGCAACACTATATGACGGGTCATAAAAACCCATGGAACTATCATAACCGTCATCACATGACACTACCGATGCCATGCTTGCCAAAACACATATTGATAATAAAATCTTTTTCATAATCTTTGACTCATTAATTGTTTTTACCCTTAAAACTCAGAAGTCACCAAAATCTTGCACCATCCGCAAGGCAATTAACATTTTTTTGTAGCACGATAAAAAGCGAGTGCGCCAAACCCTCATGGTTGACGCACCCACATATTGACAAGAATATTTCTTCTTCAATTATTCTGCTGCTGTTTCTGCTGCCTTTGCAACACGACGCTCCTTGATACGAGCCTTCTTTCCGGTTAAGCCACGAAGGTAATACAATTTGGCGCGACGAACCTTGCCAAGCTTGTTAACCTCAATGCTGTCGATAAATGGCGAATCCATCGGAAAAATACGTTCTACGCCGATGTTGTCGCTCATCTTTCTTACGGTAAAACGTTTCTTGCTGCCTTCACCCGATATACGGATTACTACGCCGCGATATTGCTGGATACGTTCCTTGTTCCCTTCTTTGATACGATACGAAACAGTTATTGTATCACCCGGACGGAATGGAGGATATTCTTTTCCGCTTTTAAAAGCGTCTTCTACAACTTTAATTAAATCCATGTTGTTTTTAATTTTTATTGCCTTTCGCAATATTAACAAGCAACGTCACATAAAGTCTTGTCAGAGATTGCGAAGCAACTAAAGTTAATAATTAATCAAAAAAACACAAAAGCTAATTGCGCCGTATAAAATTTGAGCCGTGACATTGAGCGTAGCCACACACTCTCATGTGGCATAATCCATGTCACCAACTTGATTTTATGCGACAGGAGACTTTACCTTGTCAACAATAGCCTTGAAAGCTTCCGGATTGTTCAGTGCCAAATCGGCAAGAACCTTGCGGTTGATTTCGATACCGGCCTTGTGCAAAAGCCCCATGAGCTGAGAGTAAGAAAGCCCTTCCAAACGAGCGGCAGCATTGATACGCTGAATCCACAATGCACGGAAGTTGCGTTTTTTGTTCTTACGATCGCGGTATGCATAAGTTTGACCCTTTTCCCATGTGTTCTTGGCAACGGTCCAAACATTTTTGCGAGCGCCGTAATTACCTTTTGTAAGTTTTAAAATTTTCTTTCTGCGCTCTCTCGAAGCGACGTGATTTACTGATCTTGGCATTTTGCTAATGTTTGTGAATGTCAGCGGCTTTATTGCTCTTTTTAGTGCTGAGACATTCGGTTAATAAATTAAAATTAATTCTCTTAAGAAATACAATGTTTACAACAACCCCGGGTCTTTTACTTCAACGCAAGCAACTTCTTAACGTTCGAGCGGTCGGCAACATCGACAGTTGCGAAATACCCAAGGTTTCTTTTGCGCTTTTTCGACTTCTTGGTCAAAATGTGGCTCTTGTAAGCATGTTTTCTCTTGATTTTACCTGATCCGGTAAGGGCGAACCTCTTTTTGGCACCGGAGTTAGTTTTAATCTTTGGCATTTTTCTTTTTTCTTTTTAAATTGATTTATAATAACCGGGGCATGGCACTTACAAGCCATGTCCCCTTATTCAATTCATTTCTCGACAAAATCATCTGCCATCCCCCCTGCGAAGCTACACCGCAAAATGTCACTTGCCTTTCTTGGGAGTCAACAGTATTGTCATCCGCTTTCCTTCGAGAACCGGCATCTGCTCCACTTTTCCCAATTCCTCAAGGTCGTTGGCAAAACGAAGCAACAGCACTTCTCCTTGCTCTTTAAACAGAATGGAACGACCACGGAAAAACACATAAGCTTTCACTTTTGCCCCTTCCTTCAAGAACTCCATGGCGTGCTTCAACTTGAAGTTGTAGTCGTGATCGTCGGTCTGCGGCCCGAAGCGTATCTCCTTAACCACGACTTTGGTTGACTTTGCCTTTTGTTCTTTAAGTCTTTTGCGCTGCTGATACAAGAATTTTTGATAATCCAATATCCTGCACACCGGCGGAACCGCATTAGGTGAAATCTCGATAAGGTCGAGACCTTGCTCATCGGCAATATGCATTGCCGTCGCAATAGGATAAATACCATTCTCCACATTGTCGCCCACGAGCCTAACCTCTTTTGCGGTTATCTGCTCGTTAATGGCATGAGAGTCCTTATCCTTGTCTCCTTTTCTGCCACCTTTTGCTTGGCTGTTGTCATTGCTTGGCTTCTTAGGGCCAGTCCATGGCTGCTTTTTCTCCATTCAGTTAACTTAAAAATTTGTCATTTTCTCTATTTCGCGAGCAAAATCGTCTGCAAAGGTAGTAATTTTTTGCGAACCTTTATCACCTTCGCCCTGTTTTCTCACCGAAACTTCTTCATTTTGTGCTTCTTTCTCTCCGACAACAAGCAGATAAGGTATCCTCTTCAACTCATTGTCGCGAATTTTTCTGCCAATTTTTTCGTTCCTGTCATCAACAAAGGCGCGTATGTCTTTTTCCGACAATATCCTCACGACCTTTTGGGCATAATCGTTGTATTTTTCGCTGATTGGCAACACCACTACCTGATCGGGAGCCAACCACAACGGCAAACGCCCTGCAGTGTGTTCGAGCAGTACGGCCACAAAACGTTCCATAGAGCCGAACGGAGCGCGGTGAATCATGATCGGACGATGCTTCTGGTTATCGGCACCGGTATATTCAAGCCCAAACCTTTCGGGCAGATTGTAATCGACTTGAATAGTACCCAGCTGCCAACGACGACCTATGGCGTCTTTCACCATGAAATCAAGCTTGGGGCCATAAAAGGCTGCTTCACCAACCACTTTCTTGGCAGGCAACCCCTTTTCCTCGCACGCCTCTACGATAGCACGCTCGGCCTTTTCCCAGTTTTCATCGGTTCCAACATATTTTTCCTTGTTATTAGGATCACGCAACGATATCTGCGCCTCGTAGTTATCGAAATGTAAAGCCTTGAAGATATAGAAAATAATATCCATCACTTTCAAGAACTCATCCTTAAGCTGGTCGGGAGTACAGAATATGTGAGCATCGTCTTGCGTAAATCCGCGCACGCGGGTCAATCCGTGAAGCTCGCCGCTCTGTTCATAACGGTAAACCGTGCCAAACTCTGCATAGCGCAACGGCAGATCCTTGTACGACCGTGGCGACACCCTATATATCTCGCAATGGTGAGGGCAATTCATCGGCTTCAAGAAGTACTCTTCTCCCTCCTCCGGAGTATGGATGGGTTGGAACGAATCTTTGCCGTACTTAGCATAGTGTCCCGATGTCACATAAAGCATCTTGTTGCCTATATGCGGAGTTATTACCTGCAAATACCCGTAACGCTTCTGTATCTTACGCAAGAATTGCTCAAGACGGTCGCGCAAAGCGGCACCCTTGGGCAGCCACAACGGAAGACCGGGTCCTACGTTGGCCGAAAACGCAAACAGTTCCATTTCCTTGCCGAGCTTGCGGTGGTCGCGTTTCTTTGCCTCTTCGAGCATGGCAAGGTACTCGTCAAGCATCTTTTTCTTAGGGAACGTGATGGCATAGACGCGCAGCATCTGTTTGCGCTTCTCGTCGCCACGCCAATACGCACCTGCAAGAGAAAGCACCTTTATGGCCTTGATCTTTCCCGTGCTTGGCAAGTGTGGGCCTTTGCACAAATCGGTAAAGTTACCTTGCGTATATGTTGTAATGTGGCCGTCTTCGAGGTCGTTTATCAATTCACACTTGTAAGTCTCGCCGCGTTCGCCGAAATATTTCAAAGCGTCGGCCTTGGCAATCTCTTTTCTCACCACAGCCTCGTCCTTGGCGGCCAACTCGGCCATTTTCGCCTCTATTTTCGGGAAATCGGCACTTGTTATTACATTTTCTCCCGGATCTATGTCATAATAAAATCCGTTTTCAATGGCCGGTCCGATACCGAATTGCACGCCCTTATACAATTCTTGCAATGCCTCGGCCAACAAGTGCGCCGAAGTATGCCAGTAAGCATGCTTGCCTTCCGGGTCGTCCCACTTGAATAGTTTTATCTCGCCATCACTACAAATCGGCCTTGAGATATCCCATTCCTCTCCATTAAATGTAGCAGCAAGCACGTCTTGTGCAAACCGCTGGCTAATACTTTCTGCAATCTGATATGGAGTTACCCCACTCTCAAACTGCTTTACACTTCCATCAGGAAAAGTAATATTTATCATAATTCATTTATATTTTTCGCTGTGCCATACAACAACACAGCATTCGTTTAAATCGACCACAAATTTATATAATTCTTCAATACACGAACATAAAATGCTATTTTTTTTTCATTATCTGCTGCTAAAAAAACATCTGTGACAAATTACACTGAATTAAGTGCCGTTTTATGCACGGTCTGGACAAAACATATACAAATTTTAAAAGTTAAAATTCGTCATTCCGATTGTAAATATCACAAAATAGACTTATATTTGCAGTCAATTTACGCCAAGCGCATAGACGCTCATACCGGGGTCGACTGGATTTGACAGCGTGTAGAAGTGGTGCGTAAGCATGCAGAGCAATGATGCCTTAGCTCTATAATATACTTGACATCAAAAATTTATCTGGCGAAAATAACTACGCTCTTGCTGCTTAAACCGAAGTACAGTAGGTTGGCTTAATCCTCGCCACAGTGGTGAGGACAAGACATCACCCGATTGCTCTTTTCCCGAAGCTAATCGACCCGGTGGTGCTCATCAAATCGGGGATAGGGGGTTGCAAGTCTGGTGCATCTCTCGAAAATCAGCAGACTAAGCCGCAAGTTGGTAGCCATGAACCTTACTTACGGCCGACAACAGTGTCATGGATAAGCATGTAGAAAGCGCATTAGTTCCATGTTTGGACGAGGGTTCGATTCCCTCCGGCTCCACCGAAACAATTTATAGCGAATTGCAAAACACACAAAAGCACCGATTTTCAGCCATTTGTGAAAATCGGTGCTTTTTATTGTCTTTTACAGTTTGCTTTGATTTGCCGAAACGGGTCAGTCCAAAAGCCTTGTTGCAGTGCAAATACAGTGATGGCAACGGAGCTGCATATTCGGCTTAACACGGGTGGAGTGAGCGATAGCGAACGTAACATGCGGAATGATAGACATATACATTAAGCGGCTTCGGAGATGCCGAATTATTGTGGCAGCTTAAGTGCGATATCTCCGAAGCCGTTTCTCATGTGGGGAAGCCGCTGCTGTCCGCAAGCTGCGCTTCGCTTGCATGTTAAGCATGGTTCGGCAGCTCTGCAGCCGCAATCTCACTTTTTACCCCAAAATGGTCACTCTATTTCAAGCGCATTGTCGATTCTCAATATCAAGTCTTTATAATGATAGCGAGTAGCCTCGTCAGAGGTATTTACCCTGCTGCGCAATAAATCTTTTATACGCAGCAATTCACCTCGCTTCACCGATATGGCATCACTGGTTCGAGCAACCTGTGAACCATAAAAACTCAGCTCACGGCGTGTGCCACTATGCTCGATGTCTGGTTCGTGACAATGGCACAATCGGCAATCGTCCGGGTCAAGGATTTGTTCGCCCAATATGGAACGGTTCAAGCGTATGCCTTCCGAAGCCGATGCCGCGGTGATGAGAATATCGACAAACAACTTTTGCGTGTTTCGTTCCCCAACCGTCGGACGACGGCCTTTAATCGTCACTCCGAATATGCTTTTGTGCAAATCATCCATCATTTCAACTGCGGTATATGCGTTGCCCTTGTTCCTGCTCTCGTTCTCAAGCATCCTCAGAAGCCTGTCGTTATATAGCAAGTCAAAGAATATGTATGCCTGTACGTTCTTGAATATCTGTGTGGGCGAATATTCCACCAAGCCGTTAGACGTGTTGCGGTTGATGAATGTATAGTCAGAAACAGGCGTATTGAACAGCCAATCCTGCTCCGACAGCACATTGTCGATAAGAAATTCCACTGCCGCCTTTTGCTTTTCTTTCTCCACATGGGTAAACGTCTTAACACCATCGCCTACCACAGTATTTTCGATATATATTCCCCCAACGTTGGCAAGAACGTGATACAAGTAATAATTCCATTGGCTGATTACAGCATAATAAAGCCTTGATGCCTCGGCATAGGTTTGGTATCGCTCGCCCGTCGTCGTCCATTCTATCAAGTTTTCCATCACTGTCTTTAAATTTTTTATGCCAAGTTGCGACGAACGTATGGCATCATTGCCCAAATCCTCACTTTGAGCTCGGGGATCTACGGCATCACGCATCGACTGTGCTTCGCTGAACTTGTATTCCGGTGCGTCATGCGAATCAAGCGTTTCGCACAGCCCGCTTTCCTCTGCTTCCGCATCGGGATACCATTTATATGCATATTCTATTGCATAATAGTCATACGGCCCTATATGCGGAGAAACCTGTGTTACGCCATCGCCCGGTTGAGCCACGTAATTAAACCTGGCATAATCCATAATCGATGCAGAAGTGCCTTTATAACGATCGGTAAATGATTTTGAACGAAGTGAGTCTGTGGGTATTGCGTTAGAGGCCATCATATTGTGCCTGAGTCCGAGCGAATGCCCCACTTCGTGACACACCACAAAGCGTATGGCATCGCCCATCAAGCTGTCGGGCAGCAATATGGTGCGTGCGTCGGGATTTATGGCGCCGGTCTGCACCACCACCCAACGCTGCAGCATCGACAACACATTGTGCCACCACATAATGTCGGCTTCCAGAATCTCGCCGGTACGCGGGTCGATTGTTGACGGCCCCATTGCATTCATCTTTGTACTGGCGGCATAAGTGAGCGTTGAATAATTTATATCGTCGGTTACCACAGTGTCGGGATACTGCTCAACGACAATGGCATTTTTAAAACCTATTCTTTCAAAAGTGCGATTCCAATCTATAATTCCCTTAACGAAATAAGGTCTCCACTTCTCGGGTACGCTATTGTCGATGTAGAACTTTATAGGCTTGACCGGGCAAACAGTTTCGCCACGCAAATAGGCCGATGTGTCGGAAGGCTCCAAGCGCCAACGGGTAATATACTTGCGAGCATCCACCCTCTGCTGATTATCGCTATAAAATAATCTTTCGGTGGTAAAATATCCTATACGCTGAGTGTCTGCGCGTCCTTGCATTGGAACTTTCGGCAACAAAACAATGGAACAGCTCACGCCCACCGTTACATATACCGTCTCAGAGCCATCGGTCGTTCTGGCAGTCAACTCGCTGTGGGCAACCACATTGTCGGCAAAGGCTTCTATATTTGTTATTTTCGACAGACTTTTAATCGCCGAACTGTTTATATTCAAGTTGCCAAACACGTCATTTATAACGGTGTTTTGCCCGTTAAACAAGTCTGTGACTTTTATTATCACTGCCGTCGAGTCTTTGGAATGCCCGACTACACTAAAATTCTCTATAATCGGAGAGATATAGTTGTCGGCTATCGACTGCGCAACGGCATCCGTGGCCGGAACGTCGGGCATGGGACGCTGCTGCCGCAATCCCACCGTGGAGAGAATAGAATCGGCCTCAAAACGCACCATCAGCGTCTGATAGCTTGTTCCACGATTCACGCCATACTCGTTCATCTCCGATGGCACACGCGTCAGCTTGTTGACAACAAGCATGTCTCGGCCAAGCAGCGAAACAGGTATTTCAAAATAATAATCCGTATTTTTCTTATACACCCCCATCATGCCGTGGCTTTCGGAATCGGCATTATAAATAATCCTGTTAAATTCCTGCACTTTCTCGGGATCGGGTTCTACCGTCTCGATTGGCTCTTTTTTATTTTTTTTGAACCACTTATTCCAGAAAGCCGCATTGGCATCGGCCGACAGACACAGCAATGCCAAGGCTATAGCAATCAGACTTATATACTTACCCACCATAATCAATGAAATATTTTAACTGCAAAGCTACAATTTCACGTAACTTTATGCAAAGCATCAGACGGCATACATTTACGAATTAACCGAATTTATATGTTGGGTACTAAAAGAAATCAATGGCAAAGTCATATAAATATTGCTCCGAACCGAAACAGTTTCTTACCTTTGCATGATTTTTTACTGATTCACAGTTTATGGAGTGGCTATACAACGCATTCTTCGAGCATTCGGCACTGCAAGCCATGGTGGTGCTGTCGGTGATTTGTGCCATAGGGCTTGCCTTAGGAAAAATAAAGGTGTTTGGCATTTCATTAGGGGTGACTTTCGTCTTTTTTGTAGGGATATTTGCCGGACACTTGGGATTCTCAATCGACGAGCGCATGCTATCATATGCCGAGAATTTCGGTCTCGTCCTGTTTGTTTATGCACTCGGGCTTCAAGTGGGTCCCGGGTTCTTTAGCGCATTCCGCAAAGACGGCATCACTCTTAACACACTCGGGCTGTGCGTTGTAATACTGGGTACGCTGTTTGCCGTGGCGTTAAGTTTTGCCTTGCACATACCCATAGGCGACATGGTGGGTGTGTTATGCGGTGCCGTGACCAATACTCCGGCTCTTGCCGCAGCCCAAGACGCATTGAAACAACTGGGATTGCCCAATTCCGGCCCCGCACTCGGCTGCGCCGTGACTTATCCGCTCGGCGTTGTCGGTGTCATACTTGCATTGTTTGTCATGCGACGCTTTTTTACCAAGCCCACCGACATTGCAGAAGAAAGTGAAGACCACAGCGCAACTTTCATATCATCTTATCAAGTTCACAATCCTGCCGTATTTGGCAAAAACCTGCGCGAGGTTTCCCGGTTTGTAAACCACCCGTTTGTCGTTTCACGCATATGGCGCAACGGCAAAGTCTCGATACCAACAGGGAACAGCATATTAGAAGATGGTGACCGGCTGCTCGTCATATCTTCCGAAGAAGACAACAAAACGCTGACTTTCCTTTTTGGAGAGCAAGAAAATACCGATTGGAACAAGGACGATATCGACTGGAATGCCATAGACAGTCAACTGATTTCTCAACGGATACTTATCACGCGCCCCGAGCTGAACGGCAAGAAACTGGGTTCGCTGAAACTGCGAAGCAACTATGGAGTCAACATAAGCCGCATTTATCGTTCGGGGGTGCAACTGCTCGCCTCGCCAAACCTGCGGCTCCAACTTGGCGACAGAGTGACCGTGGTAGGAGAAGCAGCATCCATAAAGAATGTGGAGCGTGTGCTTGGCAATGCCGTCAAAAGCTTGAACGAGCCTAACTTGATTTCGGTGTTTATCGGAATGATGATTGGCTTGGTGATTGGGTCGATTCCGTTTTTCATCCCAGGAATGGACACTCCCGTGCGTTTAGGCCTTGCCGGCGGTCCCGTCATCGTGGGAATACTAATAGGCACCTTTGGCCCACGCATGCACATGATAACATATACAACCCAGAGCGCAAACCTGATGCTTCGTGCATTAGGCCTTGCCATGTACCTTGCATGCCTCGGATTGGATGCCGGTGTTCACTTCTTTGAAGTCGTCATGCGCCCCGAGGGTGCGCTGTGGATTCTCGTGGGCTTCTTGCTTACGGTAATCCCGGTGATAATCGTCGGCCTTATCGCATTGAAACTGATGCATATCGACTTTGGCACCATATCAGGTATGCTTTGCGGTTCAATGGCCAACCCGATGGCATTGAATTACAGCAACGACACCATTCCGGGCGACCATCCATCGGTAGCATACGCCACAGTTTATCCCGTATGCACGTTTGCCCGCGTAATTATCGCCCAAATAGTAATACTCGCGCTGCTTTAAATATAAGACAAATATGACCTTACTCTTGATTCTCGACAGGCTTAGATGCCATGATTTTGCGAGCTGCTTCAAGATCGAAGTCAAATACCATTATCCTTACCAATCCGGCTCGTAACGGAGCCAAGGGCAGCAACGAAGACAACAATTCATTTGTCATCATGCATGGTATGCCATTTGTCTCAAGCACCCCTTTGACAATGCTTGCCTCTGCCTCGTTGGCATATTCGCCAAACACGACCAACTTGTCCTCACATTTCTTTTCCATAATATTGCATTTATCTTATTCCTCTGCGATTTAATTCTGCCTGATACTTGCGAGCGTTGGCCATATGCCGGGAATATGAAACGGCAAAATTGTGGTACCCCGAAAAGTCCTCACGCGCACACATATACAAATAATCGTGCTTTGGAGCATTTAACACTGCGTCTATCACGCGCTTCGATGCCAGTCTGATAGGTCCCGGCGGTAATCCCGCATTCATATAAGTGTTGTATGGCGACGGCGTTTTGAGCATAGAGTTAGTAATGCGCCTTATCGAAAAATCCCCTATTGCATACTTCACCGTAGGGTCGGCCTGCAACTTCATGCCGCGTTCAAGCCTGTTGATATACAACCGTGCCACTTTCCCATATTCATCGGCCTGCGCAGTCTCTTCCTCCACAATCGATGCAAGTATCTGCACCTCGTCGGGCGACAAGCCCAATGCCTTGGCTTTAGCCAACCGATCATCGCTCCAAAATCTAATATAGTAATCGTTCATCCGCCTAAGCAAATCGTCGGGCGATATATTCCAATACACTTCATATGAGTCGGGCAACAATATATTAGATATTGTTGCAACCGACTTCCCATAAGCCGAACATGCAGCACTATCGTTAAGCAACGCCATGATTTCATGTTCGCGCAACATCAAGCATTGAGAAGCCTTCTGCGCAAACTGCTCTTTCATGCGCAAATTATTAAACGTGAACCGCACCGGCGTCTGTTCGTGATTTCTTATTTTACGTGCGCATGATATAGGATTGTCGGTCGGCGTTATCATATATGCGCCGCTCCGCAACGACAAATCCACGTCGAGCCACAACAACGCATGTACGGTGCGACCGGCAAATCCTTTCCCGCAATATGCCACTAATGTGTCATTCAGTGCCGACAAACTCGTTTCGGGACGAATATAAACCATTACCTTCACTCCGGCACGGTCATAGAAATAAGGTATCACCCATGCAGCACACACGGCAATGGCTGTCAACACCATAGCAATCGCTGCAATTACTATTTTATGCTTCGGTTGCATCATATCCAAAATATATTGATGAAGATTTTTACAAAAATAAGGAAAATATTTTACTCCGACGCTTGCATATTCAACAAAAATGCCTAACTTTGCACTCGCAATGACGAAATCAGTGCTTCACTGGAGAGATGGGTGAGTGGCTGAAACCAGCAGTTTGCTAAACTGCCGTAGGAGTAATCCTACCACGAGTTCGAATCTCGTTCTCTCCGCACAAGCGAGTGGGTCGGTTTAAAACAAGCCGACCCACTCATTTTTTTGCCACATTGAAACCTCAACCCTCACCTTCCACGCGCAATATAACATAAGTGCCACACCCCGAGAAAGAGGTGCGGCACTTGACACAATTCTATATATAAAAAGATCACATTTCGGCTATCGACGATACTATCTGCCCATCAAAGAGGTTGATGATTCTGCCTGCATACCCGGCATCGTGCTGGCTGTGAGTCACCATTACGATGGTAGTGCCTTCATTATTGAGTTCGGTAAGCAGTTCCATCACTTCCCTACCGTTCTTGGAGTCAAGGTTGCCCGTAGGCTCATCGGCCAATATAAGTTCGGGGTTGGAAACGACGGCTCGGGCTATGGCCACACGCTGCTGCTGGCCTCCCGACAGTTGCTGCGGGTAATGCTTGGCGCGGTGGCTGATGTTCATGCGCGACAAAATCTCAGCCACGCGCTCCTTGCGCTCCTTGGCCGATATGCGTAAATAGGTTAGCGGCAATTCCACGTTCTCGGTCACATTCAGTTCATCTATCAAGTTAAAACTCTGGAACACAAAGCCTATGTTGCCCTTGCGCACGTTAGTCCTGTCTTTCTCCTTTAGATTTCCCACTTCCTTTCCGCTCAAATAATAATGCCCCGATGTGGGATTGTCGAGCAGCCCTATGATATTGAGCAATGTCGATTTTCCACATCCCGACGGCCCCATTATCGACACAAATTCCTTATCCTTTATCTCCAAACTCACCTTATTGAGAGCAATAGTCTCAACCTCGGTTGTGCGAAACACCTTGCTTAAATTTTCAATCTTGATCATGACAATATGTGTTTTTTATTATTTTATTCAGTTTTGATGTTTTCTATTGGATTCTCTCGGGTAGCCTTACGGCTTATGAAGAATACCGAAATGAGCGACACAACCGATACAATGACAAATGCCGCAATCGGTATCCACCACCGGCTCAAGTCGCCATACGGCACAAGGTCATATATCGCATCCATTCCCATTATAGATAACGGTATGGCTATTATCAAGCTAATCGCTATCGACTGCAACGAGAACCGCATCAGCCTCTTCTGCTCCCCGATGGCTGTCGAGCCAAACACCTTGCGCACGGCGATGTCGCGCTTGCGCTGAGACACCATGTAGATGTTCATGGCCATCAAGCCGAGCAACGAAATGAGCAATGCCACGCAAGTAAATATGACCACAATGTCGTTCATATTGATCACGTCCCTATAAGTATCCTCTATCATGTCGCCATACCACTTCGACTCAAAATATGGCGTTTCGGTCAAGCTCGAAAACATGTCATCGATTTGTTGCTTATAGCTTCCAAGATCCCCATCCGACACTTCCACCAATATCTGCCACGGAAAACCGATACTGTCAGACGGCAAAAGCTGTATGAGCAACGGATGTTCCTCCGAAAGCAACATAGAGCGTATCTTGAAGTCTTCAAACTGTCCGGCTATGTCAAAATTACTATGTCGGCCATCGGCAGCAAATCGGTCTGTGCCAAAACCGAGTTGCTTATACTGGTTGTAGCCCTTTTCTCCCATGAAGAATGCGTTGCTATAATCGGCAAGCTTTCTGTTCTCGGTAATATGTATCTTGAATATATCCAAGAATGCCGAGTCGCACACAAACACTTGAAAGCTGAACACTACCGACGAGTCGCCGGACGCCACATTATATGTATTATTATTTCCTCCATTGTTAGGAGTGCCACATGTCAACGACACATTTTTGACAAAAGGCAACTTCATCACCTCTTCTCTAAACGATTTGGTTTGTGCGACAGGTCCTCCGGGATACTCCAACACGTTGCCATACTCATACCCGAGAGGCGCATTCAAAATGCTGTATATCTGCACGCCGAAGTATATTGAACAAGAAAGCAAAGCTATGGTCAAGCCGCCTTGAACCACATTCAGTACTCTCAGATACACCATCTTGGTCTTGCGACGGAACGTGCCCTTCACCACGTCAAGCGGATTGTATCCCGACAAAATAGACGCAGGCAAGAATCCCGACATAAAAGACAGCAACAGCACAAATAATGCCCAACATGAGGCCGAAATCCAAGTAAAGTCACCAAGCACGTCGAGTTTAACGCCAAGCATCTCCATTGCATACGGTTCAGCCGCCTTGGCGAGCAGCAGACCCGCAAATAGTGCGACCACTACCATCACAAACGCTTCTGCTATCATGCGCCAGAATATGCTGCCACGCAATGCGCCAAGCAATCGCCTTGTTGCCATCTCCTTGGCCCGGTAACTGGTTTGAGCCACACTCATGCTCACATAGTTCGACACTGCCATCAGCAATATGATGATTCCGGCTATAAGGAACATCATCACCTTGGAAAAGTCATACCGATTAAGATAATTATGCAAACCGACTTCCGAAAAATAAAAATCGTGCATAGGTATCAGTTCGACTTTCAAGTCTTTTTTATACATGAAAATCCACCAAAATTCCTTGGCATAGTTTGTCATGTCGTCAATCTTGGTCATCGGGTCGAAGCCTTCTACGAATTTGAAGAAAACCACGGCCGAACCGGCATTGCTAAGACGCGTGTCATTGATATCGACCGACCAATTATTGTATTTCGCATTTTCTATGGGTGAAAACGCTTCAATCACATCGGGAAAAATTGAATTGTCGATATCCTCTATTATACCGGTTACGGTTACTGTGCCGAAAGACAAATTGACATTTTTCCCCACGGCGTGCTCTGTTCCGAACAACCTTAATGCCGCCGAACGTGTCAATACGATATTGTTGTCGGAAACAAGAGCCTCTTTTGGATTACCCTCGATAAGTTCATAAGAGAAAAAATCAAAAAAATTCTTTTTCACGAAAGAGACAGTCAACATGACGTCTTGGTTATCCTGCAATTTGCAGTTCATCGCCGCACAATCGCTATAAGCACACCAGTCCTCGATTTCGGGATAACGATCTTGGTACTTAAGTCCCAACTGATAATGCCCGTTCACGCCGTCGTTTGTCGTAAACACATATATTCGGTCGGCATCCTTCACTCCGCTGTCGATTGTCAACTGCCTGGTAACCATGTCGGCAATCAACAATATGAAAACAAACGTAACAGTCAGCCCCATCACATTTATTATCGTAAACAGCTTGTTACGACTCAAAAACGTAAAATAAGTCTTAAACCCTCTCATATATTAATTTTATTTTAGAATTAGCACATCTTTATCCTTAAAGCCCTCATATCCCGATATGATCACGCGCTCGCCCTTCTCAAGCCCGTCGAGCACCTCGTAACATTGCGGATTCTGCCTGCCTATGCGTATTTCGCGGCGATAAGCCCTGCTCCCGTCCTCGTTCACGACAAATATCCACTTGCCGCCTGTTGCTTGAAAGAACGTGCCCTTCGGGACAAGTACACTCTCGGTAGGTTCGCCAAGCTGCATGTCGATATAATAAGTCTGCCCTATACGCACGTTATCGGGCATCTGGCCGTCAAACACAAGGTCGGTGCGGAATCGCCCGTCACGAACCTCGGGATACACCTTCCGCACTTTCAAGCTGAAGCGGCTGCCCTGCCGGTCGAGCGCGGCAGGCAACCCGTTTGAGACACGGTCAATATAATGCTCGTCGATATAGGCCTCGATTTTCACGCCCGATAGGTCGTTGATTTGCCCCACCATTTGTCCGGCCGAGATATTTTGGCCGAGCTCCACATCGAGTAGCCCAAGTTCGCCATCGATTACTGCGCGCACGTCGAGCTTGTTTTTTCGTTCCCGTATCAGCAGCACGTTCTGCCTCATGTTATCAAGGTTCTCTTCCATTTGAGCCATCTGTATGGTACGATAAATCGAATCTTGCACGAGACGCTCCTCCACAAGTTTATGTTGCTGAGAGGCCAGTTCATAGTCCTCCTCGGCCTGTAAATATTCCTCCCGGCTTATCAATTTCTCGTCATACAAGCGTTTATACTGCAAGTAAGTGCGTTGTTTGCGTTTAGTGTCTATTTCAAGCTGCACTTTCTCGGTCTCGTTATTGAGCTTATCTTGTTGCATGGTCACTTGGGTATTGCGCAACAGGTTCTGCTTCTCGGCAAGTTCCGACTCGGCATTCAATATCTGCAAGTCGAGATTGGAATTGCTCAACCGCAGTATCACGTCGCCCTTCTTCACATACGAACCCTCGTCCACAACTTTCTCCCTGACGATGCCGCCTTCTTCGGGACTTATTTGCACTACCGAAATCGGCTTTACCTGGCCGTTCAAGCGTATGTAATCATTAAACTCGCCGTAGGTTACATCGGCAAAAGTCAAAGAGTTGGCATTGACGCTTTGCGACGAGGCATGTGGGATAAATATCCACAGCAAGAGCAATGCTACCGCCACACCCAAAACGATATAAACCACATGCCGCTTTTGCAACCCTTTATTCTTCTCAATCTGTATGTCCATGATTCTTTACATATTTTCGTTATTGATAATTTCTTTCCCTTTGTAATAATCGACAAGGCGACATTTAAGCACATACGACAACTTGCTGCGCAACAATCCCACCTCGCTCTCAAGCAGCGTGGATGCACTTGTCTGCACGTCGAGCGATGTCATCAGGCCTTCTTCAAATTTTCGGCGAGTCACACGGTAAGCAATCGAATCAGAACGCACCTTCTTCTCCATCTGTATGCTTTCTTTCAAGAAACCGTTGCGGTCGAGAACCGCCTGTGCAACGAGCTTATGCAATTCCTCCTTCTGAGCCTCATACTGCTCTTCGGCTATGCGATAGCTGTTTCGAGCCTTGCGAATGCTATTGACGCGAGAAAAGCCATCAAACAGAGGAATGCTTATGCTCATGCCCACGTACTGGCCAAAGTTATTATCTGCCTGCTCCCAGAAACCGGCATAGCCTGTAGCATTCAACTGCTTGTAATACGATGTGTTTAACCCGGCATATATTGAGATAGTGGGCAACACGTTGGCCCAAGCCATTTTCATGTCGAAACGATACATTTCTTTGTTGTAATGCGATTGGCGCAACGTGGGGTTGAAATCAAGCACGGCATTGAATACCTCGTCGGACGTGTCGCCGGGCATCAACGAAAGATCGACAGCGCGTGTATCGAGCAACGTCGTGTCGAGAGGCAATACCTCGTCAACGGGATAGTTCATTTGTTGTTTCAGCGTAAGCATAGCCGACTCATACAGATTGGTTTGATTGGTAAGCGTGTAGTCGTCGGTGGCCAGTTGCGCTGCAATCTGAGCCACGTCGGCCATTCCTTTCAGTCCGAGTTCTTCTTGCCGCCGCGTCTTGCGCAACAACGAATCGCTCTCGGCAACCTTTTTTTTGGCAAGCCTTACCGACCCGTAATAATAAAGGGCATCGATGTAGGCTTGGAATGTTTCGAGTGCAGTATTGTCGCGCTCTTCCTGCAAGGCTGCCTTGCCCATGAGTTGTGCCGCCTTAGCCCGCCGCAGATTGTTTACTATGCTGCCGCCGTTGAACACGGTCAACGACATTTGCAACGAATAAGAATTACCAAACGTTGACACATTATTATAGGTATTTGTTTCCGGGTCAACCGAACGGCCCCAGTTATATTCGGCACTCGACGATGCATTTATTCCGGGCAAGAAATTGCCTATTGCATTCAACCTGTCTATCTTGTAATTATCGACCTCATACATGCGCTGCTTGACCGTGCGGTTATGTTCCACCGCATATTTCATGCATCGATCCACGCTCCACGCTTCCTGCGCCTTAAGCGAAGAAGCTTGCACAACGATAAGGCCTGCCGCAACCAAGCATTGAAAGATAGTTAAGTTCATATATCTGTGTATAATATTATGTTTCTGCCATAATATATACCAAATATTGAGCCAAACTCACAACACACTGATAATAAAGATGTTAATTTGGTGCATTACACATTAAAGTGTAAATTTTTTTGACACCGGCGTAAAATTATCACACACGCAGATGGAAACCTCACTTATTCAAACTCTAACAAAAACGTAACGTTCCAACCGTTGGCACCCGAATCGAGCAAACTTATGCTTCCACCGCTTAATTTCATTATCTGCCTCGACAGCGACAACCCTATGCCGTTGCCATCTTTCTTTGTCGTAAAGAACGGTACAAATATATCCTCGGCCTCATCATGTGGAATTATGGGTCCGTCGTTGCTGATATACACAAATATATGTTCATCGACCGAGACACATGCCCGCAAGTATATTCGGCCATCGTTCGAGCCAATGGCTTGCACGGCGTTTCTTATAACATTTATAAGCACTTGGCGTATCAAATCGGGGTCGGCGTATATAATTAGGTCTGAAGGGTCGATATGATACGACATCTTGATATTGGCAGGAACCATGCGCAAGCCCTCTATCTGCTTTACGACCTCGACAAGCCGGAATGGCATAGGGGACGGCTTTTGCAACGTTGAAACAACCCTATAATTATTGACAAACGACACAAGCCCGGATGAAGTTTCGTGTATCGCCCGAATACCTTCATATACGTCGCTGTTCCTCACGTCGTCGCGGGTCAGAAACGCACCGCTGAGTGACACTATTGGAGCCACCGAATTCATGATTTCATGCGTCAGCACTCTCGACATCTTTATCCACGTATCGAGTTCCTTAGCGTCAAGTTCGCTCTTGATATCGCTGAAAGCGAGTATTTTTACCATTTTGCCACCAAGCTGCATCACCGATGCTTTCACAAGCAGATGCACGTCACCCGTAGCCGTAAAAAAGTCAAGCTGCATACGCTGCCCGCCTCGCAACTCGCACAAAGCTCCCGGAATGTCGCTTCCATACTTCTCCAACTGCTTCAGCGACCCAATCACGGGCAAGTGCAGCAATGTTGCGGCAACGGGGTTAGACTGTAGGATCTTCATCTCCTCGTCAAGCACTATTATGCCGGTAGTCACATTAGACAATATCAACCCGAAGAATTGCTCCCGCTGTTCGTATAACATTTTTTGCTCTTCCACCATATCCCCAAGTTGGTTTAAGGTGTCCTGCAAAACTCGCTCATATGATGAAGTTCCCTTTAAATTAAGCTTAAACGAATACTCACCGTTGCGTATGGCTTCAAGCATCAAATTGCTGTTTTCTTTCATAGCCATCCACACCCTATACGTGAGCATCGCCGCAACCGCCACTAATACAGTTCCCGCCACAATGGCACAACTGCCCCATGCAAAAGCTCCTGCCGATATCAAAAAGACACCCGCCGACAATATAGCGACGCGAACAGGCATCGAACGCAGAATCTTATTAAAGGCCATACCGCTTCATTTTATTATACAGCGTCTGGCGTGTTATGCCAAGCTGCGTAGCCGCAGCCGACAAATTCCCACTGTTTTTTTCAATTGCACGCCTAACCATGTCATGCTCCATGTCGTTGAGCGACGCATATTCAGTCTTGTTATCATTTATGGCCTGACTGCCATGATTGTCGGCAATCTCTATCGACTCGATGACACCGTTGTTGTCGGCCAATATCACAGCCCGCTCCATTGCATGTTGCAATTCCCTTATGTTACCGGGCCATGAATAATCGGTCAGCATCCTACTCACTTTGTCGGCAATTCTTACCGTGCCACGGCCATACTGCCTGCTATACTGCTCGACAAACATCCCGGCAAACGCGCATATGTCGTCGCGTCTCTCCCTCAATGCAGGCAAATGCAAATGAATGGTGTTGATTCGGTACAACAAATCTTCGCGGAACTCGCCTTTGCGCACCATTTCGTCGAGATTGCGATTTGTTGCGCAAATCAAGCGTATGTCGGTAGGCTGCTCGACATTGCTGCCTACCCGCACAAAACTGCGCTTCTGTATTGCTGTCAATAATTTTGACTGCAAATAATAAGGCAGGTTGGCTATCTCATCAAGGAACAGCGTACCGCCATCGGCCGCTTCAAAACGCCCTACACGGTCGGTATAAGCATTGGTAAACGACCCTTTGACGTGTCCAAACAATTCGCTTTCAAAGAGCGACTCGGTAATTGCACCCATGTCAACCACAACCATTGGCTTGCAACTTCGAGCCGACAATCGGTGGATTTCTCTCGCGAGCATATCCTTGCCCGTTCCGTTCTCGCCCGTAATCAACACGTTGGCATCTGTTGCACTTACGCGCTCCACCACCATCTTCATTCGCTGCATAACATCTGAATGGCCCCAAAACATCGCCTCTCCTGCCACCCTCGACGGCAGCCTGCCATCCCTGCGGTTGTCGCCCTTCGACACATTATAAGCATCAAGCATCGTTTGCACGAGTTTTGCATTATCCCACGGCTTAACCACAAAATCAAAAGCACCATTTTTCATACCCTCTACGGCAAGCGGCACTTCGGCATACGCGGTAAACAGCACTACTTGCACTCGTGGTTTAAGCCGCTTTATTTCTCTCAACCAGTACAAACCTTCATTCCCATTGTTCAATCCCGGCGAGAAATTCATATCCAACAAAGCTACATCAACCTGCTCCAACTGCAATAACGACGGTATCTGCTCGGGACTGCCTACTGTCAAGACTTTGGCAAAATAGTCACCAAGCAAATACTTCAATGAAACTAATATGCTGCGGTTATCGTCGATAACCAGAACTGTACCCTGCCGAGCCATGTTATGATTTTTTCACAAAAATAAAATAAAGAATCTGTTACTACAAGTCCATAACTAAATTTTGCCACTCCGTTTTGGAACTCCAAAATTCAAGCAGGCTCTCTGACATGCAGCTAAAACAAACAGTTAAGGCATTAATGTTCTCACCGCCGTCGTTTCTTGCAGCTCTTTGCCAATGCACAACCGGCACAAAACGGACTGTCCGGCGTACCGCATCTTTTGCGAAGCACCTTAACCACAACCACACATGCCACCACCAACAGTATGGCTGCTACCGCCACATATTGCCATGTCATAGTCCAAGTGCCATCTTAAGCCTGCCAAACTCTTGCTCGAAGTTTGGGGTAAGAATGCCGTTACCCATTGCGGCTTCTATGTCGCTTATTTTCCAAAACCGGCCTTCATCGATTTCCTCGGGGTCAAAAGTTATTTTCACATCGTCGCCAACCTCTGCCGCAAAAGCATTTACAAGTTCTCTCTCGACATTACTTTGAAACACATACTTAAACAGTAACCGAGGTTTAATGCAATCCAACCCAAGTTCTTCGCGGGCTTCTCGCCTCAAGGCTTTTTCAATGGTTTCACCATAATCCACGTGTCCCCCGACCGAAGTATCCCACTTGCCGGGCTGTATGTCTTTGTTCATCGACCGTTTTTGCAAATATAATTCCCCGGCATTGTTAAACACGTGCAGGTGTACTACCGGATGCAGCAACATCAGCCCCGAATGGCATTCACGCCTCGTGGCTTGTCCCACCACGTTGCCCGCCTCATCGACCAATGGAAACAATTCATCACTATTCATTTATCGCTAAAATTTGATTTTATCATTTTTTGTAATTCTTCGGGAGCGAGTTCGGGATTATACATGTCAAATGACAAACGCAGCCCGCAACCGTTCTTATACTCGCTACATCCAAATGCAGCATTCCCCTTCAACAAATGCCCCTTGCCACACAGCGGGCACACAATATCGGCAATCGTTTTCACTCCGGCCTTTTTAGGCTGTTTTGCAACCGACTTACGAGGCTTCTTTGCCTTCTTGTTTCCCTCCTCTTTTTCTATTACTATATTGTTATGACTGTTGTCCGACAATACGTTAATGACAATTTTGTTCACCATCTCTTTTAATTCGGATATGAACGAATTTGCGTCATATTCCTTGCGTTCTATCTTGCGCAACTTGTTTTCCCAAATCCCTGTCAGCTTAGCCGATTTGAGCAATTCATCCTTAATGGTGTCGATTAGCGCAATGCCGGCGGTGGTAGCCACGATGCTCTTCTTTTCACGCCTTATATAACGGCGCTTGAAAAGAATTTCTATTATTGCCGCACGCGTTGACGGACGGCCTATCCCATTTTCCTTCATGGCATCCCGCAACTCTTCGTCATCGACCGACTTGCCGGCAGTTTCCATCGCCCTCAACAACGTACCCTCGGTATATAACTTAGGGGGCTGTGTAGTTTTTTTCAGCAAGGATGGTTCGTGCGGGCCTTCCTCACCCACGGCAAACTGCGGCATTGATTGGTTTTCGGCATCCTCTGCATCCTTGGCCATATCCTGCGCTTTGTCATATATCTCCCTCCAGCCTTTCACCAATATTTGTTTACCCGTAGCCTTGAATTCTATTTTATTAGCCTCGGCATTGACCGTAGTCTGGGAAAATTCGCAATCGGGATAAAATGCCGATATGAAACGGCGGGCAATCATGTCATACACGCGTTTTTCTTCCAAGGTGAGTGCCACAGTCTGCGGTTGCACGTTAGTCGGTATTATGGCATGGTGGTCGGTAACCTTGGAATTGTCAAACACCTTTTTCGACTTAGGTATTTTCTTTGACAACACCTGAGCGGTCAATGACGAATATGGAGACATGGCACGCATTATGCCTTCGATTTTAGGATATATGTCATCGCTCAAGTATGTCGTGTCAACACGCGGATAAGTCGTCACCTTCTTCTCATATAGCGACTGTATGTATCTCAATGTTTCTTCGGCCGTATAACCAAGTTTCTTATTACATTCCACTTGCAACGATGTCAAATCAAACAGTCGTGGCGGCGACTCCTTTCCGCGTTTTGTCGTAACCGATGTTACCCTCAACGGGACATCCTTGATGGCATATATAACCTGCCGGGCATCATCTTCGCTTTTATATCGTCCTTTGACCGAATTAAACGTAGCGCCTCGATAAAGCGTCTTTATTTCCCAATAATCCTCGGGAACAAAATTGGCAATCTCCTTTTGCCGATTTACAATAAGAGCCAACGTAGGAGTCTGCACGCGTCCTATCGACAACACATTTCCCGTCCCTTGTGAATATTTCAATGTGTATAGACGCGTTGCGTTCATGCCAAGTATCCAGTCTCCTATCGCGCGTGACAATCCTGCAAAATAAAGAGAATTGAAATCATCTTGTGGGCGCAGATTCTTAAACCCTTCTTTTATGCTTTCGTCGGTCAACGATGATATCCACAACCGCATCACCGACTTGTCACACTTGGCTTTCTGCATGACCCATCGCTGTATCAGTTCTCCCTCCTGCCCGGCATCGCCACAGTTTATCACCTCGTCGGCTTGGGCTATCAAGCCCTCTATCACCTTAAACTGCTTTTCTATGCCCTTGTCGGCTATGAGTTTTATGCCAAAACGCTGAGGTATCATGGGCAACGCCCCAAGGCTCCATTTCTTCCATGCGTCGCAATAGTCCTGCGGCTCTTTCAATGTACATAGATGACCGAAAGTCCAGGTTACACAGTAACCTGAACCTTCGTAGTAGCCGTCACGACGCACACTCGCGCCCAATATGCCGGCTATATCCTTTGCCACACTTGGTTTCTCGGTGATACAGACCTTCATCCGCGCGTCTTTTCTTGAGCTTTGGCCTCGTCCCAATACTTATCCATCTCGGCAAGAGTCATATCACTCAATTTCTGATGATTCGCATTAGCCATGCGTTCAACGTAGTTAAAACGCGAAATAAACTTTCGATTAGTCTTTTCCAAAGCAGTATCGGGATTAACCCCGTAGAGCCTTGCCGCATTCACTATGCTGAAGAGCAAGTCGCCAAACTCTTTCTCTTCATTTTCGGCATCGCCTTTGCGCATTTCGGCCTCAACCTCGCCGAGTTCCTCCTTTACCTTTGCCCACACGTCCTCGCGCTTTTCCCAGTCAAAGCCAACATTTGCGGCTTTTTCTTGTATGCGGAAAGCCTTGATTAGCGAAGGCAACGACGACGGCACGCCTGCAAGCACGGTCTTGTTTCCGCCTTTCTCTTTGAGCTTGATTTGCTCCCAATTTTGCGACACTTCATCGGCTCCTGCCACATGAGTAGAGCCAAACACGTGAGGATGCCTAAATATAAGCTTCTCGCGCAAGGCATCACACACATCTGCAATGTCGAACCGACCTTGCTCGTCGGCAATCTTGGAATAAAATATTATGTGCAATAGCACGTCGCCCAATTCTTTACGTATGGCAGGAACATCGTCGCCGAGCAACGCGTCCGACAGTTCCATGACCTCTTCCACCGTGTTGGGACGCAAGCTCTCATTTGTCTGCTTTGCGTCCCACGGACACTTTACGCGCAATTCGTCAAGCACATCGAGCAGCTTGCCAAATGCCTCAAGTTTTTGTTCTCTTGAGTTTGACATTACTTCTTATAATTTTTTATGCCGTCGTTAAGGAATGTAACGAATTTTTCTACGTTCTCGTCGTAATATACGGGTCCGGCGGCAAGTGAACCATCGGCGTTCAATATGACGTAATAAGGCTGCGAATTGGCTCCAAACTTATAACGCTGCAAGTAACTCCAACGGTCGCCTATTGTGCGCAACTTCACTTCTTTGCCGTTCTCTTCCACAACCACAGGCTCGGGCAATTCGGCCTTGTCATCAACCATAAGCTTTATCATCACAAAGTTTTCTTCGAGCAAACGGCGCACTTCGCTGTTGTCGAGTACGGCGGCCTCCATTTTGCGGCAATTCACGCAACCATAGCCCGAGAAATCAACCAATACCGGCTTGCCTTGCTTCGCGCCTTCGCGCATACCTTCTTCATAATCGCCATATTCGACAAATTCGCCTCCATACATATTGAAGTCTTGCGTATATAACGGTGGGACGAATGCACTGACGCTCTTCAGCGGTGCACCCCACAAGCCGGGCAGCAAATATACGGTGAACGCCAAAGAAATCATGCCAAGGAACAGGCGGAAAACGCCGACACCCTTGTTCTCGCTGTCGTGCGACAAACGTAATTTTCCAAGCAGGTACAATCCCAACAGACCAAAAATCACGACCCACAAAGAAACAAAAACCTCGCGGTCGAGAATACCCCAGCCATATGCAAGGTCGGCCACCGACAAGAACTTTAACGACAATGCAAGTTCGATAAAGCCGAGCACTACCTTCACAGTATTAAGCCAACCGCCCGACTTAGGCATGCTCTTAATCCACGACGGGAATATGGCAAACAACGCAAAAGGAATGGCAAGAGCCAATGCAAAACCAAACATGCCTATCGCCGGACCGGTAATATCGCCCATGCTTGCAGCCTCTACAAGCAAAGTTCCGATAATGGGACCCGTACAAGAGAACGACACAAGCGTCAAGGTGAATGCCATGAAGAAGATGCTCAGCATCCCTGTGGTTCGCTCGGCATTGCTGTCCATCTTGTTTGCCCATGAGTCGGGAAGGCGTATTTCAAATGCGCCAAAGAACGAGATGGCAAACACCACAAGCAGCAAGAAGAATATTATATTAAACACGGCATTGGTTGACAACGCATTAAGTGCACTTGCGCCCAACAATACTGTAATCAGCAAACCCAATACCAAATATATGACCACTATCGATAATCCATATATAACCGCATCTCGCACCGACTTGCCACGCGACCCGCTTTTTTTCAAGAAAAAGCTAACAGTGAGCGGTATCATCGGCCACACACAAGGAGTGAGCAGGGCAAGCAAGCCACCGACAAATCCTGCAAAAAATATGTACCATAACGAGCGGGAACCGGTAGAGCCATCGGCCATATCCCCTTCATTTTTTATGTCAACAGGCTTCCAGAGTTGGTCTGAAGTGAAAGCATTATTTGCAACCGTTGCTACCTCGGGCTGTTTTTCCTCAACTTCTTCTACTACGACCTTTACCGGCTGCGACAAGCCGCTTGCTTCTTTTACAAATTTAAATGTTTCGTTTGTAGGCGGTTGGCAAGTGGCATCGTTGCACAGCATATACCTCACATACCCCTCTATGGCATAACCGGCAGCCATGTCATTGACCTTGAACTTCTGAGTAAATGTCACAGCATCTTCCCACCAACTGAGCTTCATGTCAAATGTAGGTTCATACTCCTCATGAGGCTTCTTGTTAGGAACCGGCTCGCCTATCAGCTCTATGCCGGCCTTCTTCTCCCAATTAAGACTTGTGGCCTCGGGGCCCCCCTCGGGGATTTCAAACGAATACAAGTGCCACCCTTCATCTATAACAGCCGAAAACGACATCACACCGGTTCCGTCGTCCTCGACTGATATACTCGTCGTCCACTTTATCGGGTTCAATATCTGACCTACCATGGTAGGGACAAACACCGATAAAAACAAAAACATGCTAAATACTACTTTTCTTGCCATATTTTATATTATTGATTATTCAAATGTCATATTGATGCCTTACGATATAAATAAATCGCAATAATCGTGTATAAAACATTAGGAATCCACATCGCGACAAATGGCGATGTGTAGCCCGACACAGCAAAAGTCGATGTGATTGTCGTAAACAATATATAAGAAAAGCTTAACACCAGACCTATGCCTATGTTCACACCCATGCCACCTTTCACCTTTCGCGACGACAACGACAATCCTATCATAGTCAAGATAAATGCCGCAGCCGTTGTCGCATAACGCCGCTCAAGCTCTATTTCAAAATTCTTGATATTTGCCACGCCTCGGTTTTTCTGCCTTTCGATATAACTTTTCAGTTGTGGCAGCGTAAGCATCTCCTGGTCGTTTTGAGCTATCAAGAAGTCTCGCGGCTCGATTTCCATGATTGTGTCAAGGCTGCTCCCCTTGACGATATGCTCGCGCAATCCTTCAAAATTTCTAATGGTATAATTCTTCACCGTCCAACGATACAGGGTGTCATACACCACGCGGTCGGCCGTCATGCGGGATTCCAGAACCTTGTCGTTAAACTTGTCGAGCGAGAACCTGTGGCCGGTCTTCGTCCGATTGTCATACCGCGACATGTAAGCTATCACCCCCGGCGACACTTGTATTTGTATGTTTGTGCCGTAATTCACTTCCTTGTTTCTCACGTACTTGTTGGTATAGGCAATCCGCTTCACATTGGCCGGTGGAATCACGTATGCCGACAAGTAAAACGAACAAGAAGCAATCACCGTGGCCGATATCATATACGGAACCACAAGGCGCCTGTAACTTATGCCACTCGACAGCATTGCTATAATCTCAGAATTATCGGCAAGCTTGGATGTGAAGAAAATTACTGCAATGAAAGTAAACAACGGGCTGAACTGATTAGCAAAATAAGGCAGGAAATTAACAAAATAATCGAAAATGGTCTCTTCGATTGGAGCTGTGAGCATGGCATCGAGTTTCTCGTTGATGTCAAACATCACCACTATGGCCAACAGCAATAATATCGAAAAAATATAGGTGCCGAGAAACTTGCGAATGATGTATCGGTCAAACATCTTCACAAGCGGCTTGCGAGCCCCGCTTTTCTCTCTTCGGCGCGTCAACTTATTCTTTATTTTGCCTAATAAGTTCATCTTTCTACCTGTTCTCCTACACTACAATCTCTGCATGACGCTTTTCACCATGCCGTCTTTCCACACTTTAAAGTCGCCTGCTATTATGTGCTTGCGGGCTTCTGCAACCAACCACAGATAAAATGCAAGATTGTGGATGCTAGCAATTTGCATGGCCAGCAATTCCCCGCTCACGAACAGATGACGCACATATGCCTTGGAATAAGCCCGGTCAACATACGATGGGCCGTCGTCCTGTAACGGGCTGAAGTCGTCGGCCCATTTCAAATTTCGCATGTTCATTATCCCATGTCGCGTGAAAAGCATTCCGTTACGGCCATTGCGGGTCGGCATAACGCAGTCCATCATGTCAACGCCGCGGTCTATCGCCTCAAGTATGTTGGCAGGAGTTCCCACTCCCATTAAATATCGAGGACGGTCGGCAGGAAGGATATCGTTAACGACCTCAATCATTTCATACATTTTCTCGGTAGGTTCACCCACCGCCAGTCCTCCTATGGCATTACCTTCCGCGCCAAGGTCGGCGACATATTTTGCAGCTTCTTTTCGCAAGTCGGGATAAACACACCCCTGCACTATTGGAAAGAATGCCTGCTTGAAGCCATAACGGCCCTCTGTCTCGTTAAAATGCTTCCATCCACGAGCAAGCCACCGCTGGGTCAACTCAAGCGACTTCCGGGCATAAGTATAATCAGATGTTCCCGGGGGACACTCGTCAAGAGCCATCATTATATCACTGCCGATGCTTCGTTGTATATCCACGACCTTTTCGGGTGTAAACAAGTGTTTCGACCCATCAATGTGGCTGCGGAAGTAAGCTCCTTCCTCTTTCAATTTACGGTTTTCCGACAACGAAAACACTTGAAAGCCACCACTGTCGGTCAATATAGGCTTGTTCCACCCGTTAAACTTGTGCAGGCCACCGGCTTTCTCTATAATCGACATGCCGGGACGCAAATACAAATGATATGTGTTACCCAGTATTATCTGCGCCTTTATGTCGTCGGCAAGTTCACGTTGATGCACCGCCTTTACCGTGCCACATGTACCTACGGGCATAAATATAGGCGTCTCTATTTCACCGTGTGCCGTGCTTATCAAGCCTGCACGAGCATTGCTCCCCGGTGCTTGGGCTATGAGTTTATAATCCATGTTCCGTTATATACGAGCCTTTTATGATTATTTTTTCATCGCGCGGTCCATCATGCGCTTATCTTCTCGCTCTTTTATCGACTGCCGCTTGTCATACTCTTTTTTACCACGAGCAATGGCAACCGACAACTTTGCCAACCCTTTGTCATTGATAAACAGTTTCAACGGCACTATGGTGTAACCACTTTGTTGACTTAGTTTCTGCATCTTCGCAATTTCTTTCTTTGTCAACAGCAACTTGCGGTCACGCCTTATCTGGTGGTTATTATATGAGCCAAATGAATACTCGGCCACATACATATTCTTTACCCACACTTCGCCATTATTGATGTAACAAAACGTATCAGACAGACCGGCCTTCCCGAGCCTTATCGATTTTATTTCAGTCCCGGAAAGGACTATGCCGGCAACAAACGTTTCGAGTATCTCGTAATCAAACGTTGCCCGCTTGTTTTTTATATTGACTTTAGAATCTATCATTTATCCCCCAAATTAAACCCTAATTCAAGCAATATGCCGATTACTAACGGAATGACCAGAATCATGGCCGCGGCAATGACAAGGAATTTTTTATCACTGCCTTCGGCTATCTCAAGGTAGCCATCGGCCTTCCAAGCCACAAAGAAAACATACAAATACAAAATCTTCAGATATGGGAACGCCACCGGCAACAGATTGTCGATTATGTTCAAGGCTATAACCATTACCATGCAATATTGTATCACCACGTTAGCTTTATTGGCCGACTGCCTCCCTTTCACTACCGCCGGGAAAAAGCCCGTAAGCACATAGCTCGCTATCAAAAACGTGAAAAAATATTTCGTGAAATCTATTATCGCATACTGCATGCACCCAACAAGCGTAGAGTCTGGCTCATATACAAGCGACATGAAGGCCGACAGCGAAACCAAAGCCATCATGGGATATAGCACGCGCGACCGCACATCGCCCGATTGCACGTTGCTACGCTTCACGTCAATCCACCCGGTTCGTGGAAAACATGCCACATATGATATGCTTTTTGCAAAATTCATTATTTCTTTACCCATTTCAAATTGCAAAAGTACAAATAAACCCGCACAAATCACGAGTGCGCTCGAATTTTACTCATAATTATTTGCTCCCAACACATCCAATAATCCAAGTAATGTACAAATCTTGGTGAGTTGTTGTCTTTTTATTTGTACTTTTGCAAAAGTATTTAGAAAAGCCAAGTGCTTCTCGTAATACCTTTTTGCTCATCTCATGTCAATTTTTGAATGAAAAGTACACACTTACACTGCCTCATAATTCTCATTATATCAATCGTTTCATCCTCGGCTTCTGCTAAAGACGTGGTAGTGGAGCCATCATATGCATGGACCATCTCCGAGCCTCTTGGGTTGCGTTATACCTCAACAATCGACACGCTGCAATACAACTATTTCCAACAAGCCATCCCATCAATGGTCAGCAAAGCATATGCCACAACCGGCAACCTCGGCGCAGAAGGCCAAGACCAAATATTTTTCGACCGTCCTGCCATGTCGGAATTTTTCTTTGAAGACGCACTAAGCGCATGGATTCCTTCAATAAAAACCCAAAAGTACTACAACACAAGGATTCCCATGACCATACTTTCATACAACACCGGCGGCACGAGCGAAAACACCCAAGACCGGCTATCGGCCGTATTCTCGGGCAACGTGAACAAGGCCATCGAAATAGGCGCGGCAATGGATTACATATATTCCAAGGGCACATACAACGAGCAATCGACATCCGACTTCACTTGGCGGGTCTTCGGCTCATACACAGGCGACCGTTATGAACTACAGGCGTTCTTCAACAGCTATAACTTCCTCAACAAAGAAAGCGGTGGAATCACCGACGACCGATACATCACCGATCCGGCCGAAGTACAAGGCGGTACCACTACAGTAAACAACAAGACCATACCCACCAACTTAAACAATGCGCATTCGCGAATCTATGGAACCGAGCTGTACCTAAACCACCGCTACAAGATTGGATTTTACGAAAACCACCGCGACCCCGAAACCGACACCATAGTAAGCCGGACATACATACCTGTCACAAGTTTCATTTGGACAACAAATTACAAGAGCAACCGGCACTTGTTCTTGAATTCCGGGATAGAGAACGACACGACATTCTTCGACAACACATATTTTTCATTGCAAGGGACAAACGACGAAACAAGCTATTGGAAACTGGCCAACACTTTAGGCGTTTCGATGCTTGAAGGATTCAACAAATATGCAAAATTCGGTCTTGCAGCTTACGTAACACACGAATTCAGGAAATACACACAACTCACCGACACCATAGAATCCTCATCGGCCGAAAGCGGCCGTCTGACCACTCTGCCGCAATATTCTATTCCTCACACCTACACCGAAAACCTGATATGGGTAGGCGGACAGCTCACCAAGCAACAAGGTTCGATAATCACCTACAACGCCACTGCCCAATTTGGGTTAGTGGGTTCTGTAGCAGGCGACATCGATATCTCGGGTGACATTTCAACCAAGTTCAAACTGAAAAACGACAGCGTAAAAATAACAGGATACGGGTACTTCAAAAACAAGGCTGTCCCATACCTTATCAACAATTACATATCAAACCATTTCATTTGGCAAAACGACTTCGGCAAAGAAAGGCGCGTTAGAGTCGGCGGAATGCTCGACTTCCCCCTCACCAGGACGAAAGCCAACGTAGGCGTGGAAAACATCCAAAACTATATTTATTTCAACAATTCGGGACTACCAACGCAAGACGGTGGGAACGTACAAATATTCAGCGCGACTATCGACCAGAACTTCAAATTTGGAATTTTCAACTGGAACAATTCATTGACTTACCAAACATCAACCAACGAGTCGATTTTGCCACTGCCGAAATTCGCAATCTATTCTAACATGTTCTTGCAATTCACCATCGCCCGTGTACTTCACGTGCAGTTTGGCGTCGATTGCAATTACTATACCAAATATCACGCCCCGGCATACAATCCGGCCACCATGACTTTCCATACGCAGCAAGAAGTAGAGTGTGGAAACTTCCCTTTCATGAACGTATATGCCAACATGAAGCTAAAGAAAACACGCTTTTTCGTAATGATGAGCCACTTCAACGAGAGCTTCATGGGCGGCAACTTTGCCATACCGCACTATCCGCTCAACGGCATGAAGTTCCAAATGGGACTCTCGGTTGATTTTGCCAATTAAACAAAACTTTCTCTAACAATGCCAAGCAAAAACAAAAGCTTAAAAAAAGGAAACATCGCAATCTATATAATCCTGCTACTGGTCGTAATCGGCGCAATGGCCGCACTAAAACGATGCGCAGGCAACGGTTCCTTGACTCAAAAAACAGCCAACGACACCATAAACATTGCAATTGAGTACTCCCCCCTGTCGTTATACACCTACGACGACACATTAGGCGGTTTCTGCTACGACTTGATGCGTCTCATCGAAATTCACTCTAATCACAAGTTTGTTTTTCACCCCATTGTCACGCTCGAAAGTACCCTCGACCGACTTGACAAGGGTGCTTTCGATATGGTAATTGCCCAATTTCCGGCGACGAAAGACGATAAAAACAAATACTTGTTTTCCGAGGCTCTGTACCTTGACCGCCAAGTACTGATTCAACTCAAAGACAGCACAGGACATGCGCCTATAAAGACACAGCTCGACATTGCCGGAGACACCGTATTTATCATAAAAGGCTCTTCAATGCGCTCACGCCTGTCCAACTTAAGCCATGAAATAGGCGATACCATATACATTGCCGAAGATGGCAACTACGGGCCGGAACAACTTTTTTTACGAGTTGCCACCGGCGAAATCAAATATGCCGTCATAAACGAATCGACCGCAGCCCGAATGTCGAAAGACTACCCTAATGTAGATTACAATACAGAAATCAGTTTTACCCAGTTTCAATCTGTAATCCTCGGCAAGGACGAAGCGGCTTTGTGCGACAGCTTGAACAATTGGATAAAATCTACAAAAGAGTCTAAAGAGTACAAATCACTTTTATCAAGATATTTTTAGCCATCAAAGGTCATGGGTGTTTTTGCGTTTCACTCATAAAGCCGTATCGACCACGACCAAAAAACCGTTTTCGCCACCATTTGTCAATACCACATACCACCGTGTGGTGCCACTTTCTTTGCATAACCGGCACTCCGACACTTGCTGTTCCACTCCATTTATTACGATATGGTTTATACCTCGACCGGCTTCTGCGTCAAACGTCAATACCACCCTCTCGGCGGTAGCAACATCGACAAACTCTACTTGATTTCCACGCTCTATTATCATTATGCCGGGATTGCCATAAACAAGAAATAAGCCATCTCCCTCGACCCTCGATGTCGCATCGGCCAACCTGTCGCCACTATCGGCCGACAACGAGTACCCGACATTTACCGTACAAGTTATATCGTAAAATTGTGACAAGAAAACTACATCGGTCTCCCCTTCGCCTACCGCATCTATTATTGCTTTGCGCCCGTCACGACACACGGTGGCGATATCCTCATTCATACTTTTTACCGCAAACTCCAAATCGCCTGAAACGAATATTTCGGCCGTGTCTCCCGGCTGAATATCGACATGGCGACGAGACAATGAAAAATCGGCAACAGGAGTGGGATTATCCACATCTCTGCCACAAGAACACAGCAAAACGCAAAACAACAAAACGCTTAAAACGCCACTCTTCATTCCTTTACTTCTATAATTACCTTGCCGTGGCTTGTCGCCGATGAAAACCGCAATTCATGCAATCCCACACCGAGTTCGGACGCTTCAATATAGAGTCCCGGCACAACCTCGCCACCAACGCTCCATGTGGCATCATCCGGCACAAACCTGCTGCGCAACCATACCCGTTCATCAATGCCATACGATGCCTTCAAGTAGTCCTCACCAACGGTGCCGCTACCGCCAAAGTGAAAGGACTCGCCCGACAAGCTGCCCCAAATATAATCAGCAATCTCCGGCATGTCAACAAAAGGATTCCTGTTATGCTGTGCCTCGTATATGGCTTCGTTACGTTCTTTTTCCTTTTCGTCCACCGGGTCAAGCTTATGCCATGAGAGCATCAAAGAAGCCGATATGTCATTCAGTACAGGGAACGAACCGTCACTAAACAAATTCCACGACTGATCTTGCCAAGCAAACTCACCACCGTAACATGCAGCCACATACAACACGACTCGCGCCACGTCTCCTTTATAATTGTCACCGGGTTCATATGCCCCGATTTTTGTCCCGGCCAAGTCGCCAGAACCTATTTTAAGCATACCATTATCATAGTCGGCTGCAACTACAGTCCACGGCACCAAGCTCCCCTTTAAACGTGCCACTTCGGCATCGCAAGGGAACAGATTGTGAAGGTCAAGCGCAATGTCGCAATCGTAGCCACACCCCGACCATTCGGGACAGGCAATGTAGCAATACGTCATGCCCGCAGGGACTCTTCCCCCTCCGGGATACGATACTTCGCTTGGCGAAAACATGTCCCACACCGTACCGTTGCCACGTCTGTCGGCATTTTCCATCCATTCCCAAAGCATGCTTTCGTCAAACTGCGGCATCATATTCCGGCGACTGCGTATGACAACTCTTAAAGCCTCAAGCAAATCCTTTCCCGACAGCCCGTTTAAAGCCTCGGGATAATACCCGGCCGACTCGCCATGCGCATTTACAGAAACAGCAAATACCATAAACAAAACAACGACACGCCTAACATAAGCTCTCATAATACAGTGCTTTAAAGTACAGGACTTAACAGACGAACCAATGACTCGCAGCACTTCTCATAAACAGGGCGATTCCGCCATATGCTCGGCAATACCCTCAGACAGCACCTTTGGTCGTTGATAAACACATCCGCCATTTGCTTATTCACGGCTTGATTGTAAACAAGGACATTACATTCAAAATTATGCTCGAAACTGCGGAAATCGAAATTCGTAGAACCGGTCGTGAAAAACTCGTCATCGACCAACAACGTTTTTGCATGCAGCATCCCATCGTTGAACAAATAGATTTTTATTCCGGCCTTCAAGCATTCCGACACGTAGGAAAACGACGCAAGCCTCAACATCCACGAGTCTGACCTGCGAGGTATCATTATTCTCACATCGACCTTTGCAAGAGCTGCGGCTTGTAGAGCTTTGAGCAAACTTTCGGTCGGCAGGAAGTATGGGGTCTGGATGTATATGCGCTTCTTTGCGTTACCTATTACTTTCAAAAACAACATTAATATGTGTCCCCACGGGCTGGTGGGGCCGCTCGAAACTATTTGCACTCCCACCTCGGCATCATCCGGCACATTATAATGTTTGGTACTTTCGCCCAACAATGGCTGTCCCATGAAATTCCAGTCAACAGCAAAATTATACTGCAAGCCGGCAACAGCCGGCCCCGTTATCCTCACGTGCGTGTCGCGCCACCGCCCGAAACTCAAGCCTTCCACGTAACGGTCGGCGATATTCATGCCTCCTATATATCCATAAACCCCGTCGATTATAGATATCTTCCTATGATTGCGCCAATTAATCCTTTGTGCCAATTGAGGGAAAGTTACTTTCATAAATGGCAGTGCCGTCACCCCACGCATTCGCATATCGGCAAAGAAACTTTCTTTTGCCTTAAACGAACCAACATGGTCATATATTACACGCACCTTGACACCCTCGCTCGCCTTGGCCACGAGCAAGTCGCGAATTTCGTGTCCGAGTTTGTCGTCCTCAAAAATATAGAACTGTATGTGTATGTAATGCTTGGCTGCCGAAATATCACGTTTGAACTGTTCAAACAATTTACCGCAATCGGTATAAACGTCAATCTTGTTGGCCGGAAAATATCTGGCTCCCGTAAGCGACATCGCAAGCCTTATTTCTTGTTGACTTTCCCTGCTTAGAGGAAGACGGGTTTCGTCGATAATTCTAAACGGTTCTATCTTGCGCAGCTTCTTCTTGTTTTTCTTCGATATCAGCCGCTTGCTTCTCATGCTGCGCCCAAAAAACGCATAAAGTCCCAATCCGATTATAGGCAACAACAAGAGTACAGTTATCCATGCCAACGATTTTACGGGATTGCGATTCTCTGAAATTACTACGCCAATAATGCTCAAAACCGTTATGAAGTATATAACGGCAAACACGATAAAAGCCAATTCCGAAATAGACACATTCATGGCGTAATATTTTATAGCTAAGTTAGTGATTTTTATGCCATGTACCATGAATATCCAAATATTTATAAAAACTCGTTATCTGTTTTAACAATAATTCGCATTATAAGAAAAATCCGAGCAGCTTTAAGCTCAAAAGCTGCCCGGATTCATTTTTTTATGTTTTAAACATTCAAGCCGTCTTGGCCTTATGCTTGCAAAATTATCCACATTTCGATGTGCCGCACGAGGTACATATCAAGCAACCTTCTTGATAAACCAATGTCTCTTGACCGCATTTAGGACATTTTTGTCCGTTTGCCTTGAAGCCATTGGGCATATACTTTTTCAATGCTCGCTCCACGCCCATCTTCCACGTGTTGATCGACTGGTTGTCTAATTCAAGGCTGCCTATCAACTTTATAACCTGGTCGATTGGCATCCCGTAACGCAACACGCCCGATATGAGCTTGGCATAGTTCCAGAATTCGGGATTGAACTTCTCCGACAAACCCTCGATAGTGGTCTTGTACCCGCGTTTATTGATAAACTGGAAGTCATAGCGCTTATTTCCATGCTCATCTACGGCTTTGATAATCTTACCTTTGGTTACCGACTTCGGGCAGAATATGCCTTCCTCGTCATCGGCAAGTCCGGTAAATATCTCATACGGGCGGTCGTTGATGAGGCCAATGAAGGCAATCCATTTTTCCTTGTTGTTCTGGAATCTAACCACATCGGCTTCCAATTCAATTGGACGCTTCAATATATGCTCCTCGTCGGCAATATAATGCCCTTTCTTTGCCTCGCTCTTTGTTGAAAGCAGCACGCCCGAACGAGACCCGTCGCGATAAACGGTGCAACCCTTGCATCCACACCGCCATGCCTCAACATACAATTCGTTGACCAACTCTTCGGATACGTCGCTCGGCAAATTGATGGTAACGCTTATCGAATGGTCAACCCACTTCTGTATGCGTCCCTGCATTCTTACCTTTGCAAGCCAGTCTATGTCGTTTGACGTTGCCTTGTAATAAGGCGACCGTGCAACTATGGCATCAAGCTCTTCTTGTGTGTAATTATTCTTCACCTCAATGCCTGTAGTCTTCATCCACGTGACAAACTTGTGGTGATATACTATATATTCTTCAAAGCTGTCACCCGTCTCGTCGGTATAGTCAATTCTCACGTCGGGGTCATTGGGATTCACCTTGCGGCGGCGCTTATATACGGGCAAAAATACAGGCTCTATGCCCGATGTCGTTTGCGTCATTATGCTCGTGGTACCAGTCGGAGCGATGGTGAGGCACGCTATGTTTCGGCGACCATACTTCTCCATTTCTTCATACAGCCCGGGGTCGGCATTCTTCAAGCGATTCACAAACGGATTGTTGCGCTCCCTTTCAGAATCATATATTTCAAAAGCACCGCGTTCCTTGGCCATGACCACCGACGAACCGTAAGCTGCAATGGCAAGCGCCTTATGTACCGATTCCGAGAAGTCGGTGGCAGCGTCGCTGCCATACACAAGCCCCATTGCCGCAATCATGTCGCCTTCACCGGTAGTACCTACGCCGGTGCGCCGTCCTTTCAGCGTCTTTTCCTTTATTTTCTCCCATAGGTGCAACTCGGTCTCCTTGACCTCCATGGTCTCGGGGTCGCTGTCTATCTTGTTTATAATCTTGTCTATTTTTTCCATTTCAAGGTCGATGATGTCATCCATCAACCGTTGGGCACAGGCAACATGTTTTTTAAACAACTCGTAATCAAACGCAGCCTCACGCGTGAACGGGTTCTTCACATATGAATACAAGTTGATTGCAAGGAGACGGCAACTGTCATAAGGGCACAAAGGTATCTCTCCACAAGGATTGGTGGAGATTGTCCTAAAGCCCAAGTCGGCATAGCAATCGGGCAACGACTCCCTTATTATCGTATCCCAGAACAACACGCCCGGCTCAGCACTTTTCCATGCATTATGCACTATCTTGTGCCACATCTGCGAGGCGTCAATCTCTTTTTTATACTTAGGAGTATCAGAATCGACAGGATACTTCTGGACATACTTTTCGCCATTTACAGCAGCATTCATAAACTCGTCATCTATTCGCACCGACACATTGGCGCCCGTCACACGTCCCTCGGTCATTTTTGCATCGATGAACGCCTCCGAATCGGGATGCTTTATGCTGACAGTCAACATCAATGCCCCACGGCGGCCATCCTGCGCAACTTCGCGCGTGGAGTTGGAATAACGCTCCATAAACGGCACAAGCCCGGTAGATGTGAGTGCCGAGTTCTTGACCGGCGAACCTTTTGGACGTATGTGCGACAAGTCGTGACCTACCCCGCCACGACGCTTCATGAGCTGAACCTGCTCCTCGTCAATCTTTATTATGCCGCCATAAGAGTCGGGATTGCCGTCAAGCCCCACTACGAAGCAATTAGACAAAGATCCCAATTGATAATGGTTTCCTATACCGGCCATGGGACTTCCTTGCGGAACAATGTATTTAAAATCTTTCAATAGAAAGAAGATCTCTTCTTCCGACATCGGATTGGGATACTTTTTTTCAATACGCGCCAATTCCGATGCAAGACGATGATGCATGTCATCGGGAGTCAACTCATATATATTGCCATACGAGTCTTTTAAGGCATACTTGCTTGCCCACACACGTGCGGCAAGTTCATCGCCTTTGAAATAGTCCTTAGCGGCAGCAAACGCCTGCTCGTAAGTATAAGTTTTTTTTTCCATGACTGGTAATAAGATTTTGTAATAAAGTTTTCGTGCCACAAAGATAGTACAATTACACAAACCGAGTACTGCAACATTTGATTTTTTTCAAATGTTTTCCAATAAAAAAATTAAACAGTTGATTTACAGCAACATACCGACCACACAGTTTAAAAATGTTTTCCAAAACGAAAATTTATTACGATTTATTGCATTGATGCTTTACAACATTAATTACCTTGATTTGTCGCAACGAAAAGTTCAAATTGCAAAATTATTTGCATATTTTAGAACTCATCGCGACAATGCAAAAAACAACACTTGCTTTGTTTTGCATTACACTCGACTTTGCCTAAATTTGCATTCGTTAATTATATCCACACAATGAAGAAGTCGTTTTTCGCCATATCAATAATTTCTCTGCTTTTATTGCTGTTTTCGTGCAACAGCGATTTCAAGGTTACCTATCTGGAAATATGCCCCGCCCAACTGACGACAACCGTAGGCGACACAGTGCAAATGACATTTTCAATCGTATATGAAGGCGGAGACTTCAACGATCCCAACCTGATTCAAGTAGCATGGAGCAGCAGCGACGATGCGATAGTGGCCGTGAGTGATTCCGGCAAAATAGTGACAAACGCTACAGGCATGGCCGACATAACTGTTACATGCGAAAACATGAGTTCTACATGCAGCGTAACCGTAACCGAAGAAGAGACTCCCAAGCCGACAGAAACCGAAGCTACTCAAAATTGATTTTGCCAAAAAATTCCGGACGGTGGAAATCGGGAGCAGGAGTGTCGATTGGCGCCCAGCTCACATAATGAGGCAGGCTCATCTTTGCTCCGCACTTGTAGAAATTGCCCAATATGTATTGTGGCAAATTACCGGGATCTATTCCCACCAATGAAAATGGTATCGCCACTGTCAAGTTCCATGCGAATATGCCTTCCATTTCCTCAAAAGGACGTGTGCCACACGATGGATAGCGGCGTATGGTGGATATTTCATCGTCGGTAAGCCTTGTCGGATTGGCTCGTTCAACTCGATGCGACGCATTCACAGTGCCTATACAGTTAAACTCGAAATTCCAATACTCGTCGCTGCCTGGCAGTTTCATAAAAAATTCCACGCAACTGTCTTCGGCCACAGGAGAATTGTTCTTGTAATTTACTGCACGCAAATAATTTCCACGAACAAAAAAATCGATAAAAATGGCGCTGTCCGACCTACCTATTGTAAAAACCGTAACAGGATGATAGGGATAATCAGCGGCCCAATTGCGACAGGCAATAGAGTTCTTCTCTGCCTCAAGCCACAAGAAGTCGCCGACTTCCTCTATTTTCATGTCGTTCAATTCGGGAAAATACTTCACACCTATTTCTTTCACGCTTTCCATACTACCAACTCCTTGATTTATTGTATTTTTATAACAAGTAATTTCCTACACCCATGACAAGTCCCACTATCGACATTATCAGAATTATAACACCTATAATGCGGTTTACGAGCCACATGCTGCGCAGGTTGAAATGAGCCCTTACTGCATCCACGAACAATGTTATCACAAACCACCATGATATTGCGCCAACGAATATAAACAAATACCCTAACAGGTAATGATAATAATGATATTCGGGCAGCATGAAGTTAAACCTGGCAAACAAGCCTATTATAAGGAACAATATAAGTGGGTTGGACACTGTAAACAAGAATCCCGTAACCATGTCTTGTATATAATTCCGTTTCTTGTCTTTCAGCTTTTTCAGCATCCGCACAGGGTTACGCCTTAACAGGTAAATGGCAAACACGAGTAGCACTATGCTACCCGCTATTTGTAGTGGATTCTGGTTGGTCTCAATGAAGTCTATCACAATAGACAGCCCCAAGCCGGCAAGCAACGAATACAACGAATCAGACACGGCTGCACCGAGTCCGGTATAAAAGCCGGCCCAACGCCCCTTGTTCAATGTCCGTTGGATACACAACACTCCCACGGGTCCCATTGGTGCCGACACCAATACGCCGATTGCAAATCCCCGCAATATTATGTATAGGATTAAATCCATGCGTCTCTACCAAAAACTATATGTTCAGCAACAAAGATAGCGCAAATCGAGAGCAGGACGCACAAGCCTGCTTGTGGCATTATGCCGAGATGCAGCCTATTCACATGCAAAGATAATGCAAGGTGGGAGCAGAACGTTCATGCTTGCTTGTGGCGTTATGCCGAGATGCAGCCTATCTTATGCAAAGATAGTGCAAGGTAAGCGTAATTGCAAATCAGCTTGAATGATTTTACCGAATTGCCGAGCCACGCTATTTTGAGATAAAACACAATTTTTTTTATTGCTTACAATATAAGATATTTCTTAGAACCTCGCAATAAAAATGCGGCAAAAATAAAGCCGCATTTTTTATCCCAAATCGGTCATTAGATTTTATGGTGATTCTTGGGATTATGTCAAGCAGGTTTTCAAGGCACGAGCCACAGGCATAGCGGGCTATGTCAAGGTTTGTACCTTGAAAACCTGCCGACAGAAACTAAAAAGCGGCATAGAAACATTTTTAAAACAAATATTTGCGGTCTAATGACCGTTTTGGGTTTATTGCGCCCGGCAATGACACGCTCAGATGTCACTTGATTTTCAGTCCCGGTATCAGCGGCTTCACGTCCACCAGTTCCAGTTCCTTCACCATAGAGAGCGTACCTTGTTTGTACTTTTGGAAGTGCGGCGTTTGCAGATGCCTTTCGTAGGCGGCACGGTCGGCATAAATTTCAAGGATGGTCACTTTGTGCGGCGCATCCTTTTCGGCGGTGGCATAGAGTACCAGCACGCCCGGTTCCAACCGCATCGAGGCTTCGATTTCCTCTTTCAAGAAAGCGTTGTAGGCTTCCAACCGAGCCGGGTCAACGGTAATCTTTGACATGCGCACCAAGTTATTTGCGGCAGAAACCGGCTTGTCATATTCTTGCTTGATAATGTGCAACGCCTTGATGGCGGCGGGGAAGCCGATGTAAGGCAGGCACTGGATGACGGCAGCAGTCAACATCTCCGGCGTATTGCCCACGTTGATGTTACCGTGATAGTGCGAATGAAGTTGGCTTTCGGCTTCCAAAGTGGCCAATACGCAGTAGCCAAGCAACTCTCGCGTCTGCAAATCGAGTGCGCCACGGCTGTATATCTCCCCGAAAAAATAATCTGTAAGGAACGACTCCACATCCTTACCCATGCCGCCGGGCAAACCTTCCATTACCGATGCGATGCCGCCGGGATAAAGCTTGTCTTGAATAGCCTTGCCTGTGTCGTGGCGTGTTTCCTCAGTCACCACGCCTTGCTTTTCCAACGGCAGGCTTATGCCACGCTCCTTGAACACCTCATTCACAACGGTCATTGCATTCAACATCTTGGGGAAACCAATAAACGAAGCGGTGAGATATACCACCTCGCGCAATTCTTCGGGCGCGACACCAACATTAAGTGCCGCCTCTGCGTGGGCTTTCAGTTGTGGGAGCGTCTGCATCGTGGCAAGGGTGATACAGGTAATCATCTCGCGTTGCTTCAGCGTCAATTTGCCTGTTTGAAATACCTCGCCGAAAATAAACTTCTGGAGGATGTCCATCATTTCCGGGTCCGTACCCTGCCCGGTAAGTGCCTCACCACCGAACAGGATGTGATAATTCTGCTTGCACGCTTCGGTTCTATCCATATTATCTGTCGTTTGTGCCGTCGCTGACAGGCTTCCTGCCAACACGAGGGCGATGATTCCTATTACTTTTTTCATCTCGCTCACTGATAAATGATTATAAGTTCTTGCCCAACTGGTAGGCTTGCTGCGGATAATCCGTATTCCTGACGCTGCCCGCCGTCCATACGCCCGAAGCCACCACTTCGCCCACGCTTGTCCAACCGAGATAATCCATCAGCGTATGGTAATGCACCAGCATCGGTTCCGCTTCTTTCTTAGCGGTATCGGCATAAGTCATTAGAAAAGCGGCTTTCTTCCGTGCGCCCTTTATCTGCCCGTTTATGGCATAAAAACGATCTATCACACGTTTCATCTGCGCCGAAATGCCGAAGTAATACATCGGCGTGGCAAATACCACCATATCCGCATCTATCAAGTGCGGACGGAGTTCCTGAAAGTCGTCGTTGAAAATACAAGGCCCGTCCATGCCGCAACGGTTGCAGGCGCGACACAGCTCCACCTGCTTGAATGCACAATCGAAACGAAACACCTCGTGTCCCCTTTCTTCTGCTCCTTTAATGAACTGCTCCGCCAAATAAGCAGAATTGCCATTTTTACGGGGACTGCCCGTCAATACCACTATCTTCATCTTGGCCGTATTTAATTTGTTATTACTAATATGGTCGAAAGCGTGTGCCAACCCTGCACCGGCAACAACCGTACACAAGGCCGCCAGTGCAGACTTTTTCAAGAATTCACGTCGTTCCACCTTATCCCTTGTTTTTGTACAATGCAAAGATAGATGCATTGAGGGGAAAACATGTAACTCGTTTACAGACGTTTGTAACTGATTTACTGATTATTCGCCAGTTTTATACCGCATATTATTTTATTATCATCACGATGCTGCCTGCCGTAATCAACAACGCACCTATCACCACACGCAAGCTGACTGCTTCTTTCAAAAACAGGAACGACAGACAGATGGTGATAACAACGCTCAACTTGTCAATCGGAGCCACACGAGACACGTCACCCGTCTGCAATGCCTTGAAATAAAACAGCCATGACAGGCCCGTTGCCGCACCGCTCAATAAAAGGAACAGCCAAGAATGGCGCGGAATCTCTTTTATCTCACCCACATGCGAGCCAAACAACACGATGCCCCATGTAATGCAAAGAACCAAAGTGGTACGTATGGCGGTTGCCAGATCTGAATTGACATCCTTGACTCCCACTTTGGCAAAGATGGCGGTAAGCGCGGCAAAAAATGCCGATAACAGAGCATAATATTTCCACATGCCCATTATCTCCCTTATAGTTTAATACTTGCAAAAGCACCAATTTTAAAGCCAATATAGCATCGAAACTTAAGCAGCATTGCACCAACAAACAATACATGTCGCACAACTATTTTGGCGACATCATCAAAACAACAACGGATTATGGAAAAGCTATCTTCTCATCTCTAAGATAGGGAAAGGATTGCCCTCGCTGTCGCATTCGTTGCGCTTAAAGGTCTTGAACCCCATACGCTCGTAAAACTCCTTGGCATTGGAATTCTGTTCATTGACATCTACATATTCTACGTCCAAATCACGGAACGCACGTCCCACAAGCATCTTCCCCAATCCCTTGCGAAAATAGTCGGGATGGAGAAACAGCATCTCAATCTTGCGTTCTTGCACACCCATAAATCCAACGGGGCAGTTGCCGTCTTCCATTACCCATAAAGTTTCAATGTACCGCAATGCTCCTTCGGCTTGCGGAGTCAACCTGGCAATGTCAGTTTCGGTCAAGAAATGATGGCTTGCCCGAACAGATGCTTTCCATATTTCCAGAAGCTTGTCGATTAGCACCTGGCTTCGTTGACTTTTCTCAATATCAATAATGTTTGTCACCATTCTTTACTCTAAAATTCGTGCAAATATAGCGAAAGCCGAGTGCAATGCAAAAAAACAAAGCTCGATTTGTTTTTGTCATTGCCGAGGCGCATCCTATATTATCAAAATATAGCGAAAGCCGAGTGCAATGCAAAAAAACAAAGCTCGATTTGTTTTTGTCATTGCCGAGGCGCATCCTATATTATCAAAATATAGCGAAAGCCGAGTGCAATGCAAAAACAAAGCTCGATTTGTTCTTGCATTGCCGAGACGCATCCTGTATTATCAATATTGCATAAATCGACAAGACTGACAAGTTTCCTAATCAATCCAATGAGAGTGTGACAGTTACATCACCTTTGCCCAATGCATCCTTCAAGTCGGCTTGCGAGACACTGTCTATTTTTCCCAAGCGAGTAAAGTTCCATGAATTTGTGTCGTAATATATGACAAGGTTATGCCCTTGGTAAAGGATGATGTCGCCCGGCCGGGTTGTGGTCTGCTTATCATTACGAGGGAGACGGATGCCGAGCGAGCCGACTTTCTCCATGTTGGCATAATCTTCCATTTTCACGGTTATGTTCCCTTTGGCAAGATATTCCACCAATGCCTGCGTGGACGAATTATCCACCAAAGTAGCAGTGAAAGCCTTGCCGCCTTCGATAGTCAGTCTGATTGTTTTGTTTTCCATATTAGTCCTATTGGAATTGTTTGACATTTCGTGCTGAGTCTGGGCTACCACTGCAAAAGCAGACAACAGAAACAGCGACAGAATTAGCAACGATTCTTTCATAACTTATTACTTTTAAAGAGACAGTATTCGTCAAGAACCGACAAACACTGTCTCTAAAGTTTTTTTTGACAAAGAATATGTTATTTATACGATTCCCTATATATGTTTACAATATCCTCGTCTGTCATCTGCACGCGGTCGCTGGTAAACATTACGCCCATCACTTCGCGAGCGTTGCGCATCAGCGTCTCAAACTCGTCGGGCGTGATGCCGTAGTCCGACATCTTTAGGTCGGCCACGCCACAAGCCTCCTGCAAGCGGGTGAGGGCGGTAAGGAAGTCTTCGGGCTTCGTTGCCTCCGGCATTCCCATCGCCTGAGCCATGCGAATGAAACGGTCGTCGCAGGCGTGATGCTCGATGAAGTATTTGTAATATGCCTTGCTGACCATAATCAAGCCTGCACCGTGGGGCAATGCCGGATGGTAGGCGGAGAGGGCGTGTTCAAGTGCGTGTTCGCTGGTTATGAGCGTGAGGCACATCACCACACCCGACAAGGTATTGCCCCATGCCACATGGGTGCGTGCTTCCATATCCTTGCCGTCCTTCACGGCTCGGGGCAGATACTTGGCGAGATTCTCGATGGCGGTCAAGGCATACATGTCACTCATTAGGTTTGCGCCACGAGCGATGTAACCTTCCGTGCCGTGGAACAAGGCATCAAAACCTTGATAGGCCGTAAATGTCGGAGGTACGCTTGCCATCAGTTCCGGGTCCACGATAGAGAGGACGGGGAACAGAGATGCATCGCCCACAAACGCTTTCTCGAAGGTGTCCTCTTTGGTAATGACTCCCGAACTGTCTGTCTCGGAACCTGTGCCTGCCGTGGTGGTGATGGCGACGATGGGCAGCGGATTGACAGAAATCGGATGTCCCTTGCCGGAGCCGATGGGCACATAGTCCCACAATTCGCCTTCATTGGTTGCCATTACGGCGATGGCTTTCGAGCAGTCCATCACGCTACCGCCTCCCAGTGCTACAAGGAAGTCGCAGCCATTCTCACGGGCTACTTTCGCTCCGGCATTGACATTGCCAACGGTAGGATTCGGCATCACTCCGTCAAACACCACTGTCTCCACGCCAGCCTTGTGCAGCTGTTCTTCTGTGCGCGAAAGATAGCCGTTGGCGCGAGTCGATTTCCCGTTAGAGATAATAATGAGGGCGCGTTTGCCCGGCATCGGTTGTTCACTCAGCTTGTTCAGCATCCCTGCCCCGAACATCACACGGGTAGGGACGTACATGTCGTAAGAAAGATTCGTTTCCATTCTCTTTTTTATATTATTATGCTTCTTTTTTAATTTCTATTCTCTTGATGAATTTCGCCGGATTGCCACCAACCACAGTCATAGGCGGAACATCGCGCGTCACCACACTGTTGGCACCGACAATGGAGCCGTAACCGATGCGTACACCGGGCAGTACAGTGGCATTGATACCTATCCACACTTTATCCTCTATCACTATCGGGCGACCATAAGTCGCACTGCGGTTATCGGGATTCGGATCATGGTTTATGGTAATTAGGTTTACTTTAGGGGCAATGAATACGCCATCGCCGATAGTTATTCCACCACGATCAAAGAAAGTGCATCCCTGTTGAATCCAACATCCTTTACCAATACGTATGTTCCTGCCATAGTCCACATAGAACGGAGGCAACAGCGTGGTGCTTGGATCAATTTCCCTGCCCGTGATGCGACGCAGATAGTCACGTACCTCTTCGGACGAAAGCCACCCTTTCGCATTCATTTCCGCAGCCGTCTTCATAGTGTCGAAGATCGTGCTGATTAGTTGATCGTAACCGATATCATCCGGCGAAACCATTGCGCCGGAAAGGTCTTTTTCAAAAATGCCATTCATCGCTTGTGCGTTTTATGTATTTGTTAGTGCTGCAAAGATACATTAGCGCGAAAGGCAATGAAGTAAACATATCCTCTGCGTTTGTATCCTTTTTACGGAAAAATAAACACCCTGTCAATCATATTAAGATTATTCCCATTTTATTTATCGGTCGCAGCCATGCAAATCGAGATAGTACCTATTAATAGTGATTGTGATAGTCCCACGACCTAAAATTTACCCCAAAAAGGCGATTGTGGGGACTGGCGTGACCGCCTACCTTTGCATCGGTAAATTTTAATACATTTCAGATGAGAATAATCACATTTGCGCTGACAGTTATCATATCATTTTTTACTTCCATATCGATTGTGGCCCGGCACCACCATAAAGGCGAACACTCAATTATAACTGGAAAAGTTACCTCGTCCGAAGGGGATGAAGCTGTAAATTTTGCAACGGTTTACCTAAAAGGCACAAATTACGGTTGCGCCACCGATGAAGATGGCAAATACCGCATCAAGGCTCCTGCCGGAGAATATCTGCTCACGGTTTCGGCCGTCGGGTTCGACTCATCCGAGAAAAAAGTGGTTCTTCCCAATGACACGCACACGGAACAGAATATTAAAATATCGCCCCGGTCGCAGCAACTCGATGAAGTCGTAGTGGAGGCATCGGGCGTAAGACGGGTACAACGGTCGGCTTATAACGCCGTAGCCATAGATACCCGCGAGATGAAGAACACGACAAAAAACATAAGCGAGGCTTTGAAGCAGCTGCCGGGAATGAAAATTCGGGAAACCGGCGGCGTTGGCTCCGACATGCAGCTGATGCTTGACGGCTTCAGTGGAAATCATGTGAAAGTATTCATCGACGGCGTTCCGCAAGAAGGCACCGGGCAGGCTCTCGACCTTAACAATATTCCTGTGAATTTTGCCGAACGCATAGAGGTGTACAAAGGCGTAGTGCCTGTAGGCTTTGGCACCGACGCGCTTGGCGGAGTAATTAACATTGTCACAAACAAGCAACGCCGCAATTGGTTTGTCGATGCATCTTACTCTTACGGCTCGTTCAACACACACAAGTCGTATGTCCATTTCGGACAAAGCTTCGACAGCGGGCTGACGTATGAAATCAACGCATTTCAGAATTACTCGGACAACGACTACCATATCGACAATTATATAACTGAATTTAGTGATGACGGAATCACCGAGACTACCGATCGCACAAAAATTTACCATGTGCGCCGCTTCAACGACACGTTTCACAACGAAGCACTGATGGGCAAGATTGGCATTACAGGAAAGCCTTGGGCCGACAGGCTTATGATGGGGTTCACTTATTCCAATTTCTATAAGGATATACAGACCGGCGTTTACCAATACATCGTGTTTGGCAAAAAGCACAGAAAGGGACACTCACTTGTACCATCGCTCGAATATAGCAAGCGTGACTTGATGGTAAAAGGTCTTGATGTGTTGCTCACGGCCAATTACAACCATAATCTAACGCAGAACATCGACACGGCGGCATATAAATACAATTGGCTTGGTGAACGCAAATACACGGGTTCGCGCGGCGAGCAGTCGTTTCAAGACAACGAATCAAAAAATACCAACTGGAATGCGACATTTACGGCCAACTACCGCATTGGCTCGGCTCATGCTGTTACTTTTAATCATGTGTTCAGCTCTTTTAAGCGCACGACTCGTTCGAGGGTTGACGGCGGATCAAAAATTTCAGACTTCAGCATACCAAAAATTACCCGCAAGAATGTAACGGGCATTTCATACCGCTTAATGCCAACCGAGCAATGGAACGTGACGGCATTTGGCAAATATTACAACCAATTCAACCAAGGGCCGGTGTCGCATAGTACCGACGGCGTAGGCGATTACGTGAACGAGTCGCGAGCGGTGAGCGCATTTGGATATGGAGCTGCCGGAACTTATTTTATCGTCAACGGACTGCAAGCCAAGTTGTCGTATGAAAAGGCTTACCGCCTGCCCACCAACGACGAGCTATTTGGCGACGAGGACCTTGAAGCGGGAAAAGCCGATTTGCGCCCCGAGAACAGCGACAACGTGAATCTCAATTTAAGCTATAGCAGGAATTTCGGAAAGCATGGATTATATGTAGAGGGCAGCTTGATCTATCGTGACACCAAAGACTATATCAAGCGTGGCCTTGATGCCATAGGCGGAATGGCGTATGGCATTTACGAAAACCATGGCCGGGTGAAAACTAAGGGGTTCAACCTGTCGGCACGTTACAGTTTTGACCGTTGGCTAAGTATTGGCGGCACATTCAACAATATCAACGCCCGGGACGACGAGCGTTATCGAGCCGGAAACTCGATGCAGGCAAGCGAGACCTACGGACAACGCATTCCCAACCAGCCATACACTTTTTCTAACT
>CALUNI010000004.1 GCA_944321905.1 uncultured Muribaculaceae bacterium | reverse complement strand
CGAGAGTCCAAAGAAGAGTCCCATTATCGAGAACAAGTTAGAGCGGTCGCAGCAGCAAGTGGTCAATCCTTTCCACAAGGTGGACTATGGCGACATCGACCCGCAGTTGAACCCTAAATATACTTTCGAGAATTATTGCGACAGCGTGAGCAACAAGCTCGCAGTGAGCATTGGCAAGGCTATTGCCAACGACCCGCGTTGCAAGACGTTCAACCCATTGTTTGTGTTTGGCCCGACGGGTGTGGGCAAGACCCACCTAATCGAAGCAATCGGCATAAAGTCGAAAGAGGTGAATCCGCGCAGCCGTGTGCTGTATATTACGGCAAGGGTATTTGAGAGCCAATACACAACGGCCGTGAGGAATAACAAGGTCAATGAATTTATCAATTTTTACCAGAGCATAGACGTGCTAATAATTGACGACATTCAGGACCTTGCGGGAAAAACCGCCACACAGAACACTTTTTTCCACATATTTAATCATCTGCACCAGAATCAGAAGCAGCTTATCATGTCGAGCGATTGCCGCCCGGTTGACATGGATGGCATGGTGCCACGGCTGATGTCGCGATTCAAGTGGGGCATGACAGTGGAACTGGGCGCACCCGATTATGAGCTGCGGCGTGAGGTGCTTGCCATGCGGGCGCGACAAGACGGCTTGTCGATTCCTGCCGAGATCCTCGATTATATCGCGGCCAATGTAACCGATAGCATTCGCGAGCTTGAAGGCATAGTGGTGTCGTTGCTTGCACATGCAACGATGCTCAATCAGGAAATCTCGATGGACTTGGCTCGTGCAGTGATGTCTAATGCTGTAAAGGTGTCGAAACGGCAAGTCACGTTTGACTTGATTGCCGAGACGGTGTGTGGTTACTATAATATAGATACCGACTTGCTGTATAGCAAGTCGAGGAAGCGCGAAATATCCGATGCCCGGCAAGTCGTGATGTATCTTGCCAAGAAATTCACTCCGATGTCATCGACCAACATAGGCGTAAGGTTGTCGAGAAACCACGCCACGGTGCTATATGCGTGCAGCAGCATAGAACAGCGGATGGCATTAGAAAAGCAGTTGCGCGAGGATATTGCGATAATCGAAGGGGAATTGAAGAAATGAGTTAAATGCCCGGCATCAAAAGTCGGGCATTTTTGTTCCAAAATTGCCATAAGAAGCATTTCCAAAACAAATATTTGCGGTCTAATGGCCGTTTTGGGTTTATATCATATCACGTATGGCAGGAATCTATGTTCATATACCGTTTTGCAAGAAAAAGTGCATATATTGCGACTTTTATTCGATAGCAGCGAAGCCGGGAATCATTGACGAGTATGTGGGTGCCGTGTGTCGCGAGGCAATTGTTCGTGGCGGTGCATTGCAAGGCGAGGCGGTTAGGACAGTTTATATTGGCGGAGGCACGCCATCGTTGCTGTCGGTAGGGCAATTGTCGCGTATGGTAGATGGGTTGCGATCCGCATTTGACTTGTCGGCGGTCGAAGAGTTCACTATCGAAGTCAATCCCGACGATGTGTCGGGCGAGGTCGTAAGGGCGTATGTCGATTTGGGCATTAACAGGGTGAGCATGGGGGTGCAAAGTTTCATTGATTCGGAATTGAGGTTTCTCAACCGCAGGCACGATGCCATGCGAGCCGTTGACGCTTATGAATCGATAATTTCAAACGGCATATCAAACGTGAGCATAGACCTTATTTACGGCATTCCGGGGCAAACGCTGCAGTCGTGGAGACAATCGTTGGATATGGCCATGAGGTTAAGGCCAAGTCATATATCGTGTTATAGCTTGAGTTACGAGGAAGGCACCAGGCTGTATCGAATGTTGCGCAGTCATCTCATACAGGAGGTGGGCGATGAGACGTGTGTGAAAATGTATGAGTTGATGGCTCGCGTACTTGAAGATAACGGATACGAGCATTACGAGATATCTAACTTTGCGTTGCCCGGACAATATTCGAGGCATAATTCGAGCTATTGGGACAAGACTCCTTATTTGGGACTTGGCGCATCGGCTCACAGCTATGCCGGCGGGGTGCGGTATTACAATCCCGACAGCATCAAATCGTATATCGACGGAATTGCCTGCGGGAAGGCCGTTGCCGTAGGCGAGGAACTGAGTTTGTGTGAGCGGTATGACGAGGAGGTCATGCTGCGCTTGCGCACGAGTAAGGGTATCGATGCCGGCGCTTTGCGTGGCGCTTATGGCATACCTTTTTATGACTATTTTATGAGCGTAGTCAAGCGTTTTGTCGATTCCGGGCTGATGGAGTGCGATGGCAGTCGTTATCGCTTGAGCCGTAAGGGTGTTATGTTATCAGACATGATAATGCGGGAATTGATGTATGTGTGACGTGGGTATCCTGCTATTCGTGGTGGTAGGGTTCGTTGTTGATGATTGTCATTGCCCGATATAGCTGTTCGGTAAAGAACAACCGCACCATTTCGTGGGAGAATGTCATTTTTGACAGGGATATTTTTTCGTTGGAACGAGCAGCGACATCTTCGGAAAAGCCGTATGGCCCGCCGATAACAAATACCAGTTGCTTTGGAACCGTCTGCATTTTACGGCCTATGTAGGCGGCAAATTCTTTTGAAGTGAATTCTCGTCCATGCTCATCGAGCAGCACCACATAGTCTTGTGGCGACAGTGCCGCAAGTATCGAGCTTCCCTCTTTCTGCTTTTGTTGTGATTCGCTGAGGTTGCGTGTGCTTTTTGCGTCATTGACGCATTTGATTTCAAAAGGGATGTATCGTGCGAGCCGTTTGCAGTATTCGCTAATGCCATCAGAAAGGAATCTTGTGGAAGTCTTGCCCACGGCGAGAAGTAGTATTTTCATGCCCGCTTTGTCGATTTTAAAAATGAATGCAATGCAAAAGCAAGAACTACCACGAATCCCACAAGCGGCACGGCAAATGCGGCCGTGATTGAGAAATTGTCTCCTACCCATCCCATTGCAAGCGGACCTATTGCGCCTCCCACCACGCTCATCATCAATATGGATGATGCCCGTTCGGTGAGCTTGCCGAGCCGGGCAATCGACAGCGCAAATATGGTGGGGAACATTATGCTTTCAAACACGTAGCACACGATTACGGCGCATTTCGACACCAAGCCCAGAGGAGACATGGCGAGCAGCATCATTAAAGTAGTGCCGACGGCACAAATCAACAGTATCTTTTCAGAACGGATGCGGCTCATTAATGCGCTGCCTGCAAATCGTCCTATCATGAAAAGGCCAAGTCCGCCAATCGACAGCAGCAATGATGCCGTATTGGGCGACAGGAAACCGTCATCGGTCATGTAGTTGATAAAAAACGTGTTGATTGATATCTCAGATATCTCGTAACAGATGAGCGCGACAAAGCCGAAGAAAAAGTATCCACCCAGCCTTGAACGAGTGTCTTGCCCGTGAAGGTTGTCGTTTTCGGCTGTAACTAATTCTGGCAGCTTTATGCGTGTAAAGCATAGTGCCACGGCAAGCACTATAATTCCTATTATTGAATATGGCACTGCGATGTCGGCCACTTCGCCTTCCCGCTCGGCAAAGAAAAACTGGCCTCCGAGCAGCACACCCATTATGCTTCCGAGTCCGTTAAACGACTGTGCCAGGTTTAGCCGTCCTGCCGATGTTTGCGGGTCTCCGAGCAATGTCACGTATGGATTGGCCGCGGTTTCGAGTATCACTAATCCGCAGCCTATGATGAACAGAGGCAGCAGCACATATTCAAACACCACGTTGTCGCTAATGGGTAGGAACAGTAACGAGCCGCCACCGAATAGCAGAAGCCCCATAATCACCCCTATGCGTGTGCCGAGGCGGCGTATCATCATTCCGGCAGGCAGAGCCATTAGGAAGTATGCCCCGTACACCACTGCCTGCATCAAGGCTGAGTGGGTCTTTGACACGTCCATTGTGAGTTGAAAATGCTTGTTAAGCACGTCCATTACCGCACGCGCCCCGCCCCACAGGAAGAAAAGCATAGTTATTAATACAAATGGGAAGATGTATTGCTTGGCTACCAAGCTTATTTTTGCTGATTTTGCCATGAGATTTGTTGCCTAATCGTTTCGTGTGCAAAATTAACCAATTTTTTAGAAATGAACGAAGTGGTAGTATCTGATTGTGGTGGTGTCGCTTTTTTCGTAATTTTGCAAAATCATCGGCATTGTTAATTGGCGAGTATGTGATGCAGATAATATGCCGTTGAATAATTGTAAACACAATAATAGTATAGACTTTGTGGACGAGGAAGAAGTGATGTTACAGATAAAAGATACCATAGTCAGTCTCGATATCGTCGAGAAATTTTTCTTATGCGACCTCGATGCCTGCCTTGGAGAGTGTTGCATCGAGGGCGATGCCGGTGCGCCTATTACAAGTGAAGAGTATGAGAAAATAAAAGAGGTGTTGCCTCGGGTGTGGGATGATTTGCTGCCACGTGCGCAAGCCGAAATTAAGGAAAACGGGGTGGGGTATGTAGATGAAGAGGGTGACCTTGTTACCCAAATCATCGATGGCAAGAATTGCGTGTTTTCGTGCTACGGCAAGAACGGGATGTGCCTGTGTGCTTTCGAGAAAGCTTACAAGGAGGGGCGCATAGACTTTTATAAGCCTGTTTCGTGCCACTTGTATCCGTTGCGTTTAAAGAGTTATCCCTCGTTTACTGCGGTATCTTATCACAGGTGGAAAATATGCAAGGCTGCCGAGGTGCTTGGCAGGGCAAAGGGAGTGAGGCTTTACCAGTTCTTGCGCGAGCCGCTGATACGCCGTTTTGGCGCAGAATGGTATGCCGAACTTGAAATGGCATGTAAATTGTATTTGGAAGAATATGGCGAGTGAAACGTCGCAAGGCCGTGAAATTTTGAAGTGCCGTAGGGACGAAATAGCCGAATTAGTATTAATTTTGTAATCGGGAAAATTACACTAAAATAATTATATATATGGCAAAAAAAGCATTGTTGATGATTTTGGATGGTTGGGGTATTGGCGACCATTCCAAGTCGGATGTGATTTACAGCACTCCAACTCCTTATTGGGACAGCTTGTTGGCAAAGTATCCGCATTCGCAACTTCAGGCAAGTGGCGAGAATGTGGGTCTGCCCGACGGCCAAATGGGAAACTCGGAAGTAGGGCACTTGAACATAGGTGCCGGCCGGGTAGTGTACCAAGACTTGGTTAAAATCAATAAATCCATAAAAGACGGGTCGATACTTGAAAATCCCGAGGTAAAGTCGGCATTCTCTTATGCGCAAAAGACCGGCAAAGGAATGCACTTCATGGGCTTAACATCGACCGGTGGCGTACACAGCTCGTTTGAACACATACTTGCATTGTGTGACATTGCCAAGAAATATGAGTTGAAGAATGTGTATCTGCACTGTTTTATGGATGGCCGTGACACAGATCCCAAGAGTGGAAAGGGGTTCATAAGCGACTTGCAAGAACATTGCAAGAAGAGCGCAGGCGTGGTGGCTTCGATAATAGGCCGTTATTATGCCATGGATCGCGACAAGCGTTGGGATCGCATAAAGATTGCTTATGACCAACTCGTTAACGGCATCGGCGAGAAAGCCGACGACATGGTGGCTGCCATGCAGGAGTCGTATGACAACGACGTAACCGACGAGTTTATCAAGCCTATCGTGAATGCCAACGTCGATGGCCGCATCAAGGAAGGCGACGTGGTTATATTCTTCAACTACCGTAACGACCGCGCCAAGGAGATAACTACCGTCCTTACACAGCAAGACATGCCCGAGCAAGGCATGACCACAATCAAGGACTTGCAATATTACTGCATGACTCCTTATGATGCTTCGTTCAAGGGCGTGCATATACTCTTTGACAAGGAGAACGTGAAAAATACGCTTGGCGAGTATCTGTCTTCGCTACACAAGAAGCAGTTGCACATAGCCGAGACCGAAAAGTATGCCCACGTTACATTCTTCTTCAACGGCGGCCGCGAAGCTCCATACGAGGGTGAAGACCGCATATTGGTTCCATCGCCAAAGGTTGCCACTTATGACTTGAAGCCCGAGATGAGTGCGTATGAGGTGAAAGACAAGCTTGTTGAGGCAATCGATACTGAAAAGTATGACTTTATTGTGGTGAATTATGCCAATGGTGACATGGTGGGGCATACAGGTGTATATGAGGCTATCGAGAAAGCCGTCATAACAATCGATGCCTGCGTAAAGGATACCGTTGAGGCCGCAAAGCAACACGGGTATGAGGTGATTATAATCGCCGACCATGGCAATGCCGACCACGCTATCAATGCTGACGGTACTCCAAACACTGCACACTCGCTCAATCCGGTGCCGTGTGTGTATGTGACCGAAAATGCCCATGCCAAGATACAAAACGGCATACTTGCCGACGTGGCTCCTACATTGTTGCATATAATGGGATTGCCACAACCGGCTGAAATGACAGGCAAGCAATTAATCGAAGATTAAATTCTTGGGTTTAAATAAGACAAGCATACCCATGTGCATAATCCACGCGCATGGGTATGCTGCTTTTTTGTTGTTATAGCGTTAAGATGTTTTAAGATGTTGACTGAAAAGCTTTAAAAATGTCTATGAATCAATGTGTAAATCAATGAATTGATGTTATTTTTACCATACGTAGTAGTGAATAATTCCCGCCACGGTTTTTGCCGTCAAACCTTATTTGCGGACGAATACCTAAAGATACAAAAAGCCAACTAATTCGCAATACTTTATGTGTGAATTAGTTGGCTGATTTTATGATATTTATTGAGTATCCCTGCGACAAGAGACATCATATAGAAACAGCTGCTGTGTACCGTGCATCGTTCCCAAAGCACGCACGGTGCGTCACCGACGTGTGTTACTTCAGTTGCTTGCCTGCAGAGAATGCGTCGGCCACTTTTGAGCCGATGGCAAGATAGGTGTTGTTGAACGGATCGAATGTGATTGGGCCAACCTTGATTGGGTCAACATGTCCGTCGGCATCCAGTACTCGTTCGTCAACGCTTACATTTACTATTTCCCCACGCAGAATGCAAGAGTCGGGATTGTAGTCTATTAATTTGCATTCGAGGGCGACTGATAATTCGTCGATAAGCGGAGCATCGACTAACTGTGACGGGGTGGCATGGAATCCCGCCCGGGCAAATTTGTCGGGAGTATTATTCCCTGATACTATGCCAACGTAGTCGCAGGCAACGACGTGGGCTGCTTCGCCCATGCTCACGGTGAATGCTTTGCGCTTAAGGATGTTTTTCACCGTTTTGTGTCCTGCACTAAGGCAGATGCTGATTTGGTTCATTTCACTTATGCCGCCCCATGCTGCGTTCATGGCATCGGGAGTGCCATCTTCGCCGTATGTTGCAATTATCAGTACGGGTTGGGGATAGGACAGCGGTTTTGCTCCGAAATTCTTTCTCATAATGTTTTTATCCAGTTTTTAATGTCGTTATTTGTTACATGATTAAGCAGTTTGCCTTTGCTCCATTTTATGTTGGGGTAGGTCTTTTTTAATTCTTCGACAGAGTTGTCGATAGGGCTGCCACCGGAAGTGGCAAAGGGAATTACTGTTTTCCCATTGAGATTATTCGTTTCAAGAAACGAATTGATGACCCGTGGGGCTTGATTCCACCAAATGGGATATCCAAGATAAATGGTGTCGTATTCGCCTGCATTGCCAGGGAGATTGTTCTCGATGGGAGGGCGGCTCGATGCATCGGCCATTTCCCGGCTGCTGCGTGAATTGTCGTCGTGCCAGTCAAGGTCGTCGCTTGTATATGGCACAGTTGGCGTTATTTCATGCAAGTCGCCACTTACGGCGACCGCAATTTGCTTGGCAACCTGTTCGGTGGTTCCTGTTGCAGAGAAGTATGCCACAAGCGTTTTTCCTTGAGCAAAAGTTGCCATGCATGACAGGATGGTAGCTGCGAATAATAAAGATATTTTTTTCATATCGAACATAATTTTGTGTTACGTAAAGTTACACAAGCAATATGTAACAGGTGCTACCAATATTACAGTTTTTAGTAAGAAAGAAAAATAACCACCATCAAGGCTAATCCACAGCCTTGATGGTGGTAGAAAAACGGTATAAAAATTATTGCAGATGCTAATCAAAAACGCCTTCAATGGATTCGGTTGGTATGATGTCCTCATCGCTTATTTGATCGAGTGGAACACCCACCACGCCATCTCTCGCACAAGGGTCAAATCCTTCGGGGAACTCAAATTTGGCATCTTGAGAATATGGCAGGGACGAGTCGGCATATACTTTCATCATGTACAAGCCATATATGGGTAATGCCATTTCTGCACCTTGTCCGTTGGCCATCGTGTTAAAGTGTATGTATCGTTCTTCGCCACCGACCCATACACCGGTGACAAGTTGTGGAGTGAATCCCATAAACCAGCCGTCGGAATTGAAATTGGTCGTACCTGTTTTCCCCCCCATTTGGGCTGTCAAGTTGTATGGGCTGCGGCGTACACGATTGCCTGTGCCGGAATCAACCACATTGAGCAGAATCGAGAGAATCTTATAGTATCCTTCCTCGCTGATGCACTCGGTGTGTTGCGGGACAAATTCACTTATTATATTTCCTTGATTGTCGGTAATGCGTGTTACGAAAACAGGATCGACCCTCATACCCTTGTTGGCAAATGCGCTATATGCCGTAACCATTTCTTTCACCGAGACATCGCAAGAACCAAGGCATATTGATTTTACCGGGTCGAGGTAGTTGGTGATGCCGAAGTTGTGCATGTTGCGGACAAGTTGTGCCGGCGACAGGTTGTCCATAAGCCGGGCCGAAATCCAGTTATTGGAATTGGTCAAAGCCCAACGCAACGTTACCATCTCTCCAATGCGAGAGTGTCCGGAATTGCGAGGCATCCACGGGCGGCCTAATTCATCTTTCAATACGGGTTGTGAATTTAGGAACTCGTCGCACGGGGTGTATCCCTCTTCCATGGCGTAGGTGTAGAGGAATGGTTTTATGGTTGAGCCGATTTGCCGGCGACCCTGGCTCACCATGTCGTATTGGAAGTATTTGAAATTTGGCCCACCTATGTATGCTTTGACATATCCTGTCGTTGGATCCATCGACATCATGCCGGTGCGTAAAAATGATTTGGCATAAAGGAGAGAATCCATTGGCGACATGGTTGTGTCGGTTCCTCCGTCGTATGAGAATACTCGCATTTCACGAGGTTGATTGAAATTGTCGAAAATCTCATCATCGCTTAAGCCTGCAATTTTTAATACGCGATATCGTTCGCTTTGTCTTACGGCTCTTTTTATGAGGTTGTCGCGTTGCTCTAACGATAATTCGGCACGATTGGTGGTGTAGGGATTGCTTGTGCCTTTCTTCTCCTTTATGAATCGTGGCTGCAAGCTCTTGCCCAAGTGTTGCAGCACTGCGGCCTCGGCATATCCTTGCATACGCGAGTCGATGGTTGTATATATCTTCAAACCATCGGTATAAATATTGTATTTAGAGCCGTCGGGCTTTCGGTTCTTTTCGACCCAACCAAATAAAGGATTGCTTGCCCATGCGATGGAATCGTCAACAAATGCCTGTTGGTTCCAACTTGGGTAGTTGTCGCGTTCGGGATATTTTGCCGACAGCATTCGCCGTAGTTCTTCTCGAAAATAAGGCGCGATGCCGTCTTTGTGGTCCACTCGGTGATAATCGAGGACAAGTGGTTTTGCTTTTAATTCTTCGGCTTCGGCTTCGGTAATCATGCCGGCTCGGCACATTTGGTCAAGTACCACATTCCTGCGTTCTCGTGTGCGCTGATTGTATCTGACAGGGTTGTATAAGGATGGATTTTTCACCATTCCTACCAGTGTCGCAGCTTCTTCGATGCTCACATCGCTCGGAGATTTGCCGAAGTAAACGTAACATGCGCTTTCTATGCCTACGGCATTATTCAAGAAGTCGAATTGATTAAAATACATCTGGATTATTTCATCCTTGGTGTAGTAGCGTTCCAGTTTTACGGCGATGGCCCATTCTATAGGCTTTTGCAACATGCGTTGGAACATGTTCTCGTAGTCGGGCGAGTACAATTGTTTGGCAAGTTGCTGTGTGATGGTGCTGCCACCGCCTGCATTTTTTTGACCGAGAAGGCCGCGTTTGACGACGGCTCTCAGCAGAGCCTTAAAGTCAATGCCGGAGTGGCTTAGGAATCGTTCGTCTTCGGTGGCTATAAGGGCGTTTGTGAGGTGCGGCGACAGCTCGTCGAAATCAACGAATACACGGTTTGCCATACTTTGATAGTATCGCCCCATTTCTACTCCGTCGGCTGTGTAAAGCACCGTGGCATATCGGTCGGTTGGGTTTTTAAGCTCTTCAATCGGAGGCATGTAGCCGATAATGCCATTGTATATCAGGCAAAATATTATGAAAAGGGCTATAATGATTGTGGCAAACGAAATCCACATGCCTTTAATAATGCGTTTTGTCAGTCTGCCGGTTCTTTTTTTTGTATTTGATTTTTTTTCTTGGGATTCCATTCTATAGAGAATTGATGATTTGTTCTTAATTATGGTTTTATTTCCCTTTCAATATGTTTTTATCATACAAAATTAATGAATTATGTTTCACTCGGCAATATAATCACTTGAATTAACCTGTTTTTATATGTTTTTATTGGTTTGTTTGTGCAGTTTGCTTAGGGTGTACGATAATATTTGCGAATGTTTTGATTCGTAAACGATTATGTGACAGATTCAATACATGAGGCGATGAAAAAGGCAAATTGTGCTGAAACTGTTTGGCAAGCACAATTTGCCTTCTTGAAAAAAGTACCCTACTCGTGGATAACTCTCAAAATACGCTTGAGCAAAATCTAGACAAGTTCTTACTTTATGTTTTCCCTAACTTCATCGAGAAAAATCTTCATAGCGTGGCTGTCTTTAGTTTCTACTATCTGCTGCAATTTTGCGAGTTGTTGTTGGATTTTTTGTAATTGACCCGTAGTGTGAGGATTAAATAATATTTCCTGCAGCAGGTAATCATCTTCCGACATAAGCCCTCGTGCAATAGCCATGTGCCGCTTGAATGTGGTGCCGGGAGCTTCTTGGTGTTTCATTACGCCTGCAAAGACGAGAGTGCTGGCAAAAGGAATCGACAAAGAAAAAGCAATGGTTTCGTCGTGCTGCTTAAACGTGTATTCAAAAATGTTTAAGTGCAGCTCATTGTATAAGTCTTTGAAAAATATCTTTCCAAGGTGGTCTCCCTCGGCAATAATTATTGCATTCTCACTCGACAGATTGCTCAGTGACGCAAATGTTGGGCCAAACATCGGGTGTGTGCTTACGAATGGATGCTTGCAAGCCGCATAGAATTCCTGCAAGCCATTTTTCACCGATGCAATGTCGGATATGATGCAACCGTCGGGCAACAAAGGCAGCACTTCGTTGAAAGCGTCGATTGTGTATTTGACAGTGACTGCGTTAATGAGCAAGTCGGGACGGAACTCTTTGATTTCGTCGAGCGAGGAGAGGCGCAAGGCGTGAAAAGTGAATCTTAATCGGTCGAGATTTTTGTCATATACAGCCACTTCATGCTTGAAGCTTAGCACGTCGCAGAAGAATGACCCCATTTTCCCGGCTCCAAGGATAAGAATTTTCATTTCTATACTATTACGAGTTGTTTATTTCATTCGATTGTTTAATACTTCTATTTGCTGGCGCACCGATTCTTCGTGTATGGCTTCTACGACCAAGCGCATGAAGCTGCCACTCATGCCAAGTTCTTCGGCAAATTTCATACGAGATTTTAAGATATCGTCGTAACGATTGGTATGAACGATTTGCATACGGTGTTCCTTTTTATATTGACCGATTTCACGGGAGACCCTCATGCGCTTGGAAAGAATCTCAATCAAGTCGTTGTCAATCTGGTCGATTTGTTGCCTTAAGAGCGACAGACTCTCGGTGGTGTGGGTGGTTTCTCTCAAAACGAGGGTGTTAAGTATGAAGTTAAGCACTTCGGGCGTTATTTGTTGGCTTTTGTCGCTGAGAGCGCAATCGGGGTCGCAATGAGATTCAATCATGAGGCCGTCAAATCCCATGTCGAGGGCTTGCTGAGACAATGGGGCGATGAGTTCGCGCTTGCCGCCCATGTGGGAAGGATCGCAAATTATTTGCAAATCGGGCAGCCTCCTGCGCAATTCGATTGGTATATGCCATTGCGGCATGTTCCTGTAAAGGTGCTTGCCATATACTGTGAAGCCGCGGTGGATGGCTGCGATGCGATGTATGCCTGCATTGTAAATGCGTTCTATGGCTCCAATCCATAGTTCAAGGTCGGGGTTGACAGGGTTCTTTATCATTACAGGGATGTCATGGCCTGCAATGCAGTCGGCAATTTCTTGTACGGCAAACGGGTTGGCCGATGTGCGTGCGCCAATCCATAGAATGTCGATTCCCGCCGTTAGCGCCGCTTCGACATGTGCCCTGTTTGCGACTTCGGTGCAAACGAGCATTCCGGTTTCTTGTTTTGCCTTCACGAGCCAGTTCAGGCCTTTTTCGCCTACGCCTTCAAATCCGCCCGGTTTTGTGCGCGGTTTCCATATTCCGGCACGGAATATTTTGATGCCATATTCGGCAAGGGTATGTGCTGTGTTTAGGATTTGTTCTTCGCTTTCGGCACTGCAAGGGCCTGCGATAACAATGGGACGACCAACTTGGTCGATTGTCACAATAGGTTTTAAGTCTGTCATAATCATATTCTTATTTATTTCATATTTTTTATTCTTTCGAGTGCTTCTTGCATTCGTTCTTCGGTGGCGCATAATGAAATGCGTAAGTAGCGTTTGCCGTTAGATCCAAAAATGAATCCAGGGGTGATGAATACACGTGCGTCATGTAATATCTTTTCTGACAATGATTCTGCATTATCGATGCCATCGGGAATTTTCCCCCATAAGAACAGGCCTGCTTGGCTCGGGTCGAACGTGCATCCTAATGCAGCCATAATCTGCTCGGCTATGCTACGGCGACGGCCATAAACGGCATTTATCTCGTCATACCACGTCTTGTCGCATTTCAACGCCTTGGCAGCGGCAAGCATCATAGGCTTGAACTGCCCGGAGTCGATATTTGATTTAACCCTCAATATCCATTGTATGAATTGTGGATTTGAGGCAATCATGGCTATTCTCCATCCCGCCATATTGTGCGACTTGCTTAAAGAATTCATCTCTATTGCAATCTCTTTGGCTCCATCGATACTTAGAATGCTCAAGGGATTGTCGTTTAAGATAAAGCTGTAAGGATTGTCGTTTACGATAACTATGTCATGCTTGAGGCCGAAGTCAACGAGCTTCTTAAACAGCTCTGCCGAAGCTCGATGCCCGGTAGGCATGTTAGGATAATTGACCCACATTAGCTTTATGCCGTCAAGTGGCAGTCGTTCGATGGCTTCAAAATCGGGTTCCCAGTTATTTTGCTCGGTCAAGTCGTATTTATAAATTTTTGCATCTGCAATTTGGCTGACCGATGTGTATGTGGGATATCCAGGATTGGGCACAAGCACCCCGTCGCCGGGATTCACAAAAGCGAGAGTAGTATGCAGTATGCCTTCTTTTGATCCGATCAGCGGTTGTATTTCGGTTGAAGGGTCAAGCGTCACGCCATAATAATTGGCATACCAGTCGGCAAATGCAGACCTCAGTTCGGGAATGCCGACGTATGGCTGGTATCCGTGAGTGTCGTTTTGTCGAGCTTCGCGGCATAATGTTTCTATGACATCGGCATGTGGCGGACGGTCCGGGCCGCCCACGCCGAGAGAAATGATGTCGGCTCCCGAAGCATTTAATTGTGCAATTTCTCTAAGTTTCATAGAGAAATAGTACTCTTTTACTTGAGATATCCTGTCGGCGGGTTTTATGGTGTCAGTCTTCATATGTAAATTCGTTATATTCACCAAGTATCTTAAATTCGTTTATAAGTGGTTTCACAGCATCGAGCGATTGCCTGTATCGTGCATAGTCGTTAAATGTGAGATTTATGTAAAACCTGTATTCCCATTCCCTGCCTATAATAGGCAATGATTGTATTTTGGAAAGATTGATGTCGTAGAATGAAAAGATTGTTAGGATTTTCGACAGGCTTCCTTGCGTGTGAGGCAGCGTGAAAGCAAGCGAGGCTTTGTTGATTTTTCCATTCTTGACCAGATACGGAGCTTCGAGAGGGTTGGCGATAATCAAGAAACGGGTGGAATTGCGCTTGTTGGTTTGTATGTCCTTGGCCAAAATCTCCAATCCATATAGGTTGGCCGCATATTCTCCGCATATCGCACCTATGCCCATGATATTTTTTTGGGCTATCTCTTGTGCGCTTCCTGCCGTGTCGCTTTTTTCTACTATTTTCAAGTTTGGGTGACGGTGCAGGAATTGGGCGCATTGCATGAGAGCCATGGGGTGTGAATGAACCTCGGTTAAGTCGCTTATGGATTGTCCGGGCATTGACGCGAGGACATGAGAAATGTGCATTTTGTATTCGCCAACTATCAATAAGTCGCTTTTGCGAAGTAATTCGTGATTTTGTAACAAGCTTCCGGCTATTGTATTTTCTATGGCAAGAGTGCCAATTAGCGAAGCATCGTTGCCAAGTGTGTCAAACATTGAAGCGAATGTTTCGCATGGGATGATTTCTATTTCTTCCCCATTGAAATATTGCCTTGCGGCGGCTTCATGAAAGCATCCCGGTTCTCCTTGAATAGTTACACGTTTCATTGTATTTTGTGATCTCATTAAAAAATCCCGCCGTAGCTTTTTGTTACGGCGGGATTTCATATTTTGTTAATCATTAATGTTTGAAAATTATGCACATAAAACCTCGCCCTTATTTTTGATAAAATAAAAGTAAAAGAAGAAGCTATATGCAAAAAATCGGCTCATAGAAATTCGTTTTTTGATGATGCAAAGATATATAATAGGTTTAAAAATACAAGTGTTTTTTGAGAGATTTTTTAAGATATTGCGTAAAATATGCACTTTATTCTTGCATTTTGCCGTTATTTTTGCTCTTTTCGTTAGTTTTATCGGCATCAGCATAAGTTGTGTATTTGTCTTCTTCTTTCTGCTCCTTGTTTTTCTCTCGCCGTTTTAATGTGAAGTGTAACAATATGATAATGACAAGAGTCGTGGCAATGATGCCAAAATAATACATGTATCTGCCACGATACAGGTGCGGTAGCCCCACGTATGCCATTGCGGCAAGATATATTAGGAGTATGATTGGGACTGCTGTGGATTTTTTAATTTTCATTTTCGTTGACTATGTATTTAGACTCTTCAGGTTTGAAGGCATGGGACATTAGATGATGGTATATTTTCAAGCAAGCCCATGCATCTATTGCCGCATATTCTTGTTGAGCTTCGGATAAGGTGTCGGCTTCCCAGTTTGAAAGTCTTTGCCCTTTGGATATTCGTTTGTCGAAAAGAATCGCAAATATCTTTTGCAGGCTTGCATCGGCTATGTTGTATTGTGGGACTACCTTTTGCAGGTCGATGAAACCCGACATATTGGCATTATAGCCTTTATGAATAACGCCGAAGTCGTCTTTTAAAGAAAGTCCTACTTTTGTGATTTTGGCATCTTCGAGAAACGAGCGCAAAGAATCGGGCATGCCTATTTTATTGATGCGAAACAGGTAACAATCGTTGAGCGTGGATATTTGCATAAGTGCCACATTGTGCGAGACCCCTTTTCTGAAGGATGGGCGCGTCTCGGTATCGAATCCGAGAGTCGAGGCAGCCTTCAGCTCGTCAAGAGCCTTGTCCAGTTTCGGTAATGTGTCGATGACGTGTATTTTCCCGTTGAAGAATACTCGGTCAAGGGCTGAAAGTTGTTCTTTGTTGATTGATATTTTCATCGGGTCCATTCCTTATAAATTAGGCAAGATTTGGAATTTAGTTTTCGGAGACTTTTGCGAGAAATATTTTTCCAAAAACTTTTTATTATCGGAGGCGATTATAGGGTCTTCATCAAAAAAAGAATTATATATGACATATAATAAATCAATTCCTCGCGATTTCAGTGCTTCGAATGATAGTATGGTGTGGTTGATGGAGCCGAGCGCACCGTTTGTGACCAATGCCACAGGATATTTGTTGTCTTTGATGTAATCAATGGTCAGGTAATCTTCTGTAAGCGGCACCATCAATCCGCCGGCTCCTTCTATTAAAACGGTGTCGTAGCTCGATGCAAGTTGGCTTGTAGCATTCTTGATTGCATCAAAATCTATGGTTTTGCCGTCGATTGCCGCGGCAAGGTGAGGAGAAGCCGGATATGAAAATATTACCGGAGCAGAGGCGTGATTCATGTCACACTCGCCGAGTTCCATGCCCATTATCTTGCGGTGCACGGCTATGTCTTCAGAAAATCCGATATTTCCTGTTTGGATTAATTTCTGGGTTATGACCCGTTTCCCTTGCGCCATAAGTTGGTTTGCCAACCAACCGGTAGCATAGCTTTTCCCTATATTTGTTCCTATTCCGCTTATGAAAATAATTTTTGGTGTCATTTATTGGTCGCTATGATATAAATCGGATTATAAGTGAGTTGGAATTTTCCATTGACAGGTTGATAGTTTCGTATAAGCCTTCTTAGTGTTCCGCTTGAAGCACTTTTAGAGCCAATCGAGTTAACTCCTGTCGATTGTATGTGTTTTAATACTTGCAGCGGAGAGTCGAAAAGCATGATTTCAGACTCTTCATTTATTAAAACGATGTCAAAGTTACGCTTTATTTCATTATCAAGCCAATTCAGACTCTTATAATTGAGCGATATTTTGACGTGTTCTTTAATTTCTTTCATGTTTTCCGTGCCGAAAGTGGAGATGACCATAGCCCCTCCGGGCCTTAGCCATTGATGCAGCTTGTTGAAGAACTGTGGCAGATTCTCAAACCATTGTATTGCCGATGAAGATACGACATAATCAAATGAATTCTCGGGAAATGATAATTTCTCGGCATCATTTTCTATAAACTCATATTTTGTGATATTGAGATTCAGCGTCACTGTGGGTATGTTGCATATGTCGTTAAGAACAAGTCGTGACGGATAAGCCTCGGCCGAGTATAATCGGGTAAGGAATCCTGTCCCACAACCTATTTCAAGAATAGAGGCTTCGGGATTTATTCCGATAGAGGCTTTCCATTTTCGGTATAACGATTGCGCGATTTTGCGCTGTATGAAAGCATTGTCGTCATATCCCGAGTCGAAGCTGCTGCTGAAGCGTTTTTTTACGAGTTGCTTGTTTATTATATTTTTATTTATGATTGATTCAAAGTCGTGGGGCATGTGTGCGCCGTTATCTTCAATTTCCATATTGGAACATAGCCCTTCCCACCCGTTTAATTGGTTTTCAAACGGGAAAATCAAATCGCGCCTTGATGCGATTACATTATCCCATACCATAGGTTGGCGGGTTGAAGAAAGTGATGTGTCGCGTATGTTGGCCAATTCGTCGTGCAAAGATTGAATGCTGCGGGCAGGCTTGTGTGCCAAGAAGCTCAAGTATTCTTCGGAATTAGCGCATATGCGCCGGTAGAACTTTAGCAACGAGTGTTCCGACAAGTTGTCGCATGTGGCATTGAATATGTTCGTCGGTATGCCTCGTTGGTTGTCGATGGGGAATTGAGTCCCATTGATGGCTGTTTTTAATACTATCGGCAGGCATGGGTGGCTCTGTATGTACTCGGATGCCGCAAATATACCAAAAGACCATGCAAACAAGTAAATATTTTGATAATCATAAAATTGAGATGCCGGCAGTTCAAAGTCTTCGTAATCCCAGATAATGGCAATGTCGCAACTTGAGTCGATGTCTTTAAACGGATTTAAGTCCATTCCCCAACCTGCGAAGAATAGTACCAAAGATGCACTGCCGTCACGTTTTATGAAACTACATTTCATAGCAGTCTTTTTAATGTATCGATTAATTTGTCGATAGTTGTGTTTGATAAGCTTGAATTTAAACTGAACCGTATCCGTTCGGTTCCTGCGGGGACGGTAGGGGTGCGTATGGGCAATGCGATGTACCCGAGGTTTAAAAGCTCTTGTGACAATGCTGTTGCTTTCTCGGCCGAGCGCACTATGAGGGGTACGATTTGCGACCGGCTGTTGGTCTCAAAGCCTGCCGATAGGAAAAAGTCGTTCAGAGTATGGGAAATGTCGAGCAAGTGCTTTCGCTCTGCCTCCATGCCTATTATGTGCTTAATTGCAAATTGGCTCCATTGGCAATTGAAAGGAGGCAGCATGGTCGAGAAGATGAAACTGCGTGCCGTGTTGACGAGCAACTCTTTCACGTCGTAATCGGTGATGGCAAATGCGCCTATCGATGCTGCTGCTTTCCCGAGTGTGCCAATAATGACATCGATGTCGTCGATTAGGCCGTATTGCTCGCATATGCCAAGTCCCTGCTTCCCGAAAACGCCAAAGCCATGAGCTTCATCAACATAGAGCCTCACTTCGGGGTATGCTTTTTTTAATTCTACGAGCCTCGGTAAGTCGCATATGTCGCCATCCATGCTGAAAACAGATTCGGTTATGACTAATATGTCTTCGTGCCGTGTGCGGTTAGACTCGATGATTCGTTGCAAATCTTCGAGGTTGTTATGCTTGAAACGTATGAATTTAGCCCGCGACAATATAATTCCGTCTATGATACTTGCGTGAACAAGCCTGTCACAAACGATTAAAGTGTCTTTATTGCAGATAGCCGGTATTATGCCGCTGTTGGCATGATATCCGCTATTAAACAAGAGGGCATGACGGCCATTGTATAGCTTGCCAAGGTATTGCTCGAGATCGGAGTATGGTTGTTGGTGCAGAGACAGCAGCCGCGATGCCGAGGATGCCAACGATGCGTCGGTGCCTTCCAAAAACGAAAAGAACCTGTTGCGCAGATTTTCATTTCCTGCAAGCCCCAAGTAGTCGTTTGAAGCCAAATCTGTCAACCCGGAATGGGTCATATCGTCACGCAGGCTGCGATAGTTGCCGTGTTCTTTCAGCGTGTTTAGATGATCGGTTATACGGTTCATTCCGGGGCGATGATTTCTAATAGTTGTGTGATTAACGTTGTCAAGTCCTCATCATTGATAATGAACGGTGGCATTATGTAGGCAAGTCGGCCAAATGGTCGAACCCATATTCCTCGTTTCACGCATTCGGCCTGGAACGAAGCCAAGTCGATGGGAGATTTCATTTCGATTACTCCTATGGCTCCGAGAATCCTGACATCTGCGACATTGCTGAAGTTCCTTGCCGGTGCCATTAGCCTTTTCATCAATGCCTCTATGTGTGCTACTTTGGCCTGCCAGTCGTTGGAGAGTAGCAATTTGATAGAAGCTATGGCTATTGCACATGCTAGCGGATTTCCCATGAATGTGGGGCCGTGCATCATTACGCCTGCTTCGCCGAGCGATATGGTGTCGGCTACGGTGCGGGTAGCGGCCACGGCACTCATTGTCATGTATCCTCCGGTGAGTGCCTTACCTATGCACATTATATCGGGCATTACGCCTGCATGCTGCCATGCAAACAACCGGCCTGTGCGGCCGAAGCCAGTGGCTATTTCGTCAAAGATTAAATATATGTCGTATTTGTCGCACAGTTGCCGGGCTTTAACTAAATAATTTGGGTGATAGAACCTCATGCCACCGGCACCCTGTACTATGGGTTCAAGAATCAGCCCTGCTATCTCGTCGTGGTGGGTCGTGATTATATCTTCGAGTTCGGTTGTGCAGTTGTCGTCCCATTCATCGTCGAATCGGCAAGATGGGGCGGGGGCGAAATATCTTACATTTAATGCCGGGCCAAACAGGCTGTGCATTCCGGTTACAGGGTCGCATACCGACATGGCATTCCATGTATCGCCATGGTAGCCCGAGCGGATGGTCACAAAATTTGTTTTACGAGTTGTTTTGTGCTTGCTTATGCTTGCCTGCATAGCCATCTTCATGGCCACTTCTACCGCAACAGAACCAGAATCGGCGTAGAATATGTTGTTCATGTTTGGAGGCAGAATCGAGAGAAGCAGTTTCCCTAATTCTATGGCAGGTTCATGCGTCAGTCCGCCAAACATTACGTGTGCCATGCAGTCGATTTGTGCCTTTGCTGCCCGATTCAGCACAGGGTGGTTGTAACCGTGTACGACAGCCCACCATGAAGACATGCCATCGATTAGCTCGGTGCCGTCTTCGAGCTTTATTTTCACGCCATTGGCAGATGCCACTTTATAAGTGGGCAACGGATTTATGGTTGACGTGTATGGATGCCATAAATGGTCGCGGTCAAAATTGTCTATGTTATTGTTCATATATGCGTTATATCTTTGGGTTTACTACTCTGTCGCCAAGGTACTTTGCGAGTTGAGACCTTAGTGCGAAAAGTTCTTGTATTCGTTTTAGCAACGATTCGGTTTCGGCCTTGTCGTCTTTTATAGAGTCAAGTTTTTTTTGTATCTCTTTGATTTGGCAAAGTATTAGAGCCGATTTCCAGTTGTATATTGCCTCGGGTATAAGAGTCACGAGTCTATCAAACTCTGTTTTTATTTTGTAGAATTTGGTGTGTATCTTGCTTAGGTGGTGCTTCTCGCTGACCAATTCGAGCGCAGTCTTGCGTATGTCGTCATTCTCGCAGGAACACAGGATTTTTTCAAGATAGTTATTGCGAAATTCTACAATCTTCGACTCTTTGTATTGCGCTATCTCGTTGTTTAACTTGTTTTCGCGCTGATCTATTTCATCAAGGCTTTGGCATTCCTGCCTTATCTTGCTTATTTCATTTTCACGGATTGAGTCACATTCAGTATCTATGTCCCTACAGAATTGCGTCAATGACGTTTTGAATTCGCTTATTAATTTGCACGACATGTCATAAATCATAGCGAAAGTGTGATTTGAGAATTTCATGTCGTCGATGGCAAGTTCCTCTCTTATGTATTCGAGCAATGTCAGACGTATGGATTGCTGGTTTTCGTCGATGGCATCGCAGAAGTCGCTCATTCCATATTTTAGGATATACCTTATTATGTTTTCTTCGTGCGGATGTATCAGTTTATCGTATTCAGATGTGGCAAATGCCGCGGTCTCGGTGTTTTGTCGTTTGTTGGAGTCGGTCGGGGCGGTTGCCACATCGGCGGCATTCTCTATAGGATGCGGCATGGACGTGGCTGCGGCTATGTTTGCATCTGTAGCTTTCTGATAATTCTTTTTGCGTGCATCGAGTATGTTCTTCTCGACAGCCGTTTTTAGGACCTGTTCATCTATGTCAAGCAGACGGCTGCATTCTTGCGTATAAACCGACCTGTTAATAGGGAATGGGATGACCGATATCGATTTTATCACGTCGGTAATGACTTCAGAACGTTTAATCGGGTCGTTTTCGCAGCCTTGCAGCAAAATACGGATCTTGAAACGTATGAAATCTTCTTCGTGACTGTCGATAAAGTTTTGTATCTCGGAAGTTGAATGTTTTCGCGAAAAGCTGTCGGGGTCGTCACCGTCGGGTAGCAGCAGCACTTTTATGTTCAGTCCCTCGGCGAGCAGCAAGTCGATGCTGCGTAGCGACGCTTTAATGCCTGCGGCATCACCATCGTATAATACGGTTATGTTGTCGGTAAAGCGGTGAATGAGCCGTATTTGTCCTTCGGTCAGTGATGTACCCGAAGATGCCACTGTGTTTTCAAAGCCCGACTGATGCATTGAGATGACATCGGCATACCCTTCGACAAGGAAGCACTTGTCGAGCTTGGTGATTGCGTGCTTTGCCTGATACAATCCATATAGCTCATTACTTTTTTTGTATATGAGCGACTCGGGTGAATTTACATATTTGGCTTTGTCGTGTTTCAGAGTCCGCCCGCCAAATGCAATGATTTTTCCTGCGAGATTCAGAACGGGAAACATTACGCGTCCTCTGAATCGGTCATATCCCGAACCTTTGTCGTCGGCTATGCAAAGGCCTGTTTCAAAAAGGTATTTAGAGTTGTAGCCTTTTGACGTCAATGTTTCAAACAGGTCGTTTCTTTTGTCGAGAGAGTATCCAAGGTGAAACCGCCGTATGATTTGTTCGGAAAAGCCTCGTTCGTTGAAGTAAGAAAGCCCTATGTTACGGCCATCTGCCGAGTTGAACAGGTTGTCTTCAAAATGCTTGTTTGCAGCTTCATTAATTATGAGCATGCTTTCCCGGTCAGACTGTTCCAGTTTTTCTGCATCGGTCAGTTCCCGTTCGTGTATCTCAATGTGATATTTATTTGCGAGGTATTTAAGCGCTTCATAATAAGAAAGCTGTTCATGCTCCATAATGAAGTTGACAGGGCTTCCTCCCTTGCCGCAACTAAAGCAGTGGCATATGCCTTTGGCTCGCGAAACGCTGAATGACGGAGTTTTCTCATTATGGAAAGGGCACAGACCCACGTAGTTGGCTCCACGACGTTTAAGGCTGACAAAATCGGAAACCACATCTACGATGTCGGCGGCATCAAGGATTTGGGCAACTGTAGCTTTATCAATCATTCGGCATTAAAATTAGCGAATGCGAAGTTACGAATAAAATTCGTTACCTATCCTTTAAAAGAATGAAAAAGCTGTGTCCTTATGCCCGGTGCGATTTCAGCCTTGTTGGCCGAGCTCGATTTCCTCTATTATTTCATCGCATAGCCTTTTTGTCAATTGGCACTTGGCTTCGAGTTCTTGTTTTGCCGAGTTAAGAATCAATGCGCGGTTGCAGTCGGCATTAATGCTGAGTAGGTTCATGGCAAGCCTGAATGCGGCGTATCGCAATAAATCATGGCCGGAAGAGGAATACTTTAAGAATAGATTTTCGGCAAAAGGCAACTTTTTAAGTAGTTTGTGGCATAAGTTATCGGTTATTTCAACATTCTCGACGCTTTCGATCCATTTGCAGGCTTCGGCGAAGTCCATGTTGTCGCAAGGGAACAGCATAGGAGCCAATAGACGGCTTTCTCTCGAAGCCGAATTATTCCATAACTCCCTTGCTATATTTAAGTTTTGGCCTAATTCATTGGCAATGTTCATCAACTGTGGAATGTTGAGGCCGAATATTACCGCATGGCAGTCGCCTGCATTGCGCAACCGGTCGGCTATTATCCCGTTTCGGTATGCATACAATGTCTTTTTGATGTCTTGAATCCTTACTGCGTCCATAATTATAGCATGTTTAAGATATTAGTTGCAGGACTGGGGTGAAAATCATTATTAATATCCATAGTATGGCAAGAACCGTAAATGTGATGGAAAACGTGTAAAGTTGTCTTCGGTTTATCGGACTTACTTTGCGCGAATATTGGGCGAATGCAAAACAAAATGCTGCCATGAAAATGAAGAAGTCGTCGATATATCCTAATGCCGAATTGTCGTAGTCGAGGGGTATGATTATATAGGCAATGGATAGAATCATGAAAATAGCCGACAGCCATTTCAGACACGTCTTGCCATTGCCGTTATTTGATTTGTGCAGATTCTTATTCATCGGTAGTGTCAGTCGTTGCTAATTTCATTCCATCCTTTCTGGAAGTATGCTTTATTGAAATCTGTGGGTCTTATAATATCGCCATTCCAAATGACTATATCCAGGTCCATGGGTATGTTGCCTGTTAATTTACTCGCGTGCGTTCGTCCGCAAATGCTTTCATATTCCTTCACTTTTGCGGAAATTGTGTCGAAGTCATATTTACATTCTCCGATAATTACCGCATTCAGATAATCGGGGTCGCGATGGTTGTCGGCTTCTGAATCATAAATGGATGAAATTGTGGTTGCGCTCAGATGCTTTTGCAGCCACTCGATAGCGTGTTCCACTTGCCACTGCCTGTCACGGCTATTGCTGCCAATGCTTATAACAACAGAGTTCATGATTATATACCTTTCATTGTTAAAGAAATTCTATTCCTTGAAATATCGATGTCTAAGACTTTTACAACGACGTGGTCGTTGATGCCGATTACTTCTGACGGGTGTGAAATGTATCGGTTGCTAAGCTCTGATATATGCACTAACCCATTGGTGTGTATGCCTATATCGACAAATACGCCGAACTGCGTTATATTTGTCACTATTCCATTTAGAACCATTCCTGTTTTTACGTCTTCGATAGAGCGGATGCTTGTGTCAAATTCCACCGAGGCAAAATCTGCCCGAGGGTCGCGTCCCGGTTTCTCGAGTTCGGCCATGATATCGTTAAGCGTCGGCATTCCCACGTCGTCAGAGACGTATTTGCTAAGGTCGATTTTTTCTCTTTGTTTGCTGTCGGTTATCAGTTGTGACACGGTGCAATTGCAGTCTCGCGCCATTTTATTGACCAAGGCGTATCGTTCGGGGTGGACGGCAGAATTGTCGAGCGGATTCGTGCTTGAAGGAATCCGTAAAAAACCGGCAGACATCTTGAATGCTTTTTCTCCCATTCGCGGGACTTTCATTAACTCGTTGCGTGAAGAAAAGTCTCCGTTTTCGGCTCGGTATTTTATAATGTTTTGAGCCAAGGCCGGACCTAACCCCGATACGTGTGACAATAATTGCAGCGATGCAGTGTTGACGTTTACTCCAACGCTGTTGACGCAGCTTTCCACGACAAATGTCAAGGCATTCTTTAATTTTGATTGGTCAACATCGTGTTGGTACTGGCCTACGCCTATCGATTTCGGGTCAATCTTTACCAATTCGGCAAGTGGGTCAAGAAGCCGGCGGCCTATGGAAACGGCACCGCGTACTGTCACATCCTTGTCGGGAAATTCTTCTCGTGCGACTTGCGAGGCAGAGTATATCGATGCTCCGTTTTCGTTAACCACGCAGATCTTAATGTCGCGACTGAATTTTATGTTTTTTAGAAAAATTTCGGTATCCCGGCTTGCAGTGCCATTCCCAAGCGATATGACATCGATGTCGAATCGGTCGGCCAATTTGGTCAATGTTAATTCGGCGTTTTTTGTATCATTATGTGGCGGGGTGGGAAATATAACGCAATCATGTAACAAGTTGCCTTGTTGGTCGAGGCATACGACTTTGCATCCCGTTCTGAACCCCGGGTCTATGGCCAATACCCGTTTCCCGTACAAAGGCGGGGCAAAGAGCAGCTGTTTTACGTTTTGAGCGAATTGTGCCACTGCTTCGCTGTCGGCTTTTTCTTTTGCCAGATTTAGGAATTCGGTTTCTATCGATGGACGGATGAGGCGCTTATAGCTGTCGTTAATGGCATCTTCCACAAGTGCAGATGCCTCATTGTGATTGTGGATGAAGATGCGTTTTATGTTGTTTACGGCTTTTTCGCCGTCGTTTGTAATGGTTAATTTAAGGAATCCTTCTTTTTGCCCGCGTAACATCGCAAGCAGCCGGTAAGATGATATGCGAGGTAGGAAGTCGGTGCAGTCGAAATAGTTCTTATATTTTTCTCCGTCACTTTCTTTCCCCTTGATTATGCTTGATGTTATGTGAGCCGACGTTTGGAACGAATTCCTTACCATGTTTCTGGCGCGTTGGTTTTCAGATATCCATTCGGCTATTATGTCGCAAGCTCCGTTTATGGCCGCATCTGAGCTTTCTACGTCTGCATTGATGAACTTTCTTGCCCTGTCGTAAATGTTGTCGGAATGTTGGGCCATTATAATACGAGCCAAAGGTTCAAGGCCGTGTGTTCGGGCCACTTCGGCTCTTGTGCGGCGTTTTGGCTTGTAGGGAAGGTACAGATCCTCAAGTTCGCTCTGACTCCAACAGTTGTCTATTTTGTCGGCCAGTTCCTTGGTCAATCCGGCCGAGTCGTCAATGCTTTTCTTGATGAACTCTTTTCGTTTGATGAGTTCCGTCAATGTCGCATTTTTTTCGGCTATTGATTGAATCTGCACCTCGTCAAGTCCGCCTGTGGCTTCTTTGCGATATCTGCTTATGAAAGGAATGGTAGCTCCGCCTTCAAGGAGCGATATGGTGTTGCAGACAGCTTTTTCGGGAATGCCTGTTGCCGACGCTATGATATTTGTTTTGGTGCTGTTCACTTGTGCTGAGTTTTCCTTAAAGTGATTACGGTTATTTCGGGAGTGGCTCCTATGCGTGTTGGCATGGCCACTTCTCCTATGCCGATATTGACATATAGGATTTGTCCGTTTTCTTTATAAACTCCGCTCCATTCGGGGTATATCCATGCCGATGGAGAAATGTGGTATCCAAACAGGTTTAATTCTATTTGCATGGCGTGAGTATGCCCCGAAAGCATCAAGTCGATATTTGAATGCTCCAATACTTCGCCTCTCCAGTGCTTTGGGTTGTGGGATAAGAGTATTTTGAATTTGTCGTCATTTAAGTCGGGATATGCGACCGATAGTTTGCCATATTGAGAAAAAGGCGGCTCGCCCCAGTTTTCCACGCCTATAATGGCGATAGACTCATCCCCCCGGGAGATGGCAGTGTCGCAGTTGTTCATTAACTTCCAATTCATTCTTGCTTGGAGCGCGGCCATGTATTTATTGTTTTGTTCCTTTGCCTCGGCCGATTCCCATTCTTTATAATCGCCATAATCATGGTTGCCAAGAATGGAGAGTACCCCGTCGTGGGCATGTAGCCTGCTTAATATGGACACATATGGTTCGGCTTCGTCGGTCTGCCTGTTTACAAGGTCTCCAGTGAAGAAAATTATGTCGGAATTTATTCCGTTAATGACATTTACAAGCTCCGATACATAGGCAGTGTCGCCTGCGTAACTTCCGAGGTGCAGGTCGGAAAATTGCGTCATGCGGTATCCGTCGAATTCTTCCGGCAAGTTGTCAAATTCAAGCGAGACTTCTTTAATGTCGTAATCATATCGGGTAAAAAGAGCCCCCTGCCACATAACGATAAAGACTATGAGTCCTATGACAGAAGCGGTTATTGCCGGGATTTTCGACTTGACTTTTTTTATGGCGGCAGGAATGCGCAAAATCCAATATGATAGAATTCCGATGTATTTTGGAACGTAAAAAGTGAAATAGCTATAAAGCATCCACATTATTGCGACCAACCCGTTGTTGTCGATTGTGCGTCTGGGCAAAGCTACCGCAATGATTATATATAAAAACAGCAGGGCCGACAAGATACAATGTGACAATTTGATCCATCTGTTATTGAAGGACTTTGCCAATTTGACGTATATGTAGTAATCACACGCTATATTAAAGACAAGTGCAATAATAAGCGGAACCCATTGCATCCTCATATGTCGTTATTTTTCAATTAGCGATTCCCTTGGCAATAAGTTGATTGGTTAACGGGTTGCCATACATGACAAGCATCATGTGCTTTACATATTCCAGGTCGTCGGTATCGCCGGGAGATATGTTTAGCTTGCCGATTTGGGAATTGATGTATTCTACAAAATGTTGTTTATCCTCGGTCGAATATCGGTCGGCAAACCTTGTGCCGCCGTTGATGATGTCGTATGCTATATAATTGTTTTTGTATATAAAATAATTAGAATGGATGGCCTTGTCGATGATGTTGCAAATGTGGCGTGCAGCCTCATTTTTGTCACAGTCGCCGGGTATTCCCTTCAACTGTTCGTTGATACAAGGGCAAAAATGATAGTGAAGATGCCCTTTGTTCTGCAGCAGGCCGGTTTCCATGCTAATCAAGTCGTCTTGTTGAGATTTTTTAAAATCCGGGTCTTTTTTGCGCAACAAAAATTCTTTTGCTTTTAAATAGTCGTTTGGGTCATATTCATAGCTTATCGAGACAGGCATGATGTTTAATTGGGCAATGCTGCCGACAAAGTCGCCAGTGTTGCCTGCAAGGGCAAGCATTTTTATGAGGCTTTCCTGCGTGCGGTCGTCGCTATCTTTGGTTCTCCCTTGGCGTTGGGCTATCCATATCGATTGGCGTTTCTGCGCGATTGCGAAACGTATGTATCCCGACAGGTGCTGTGCGGCTTCCAGGGCTTGTCGCTTGCTGTTGTCGCGTTTGACGATAAAGCTTTTGTTCAGTCTCACAAGTGATGATATCCAATGATATATCAGCAGGTTGTTTCCTATTGCGATTTCGGTTGTGGGTTTCCCGTGCAAGGTCAGGCATAGGTTCAAAAACGATGCATCAAGAACTATGTCGCGGTGATTTGACATGTACACATTTGGAGTATTGTCGATGATGTTTTCCATCCCGCCGGCTGTGATTCCCTTGGTTGTGTCTTTCTCAAGTTTTTTGAGAAATGGCAGCATGATTTGCATCTGGAAATCGTGTTTGTTCTGGATTTGCAGTAATTGTCCGCAAAAGGCTTTGTAATCAACATCGGGCATTACAAATCGCACGGCATGTTCAAATCCGGGTTCTTCAACGAGCAAAGACATCTCTTTATGGAAATCTTTGTCATCGTAAGGACATATATCTGAAAATTCTTCCGGGACTTTAATATCTTCACAATCCATATTATAATCAATCGTTATGGTCAATTGTTCATGTTCATATACTTTTCCAAAGTTAACAATAAATGATTAATTATTAAAATAAGGGGCGGACAATTTTGGGCGTTTTACTTATATTAAGAAAATGTGTTAATGAATGGCTTGGCGGGTTGTCGTGTGTCGGAATTTCTTGCAGGATGAGATGATTGGTTGGATTTTGCGCAAGGATTGACGTGGCGGTTATGCTAAAGTGGCCGCTTTGAATCAAAAAATTCAAATGCGGCCACTTTTCGTTTTTATGGAATAAGGATTCTCAATGCAGGCATTTAAGATATTTCACGACCTTCGATTATTGCCTCTGTGTCGCGAGCTATCATGTATTCTTCGTCGGTGGGGATGACTACAACTTTCACTCTCGACTCGGGTGTGGATATGACAGCTTCGGTGCCTCTTACGGTATCGTTGACCGCTGCTTCTATTTCGACGCCCATGAATCCCAGTGTGGCGCAAACGTTGTATCGTGTGGCTTTTTGGTTTTCGCCAACGCCGCCCGTGAATACGATTATGTCAACGCCGCCCATTTCGGCCGCATATGCCCCGATGTATTTTGTAATGCGCCGCTCATACATTTTAAGCGTGAGCTTTGCGCGTTCGTTGCCTTGTGCTATGGCGGCTTCTATTTCCCGCATGTCGGAAGAGATTTCCGAGAATCCGGCCACGCCGCTTTTCTTGTTTATTATGTTTTGTAGCTCGGCTGCCGACAAGTTGTGTTTCTCCATGAGGAATGTAAGCGCGCCGGGATCGACATCACCGCAGCGGGTTCCCATCATCAAGCCTTCGACCGGGGTTAGCCCCATCGACGTGTCAATGCTTTTGCCGTTCATTACGGCTGTGATGCTGCCGCCATTGCCTATGTGGCATGTTATTATTTTCTGGGTGTTGTAATCTACTCCGAGGAATTCGCATACGCGCTTTGAGACATATCTATGGCTTGTTCCGTGGAAGCCGTAGCGGCGCACGCCGTCACGCTCGTAATATTCGTAAGGAAGCGCATACATGTAAGACTCGGGCGGCATGGTCTGGTGGAATGCCGTGTCGAACACAGCTACTTGCGGCACGTTTGGAAGGATGCTTGTTATCGCATCTATGCCGGCCATGTTGACGGGGTTATGGAGCGGGGCAATGGAATAGCATTCTTTGATTTTGTCGATTACCTCTTTTGTAATAAGAACGCTTTTGTTGAATTTTTCGCCACCATGCACCACGCGGTGTCCCACGGCGTCTATTTCGTCAAACGACTTGATGCATCCGTAGTCGTTGCTTGTAAGGATGTCGAGTATTGACTTTATTGCACCGTTGTGGTCGGTAATATTGAGGCTGACGGTTTTTTTTGAGCCGTCTTTGGTCTTGAATTTGATGAATGCGTCATGTAGCCCGATTTTCTCCACGCCGCCTTCGGCCAGAGTCTCGTTTGACTTGATTTCTATCAGTTTGTACTTAACGGAACTGCTTCCGCAATTAAGCACTAAAATATTCATGATGTGTAATAAAATTATGGTTGATTGTTATTGCTTCATGCTGATTGCCTGGTTGCATGTAATGATGATTGTCTTGTAGATGTCTTCTGCGCTGCACCCTCTCGACAGGTCGTTGACAGGCCTTGCAAGTCCCTGCAGGATTGGGCCTACGGCTTGGGCGTTGCCGATGCGCTGTACTAACTTGTATGCAATGTTGCCTACGTCGAGAGACGGGAATACAAGCACATTGGCATGTCCGGCAATGTTGCTTCCCGGAGCTTTGCTTAGGCCGACCGAAGGGACAAGTGCGGCATCGGCTTGTAGCTCGCCGTCGATAGCAAGCGACGGGTCGATTTCTTTTGCAAGTTTAGTGGCTTCGACAACCTTGTCAACATTTTCGTGCGAGGCGCTTCCTTTGGTCGAGAAGCTGAGCATTGCCACGCGCGGCTCGATATTTGCAATGTTGCGAGCCGTCTTGGCGGTTGCGATTGCAATTTGGGCCAATTCGGGAGCAGTGGGAGCCGGAACCACGGCGCAATCGGCAAATACGAGTATTCCATCGGTTCCGTATGGCGAACCGGCAGGCAAAAGCATGATGAATGCACCTGATACCACGCTTATGCCCGGTTGCGTCTTTATTACTTGGAATGCGGCACGGAGGACATTGCCGGTCGTGTTCTTTGCTCCGGCCACCTGTCCGTCGGCTTCTCCGGCTTTTATCATGAGGCAGCCGAGGTATAGAGGATTTTGTGCTGTTTTTCGTGCGGCTTCGATGGTAATACCTTTTGATTTACGCAACTCGTAAAATAGCTGTGCGTATTTTTCGACAAATTGTTCGTCTGAGGGGTCGATGATTCGGGCTTCGGAAATGTGAGTAAGCCCCAAATCATTGGCTTCGTCTATGATTTTCTTGGGGTCGCCAATAAGTGTTATGTCGGCAATGCCGTCTGCAATCACTTGATTTGCAGCTTGGAGGGTGCGCGGTTCCGTACCTTCCGGCAGTATTATGCGTTGCTTGTTGGCTACAGCCCTGTCTTTGAGTGTGTTAAATAGTCCCATGATGGTAAGTTATTAAGTTTTTACAAAATTATAATTTAATCTTAAATGAGGTGGAAAAAAAGAGTGAAAAAGTAAACAAAAAATCTGTAGCCGGTTTAAAAATTTCGATTAACATGCAGATGTTGTTGATGCGCCTAAGGCTATTGGTCCATTTTGCCTCGTCGCTGAGCCGGCCATGCTCTTCGGTAAATTGCAGGCGATGTCCCGAAGTCGGTGGAATAAAAATTAAACAGGTTCTAATTATGTTAAAGTTTTGCCGATATATATTGTCAGTGTCGTTTTAAAGTGTTTATTTAGCGCACTGAAATCGATAAAGAGAAAAATACGATATGGATAAAATTAAATTCACCGTCGAGTTTCCCATGGGAGGCATTCCTATTGCGCTGCTATGGACTTACTTATCTACGCCAAGCGGCCTTGAGCATTGGTTCTGTGACACGGTGAAGCAGGATGGCAAGCATTTTACTTTCGGATGGAGTGGCAGCGAGCAAGAAGCCACGCTAATGGCTATGCGAGCTTATAGCTACATACGCTTTCATTGGAACGACGAGAAAGATAAAAGTTATTTTGAACTAAGGATAGAAGTGTCGGAACTCACCGACAGCATCGACCTTGTGGTGACAGACTTTTCAGATCCCGGTGAACTTGAGGAGTCGCGCGACGTGTGGTACAATCAAGTAGAATCTTTGCAGCGCCAATTGGGGTGCGTAGTGGCGTGAAAATTTGTGGCAGTTGGAATAAATGACTAATTTTGCGAGTAATTATAACAGCTCGGAATTCAATGTTTAAGATAAAAAGACTATATCTGTTTGTGTTACAAACGTTTCTGCCATTGTTTATAATGACGTTTTTTATATGTCTTTTTATCGTGTTGATGCAGTTTTTGTGGAAGTATATCGACGATCTTGTGGGAAAGGGGCTCGATGTGGCGGTGATAGGGGAATTGTTCTTTTATGCTGCGTTGACAATGGTGCCTTTGGCACTTCCGTTGGCGATATTGCTTGCATCTTTGATGGCATTCGGCAACCTTGGCGAACATTTGGAGTTGACGGCGATGAAGTCGGCCGGAGTGTCGTTGATAAAGGTCATGAGCCCGTTGATAATTTTTCTTACATTTGTGTCGGTAGGGGCTTTTTTCTTCCAAAATGACGTGTTGCCCAAGGCGCAGGTGAAAATGTGGAGCCTGCTGTTCTCCATGCGGCAGAAATCGCCCGAGTTGGATATTCCCGAAGGGGCTTTTTACGACCAGATAGAGGGTTACAACCTTTATGTAAAGCACAAAGATCGTGAAACGGGAATGCTGCATGGCATGATGATATACGACGTTTCAAACGGTTATGGCTATGCCAATATAATCGTGGCAGATTCTGGCAAATTAAGTATGACTACCGACAAGAAGCATCTGGTTTTGCAGTTGTACAGCGGAGAGTCATTTGAAGATTTGAAAGATAACCGTAGCGCAGTATCGCGCAGAAAGGCAGGTATGCTTTACCGCAGGGAGTCGTTTGGGCATAAGGAGATATTGATACCGTTTGATGCCACGTTCAACAGGATGGGTGACGAGACGATGAGCAACCAATACATTGGAAAAAACTTTAAGGAGTTGAGCCATACCATAGACTCGCTTACGGTCAGGTCGGATTCGATAGGCGACGGTCTGGCCGACAAGCTTCGCGACGAACCTTTGTGTGGCGTGGCCCAGCGCAGGGTAATATACCACGACAATAAAAGATATGAGGAACCCATTCCGCCAGTGACTTTGAGCAAGGCGATAGATGTCGATTCCATAATAAACTCAATGTCGGTGAATGACAAGCGCAACGTAATTGATTTGGCGAAGAACAAGGCCGTAAGGTTGAAGCAAGAGATGCAGTTCAAGGGCTATTCGCTCGAAGACAATCTTGCCACGATGCGTCGGCACGAAATAGAATTGCAAAAGAAATTCACCCTCTCGTTTGCGTGCCTTATTTTCTTCTTCATCGGTGCCCCGCTTGGCGCTATTATAAGGAAGGGTGGACTGGGCGTACCAATAGTAATATCGGTTTTCTTGTTCATAGTTTATTATATTATCGACAACACCGGTTACAAGTTGGCTCGCGACGGGCGTTGGTCCGTGTGGGAAGGCATATGGTTGAGTAGCGAGGTTCTGTTGCCTTTGGGCATATTCCTTACTTACAAGGCAGTGAATGACTCTGCCGTGTTTAACCCGGATGCGTATATTAATTTCTTCAAGCGTATAACAGGACAGCAGCAGGTGCGCCACATACAAATGAAAGATATCGTCATGGACGATGTGGTACCAGGTGTTGCCATTGGGAAATTGACGCAATTAAAGTCTGATTGTGAATCATTTCTCCTTAGGTACGACAAGCGACAAGATTATTTTTCGTATTGGACCAAGGGTTATGATAAGTCGGTAATAAGGAAATTGTCGCAAGAAGAGGAGAACGCGGTGGAATATTTGGAAAATTCCACTCAGGCACTTGTCATAAACAAGCTGATGGATTTCCCCATCCTTCGGCAATTATATACTTATAATCCTGTAGGGAATAAAAAGATTGGCATTATTGTAGCATGTGTATTGCCCATTGGGCTAATAGGGTATCTGATAGGAACAATGCATCAGAAAAATCTAAAGCGCGACATAAGGATGGTGGCGAAGGTGTGTGATGAATTGCTCGTGATGCTTAATGAATCAAGTGAAAAGGATGCCGATATTATTAATCGAGAAAATGGAAAATAGCGCAACGCATATGAACGACGAAATAAAATTAAATAGCATTGACGAGGCGATAGCCCAGATCAAGGCAGGAGGTTTTATCATTGTAGTAGATGACGAAGACCGGGAAAACGAAGGCGATTTTATAATAGCAGCGGAAAAGATAACCGAAGAGAAGGTCAATTTCATGCTTCGGGAGGGCCGAGGCGTGTTGTGTGCGCCGATAACGGCTCAGCGTTGCCATGAACTGGAGTTGAACATGCAGGTCGAGGAAAACACTTCGATGCTTGGAACGCCGTTTACCGTTACGGTGGATTTGCTTGAAGGTTGCACGACCGGAGTGTCGATGCACGACCGCGCCGAGACCATAAAGGCCCTTGCCAATCCGGCACTGAAGCCGAGCGACCTTGGCCGTCCCGGACACATAAATCCGCTTAGGGCGCAAGACAGAGGAGTGCTTGTGAGGGCAGGTCACACCGAAGCGGCGATAGATATGACTAAGCTTGCCGGACTTTATCCTGCCGCCGCGTTGATTGAGATTATCAATCCCGACGGGACAATGGCACGGCTGCCACAATTGAAAAAGGTCTCTGAGAAATTTGGCATCCCAATCATTTCGATAAAGGATCTAATTGCATATCGCTTGCGCACCGAGACTGTGGTCGAGGTAGGCGAGGAAGTGGATATGCCCACCGAATATGGACATTTTCGCCTTATACCGTTTAAACAATTGTCTAACGGGCTTGAGCATATAGCTTTGATTAAGGGGTCGTGGGAACCCGACGAGCCAATACTCGTGCGAGTTCACTCGTCATGTATCACCGGAGATATTTTCGGTTCGATGCGATGCGAGTGTGGCGAGCAGCTGCATTTGGCGATGAAGGAGATTGAGGCTGCCGGAAAGGGAGTTGTGGTGTATATGAACCAAGAGGGTCGTGGCATAGGACTGATGAATAAGATTAGGGCGTATAAACTGCAAGAAAACGGGTATGACACGGTTGATGCCAATGTGCATCTCGGTTTTAAACCCGATGAGCGAGACTATGGCGTAGGTGCAAATATATTGCGTTTGCTCGGTGTCAGAAAGATGCGTTTGCTCACCAACAACCCGGTAAAGCGTGTAGGTCTTGAAAGCTACGGGCTTGAAGTGGTGGAAAATGTGCCTATCGAGATAGAACCTAACAAGTATAACAGGTTCTATATGCATACCAAGAAAGCCCGCATGGGTCATGACCTCCACAATGTGGATTGAATAATATAAAGCCGGCCTCAAAATTCTATATTCGAGGTCGGCTCTTTTTTTTCGTGTCTTGTGCTGCAATAGGAGGGAGTTTAGACCATTACCGTCTCGGTATCGAGTAGCATGATTAGTTTTTTCTTGTAGAGGTGGCCTATTGCTTTCTTGAAGTCTTTTTTGCTGCACTCAAATATGGCCTTGATTGCTTCGGGAGAAGACTTGTCGGTTATGGGCATCCGTCGGTTGTTCTTCATGAGATACATGAGTACCTTGTCGGCGAGCTCGAGTGTGCGCCTGTCGGCACGGTCGGCAAGGGTGACATCGATTTTTCCGTCTTCTCTCACATTCTTTATAAATGCGTCGAGTCGGTCTCCTATTTTTAAATCTTTGAAAATTTCGTTGTGGTAAATCATGCCTGAGTGCAGGTTGTCGATTATGACCTTGTACCCGAGGTCGGTTTGTTGCGCCACGATTATGTTCACGGCATCGCCTTGGTTGTATTCTGCGGGGCGGTTGTCGAGAAACTTGTCGAGCTTGGCCGATGCGACGATTCTGTCGGAATTATAATCGACATATACATATACAACGTATGACCGGCCTATTTCCATTCTCATTTTTTGTTCACGGAAAGGCACGAGAATATCCTTTTGTAGTCCCCAGTCGAGGAAAGCCCCCATTTTATTTGTTGCAACAACTTTGAGCAATGCAAATTCGCCGACTTGCGCTTTTGGTGTTTCGGTCGTGGCTACGATGCGGTCTTCAGAGTCTTTGTATATGAATGCCTCGATGTCGTCGCCGATTTGCATGTCGTTTGTGACATACCGTTTAGGTAATAGTATTTCGTTGCCATCATTATCTTCCAAGTACAAGCCGAAATCGGTTTTCCGAGCAATCTTGAGAGTGTTTACTTTGCCTAATTGTGCCATATTACAAAATTATTGTGCGAATTTCGGAAAAATATTTTATCAAATGAAATTTTCAAGTTTAATAATTTTGTATTACTTTTATCTTTAAAAATAAGGTGAACATGTATCGGTTTATATGCATTGTAACAGTAGGCCTTGTGTTGCAACTTTTAGTGTCGGGTTGCAATGCCGATGGTGGTGATGAACAAAACGAAATTGCCACACCGAAAATTGAGCATATATCAAAAACGGATTCGGTGGCTTACGGGCACGGCACCGGGAAAACTTGCCGCGTAGAGGCAATCATAAATGCAGATTATCCCGTATATTACGGTAACGACTCGTTGACACGCAAGTTGCAAAGAGTATATATCAAAGATGTGCTTGGTGTTTTTCAAGATTCGATTTCTGTGGACGATGCTTTCACTGAGGCAAGTGATATGCTTTTAAGGCAATTCGGCGAGAGTGAAGATGAAATCATGTATGGAGTCGTTCCTAACGTGCAAATTTTAAATTACAAAGCAACCATAGATGTGTCGGTATTTCGTAATAGCGGCGGCGTGCTTACGTTTTGCAAGCACGAGGTTGTCAACAAGGATGGTGAAGCGACGGTTGACATGCACCATTATATAAATTTTGATTTATCGGCAATGAGAAAAATCGAGATATTCGATCTTTTTGAAGAAGCGGCTTTGCAAGATGTGTCGCAATTGTTGAAAGAAAAATTACTCAAGCAGCTGAACGTTGATGATGAAGATGCTCTTACGGGACTGGGATATTTTAATCTTGACAACATCACGGCTAATGACAATTTTTATTTTGACGAGAATGGTGTTACGTGGAATTACGTGACTTATGAAATCGCATGTTACAGTGTGGGCGAAACGCAAATCACGCTCGACTATGATGCTCTTGCCGGGTATATAACGCCCAAGTCGGTTTTGTATAATCGTTAATTTTTTATTAATAAGATGATAGAGGTTATTACCAAATATTTTAAGAACTTGACTGCCGAGCAAAAGGCGCAGTATGAGGCTCTGGGACAATTATATCCCGAATGGAACGAAAAAATAAACGTGATATCGCGTAAGGACATAGATAACTTATACGTCAATCATGTATTGCATTCGTTGGCCATTGCTTATTTTATAGACTTCAAGGATGGAAGCAACATACTCGACTTGGGTACCGGCGGCGGTTTTCCTGGGATTCCATTGGCAATATTATATCCAAATGTCAAGTTCCACTTGGTGGATAGGATAGGAAAGAAGATAAAAGTGGCCGAAGACATATCACAGAAGATAGGCTTGACGAATGTCACTCTGCAGCACGGTGATGTGGGTGAAGTTAAAGGCCTGTTTGATTTTGTCGTCAGCCGGGCTGTGATGGATTTAAATGACATGGTGCCATTGGTAAAAAAGCTTATTTCCCGCAAATGTATAAATTCGTTGCCCAATGGCATAATATGCCTGAAGGGCGGTGATGTCAGCCGGGAAATAAACGCGTATAAAAAAGTTTCGATGGTGAATGATATAAAAGACTATTTTTCGGAAGAATATTTTGCAACGAAAAAAGTAATATATGTACAGATATGAAAGTGTCGAAGTTTATAGTTAACCCAATCGGGGAAAACACATATATATTATGGAACGGTAATGGAACCGATGCGGCAATTGTTGACCCCGGAATGATGTATGACGAGGAGCGCAAAGCCGTTGACGATTTTATCGTAAAAAATGAATTGACGGTAAAAATGGTGTTGATGACGCATCTTCATTTCGACCATGCGGCATCGGCGCGATACGTTGCCGACAAGTATAATGTCAATGTATATGCCAACTTGGCCGACGAGCATCTTGCGTCGTCATTGCCATTGCAGGCCGGGATGTTTGGCATTAACGTAAGCATCGAACCGCTTAAAATCGACATCGGCATTGACGAAAACAGCATAATAGAGCTTAACGGGGAAAAAATAAAAGTATTAAGTACGCCGGGACACACTGGAGGCAGTGTGGCTTTTTACGTTGCCGACAGTGGAGTGGTGTTTGTGGGTGACACGTTGTTTTGTCAAAGCATAGGCAGGACAGACTTGCCGGGGGGCAACCATAGGCAGATAATCGACAGCATAAAGCATAAATTGTATGTGCTTCCCGATGAAACTGTTGTCTTGCCGGGACATGGCGACAGCACTACGATTGGCGACGAGAAATGTTATAATCCATATGTAAGATTTTAGTTATGATTGAGTTGCTAAAAAGTGCCGATACATCGGCATTGCTGTTCCTTAATGGCTTGAACAATGCTTTTTTTGACGAGTTGTTTTGGCTTATATCAAGCAAGTATGCGTGGATTCCGATGATATGCGCATTGCTGTTTTGCACTTTCAGAAGGAATTGGAGAACGGGTGCCATGATGATTGTGGCTATTGCATTGGTCATAACCTTGTGCGATCAAATATCTTCGGGGATAATAAAGGATGCCGTGTGCCGATTAAGGCCTACTCATGACTCGGAGCTTGCAGGACTCGTCCACGTGGTCAATAATTACCGTAGCGGCCAATATGGATTTGTTAGCAGCCATGCGGCAAACTCCTTTGGTGTCGCCACGTTTCTTGCTTTGGCATTTCGAGAGAGAAAATTTTCGTGGATAATCATTGGGTGGGCTGCAATCTTGTCCTACAGCCGAATTTATTTGGGGGTTCATTTCCCCGGAGATATCATATGTGGCGGACTATTAGGATGCTTGTTGGGAGCAATTGTGTATATGCTTTACAAACGGGTATGGCGGATTAAGGCTTTGGCTTCGGTCAAGCAGCCCAATCAAGGCGACGCGCGATTGTTGTCATATGTTACGATAGGTAATTTATTGCTGCTTTTGGTAATCGCAGTAATAAATTATGCAGTGAAATGAAAAAAAAGGATATTTTATTTGGCAGATAAAAATAATAATCTTAAATTTATACCAAATAAATAATATTAGTAATTGTATTAACAACTAAAATAGTAAGTATCATGACAAAAACAATTTCTTTTAACGAACTTCGTCGAATCAAAGACAGTTTGCCCGATGGCTCGATGCGTGAAATAGCCGACAAGTTGAATGTTACTGTTCAGACTGTTAGAAACTATTTCGGCGGTTCCAACTATGATTTTGGTAAGAATTGTGGTGTACACATCGAACCGGGGCCCGATGGAGGTATAGTAATTTTGGACGACACGCAAATTTATGATATGGCAATAGATATCCTCGAAAAGCAACAAAAGGAATCATAAACATTGCGTGTTATTATTTTATCCATAACAATACAAGGCGAGGCTTCCATAAACCCTCGTCTTGTATTGTTTCCGAGAGGCTGATGTATTGCCTTTGATAAAAAAACGAACGTAACTGATATTGTATAAGTCATGGATAAACGAGGGAAATTAATCACCGTCGCCATTCACACGTATGAAAAAGCTGTGATATTAAAGACCTTGCTGGAAAAGGAAGGCATATCGACCGTACTGCATAATGTAAATCTCATACAACCGGTGGTCTCGTCGGGCGTAAGGGTGCGCATTCACGAAGAGGATTTGCCATTGGCGTTGAAGACCATAGAATCGTCGTCTATTCTAAAACAGGGCGATGAGCCGGGAATGAGCAACACGGTACTGGTGCCGGTAGATTTTTCGGAATATTCGCTCAAGGCTTGCATGGTCGGTTTTGACTTTGCCGGAAAGTCGGGAGGAAACGTATTGTTGTTTCACACGTTTGTCGATAGTCATTATGCAGGTCTTTTCCCTCTTGACAGTGACGAATATGATGAGAATCCCAAGGATGTGAAAAGCAGGGCCGAGATAGAAAGGATTGCCAATGACAGGATGAACGACTTCAAGGCGACAATCAAACGTTACATACAAGAGGGGAAGATGCCGAATGTGGAATATTCGAGTATAGTGACCGAAGGTGTCCCGGAGAATGAAATTATCGATTACTCGAAAGAAATAAAGCCCTCGATAATAGTGATGGGAACTCGCGGTAAAAATAAAAAAGAGGCCGACCTGCTTGGGAGTGTGACGGCCGAGGTACTCGATGCCGGGAAATATCCTGTATTTACCGTTCCCGAGAATTTTGCGACAGAGCATATCCATGATATGCGAAACGTGGTGTTCTTTAGTAACCTTAACAGGCAAGATTTGCTGTCGTTTGACATTTTTGCCAAAATATTCAACGACAAAGGGCTGAACATTACGATTATTCCGATAGTGGAAAAGAAGGAAGTGGAAATAGCCGAAGGGCTTGATGCGTTGTTGCAATATTGTAGGCGCAATTATAAGTTGTATGACTTCAAGGTCAAGGTGATTGAAGATGTGGATTTCTTGGATGATCTTGACGTGTATATCAAGAATGAAAACATCGACTTGATAGTGATTCCAAATAAGAAGAAGAATATTCTTACCCGGCTTTTCCGCCCGAGCATGGCTCACAAGATGCTGTTTCACTCCGACACGGCGATGTTGGTTGTTCCGATATGATTTAACAGGTATTTAATAAGATGTATAAAAGTTTGACCAATAGCCAGATGAAATATATCATCTCGCTATCGCGTAGAAAGATAAGAGAAGAGGAAGGATGTTTTGTGGCCGAAGGCACCAAGTGCGTGAGAGACACATGGGATTATTTTAATTGCCGCATGATTGTCGCCACTAAGGCTTGGTATGACGAGAACGGGCATAGCGGCCATCTCGATAAAATAGTTTTTGCCAACAGCCAGCAGATGCAGCGCATTTCGCAAATGTCGAATGCCACAGACGTAATAGCCGTATATGACATTCCGAAGCGGGAAATAAGTGACAATAGTATAAGAACCGGACTGAATGTCGTGCTTGACAATATACAAGATCCGGGCAACCTGGGCACGATTATCAGGCTGTGTGATTGGTTTGGCGTGCATAATATATTTTGCAGCCCGAATACCGTGGATGTATATAATCACAAGGTGATTCAAGCCACAATGGGTGCAATTTCGCGGGTTACCGTGAAATATTGCGATCTTGGCGAATTGCTTACGAACTATGGCGACATGCCTATATACGGCACCTCGTTAGATGGCAAGAATATTTATAAGACAGATTTGTCGGCAACGGGGTTCGTCGTTTTTGGCAACGAAGGTCGGGGTATGTCGCAAGCAGTGTCAGAATTGTCGAAAGTCAAGTTGCGGATACCGTCATATCCGGCTAATGTGCAAACGTCGGAATCGCTCAATGTGGGTATTGCGGCTGCAATAACCATAGGCGAATTTCGCAGGAGAACCGCTTTGGCCGGAAAATAACAGAGATATGGCAACGAAAGTTAAAACGGTATATGTATGCAGCAATTGCGGAGCCGATTCGCCAAAGTGGATAGGGCGATGCCCTAATTGCGGAGAATGGAATACATATGTTGAGGAGAAGGTAGCGGCAAAGCCGTCGAAATCGGCGGCGGTGCCGAGCGTGAGGGAGCGTGTTTCTCCGGTCAAGATAACCGAAATAAAGTCTGAAGCCGAGGTGCGCATTCCGTTGCCGAGCGGTGAGCTGAACCGCGTACTCGGTGGAGGATTGGTTCCCGGATCTATAATATTGGTCGGCGGTGAGCCGGGTATAGGTAAATCGACGTTGGTGCTGCAAAATGTATTGCGCATACGCAGCCGCAAAGTGCTGTATGTGTCGGGCGAGGAAAGCGTGCAGCAGTTGAAGATGCGAGCCGACCGCATAGGCGGTTATGGCGAAGGGTGCGAGTGCTATATAGTGTGCGAAACTTCACTCGAAGCCATATTTGACAGCATAGAGGCAAGTAATCCTGGATTGGTGATAATCGACTCGATTCAGACTATAGCCACCGATACATTGGAATCGGCTCCCGGAAGTGTGGCCCAAGTGAGGGAGTGTGCTTCGGCATTGCTTAAATTTGCCAAGACTACTGGTACGCCCGTAATCCTTATCGGACACATCAACAAGGAAGGGAGCATAGCCGGGCCGAAAGTACTTGAACATATAGTGGATGCCGTGTTGCAATTTGAAGGCGACAGGCATTATCTTTACAGGATATTGCGGTCAATCAAGAACCGATTTGGCAGCACCTCTGAAATAGGCATATATGAAATGAAACAAACCGGATTACGGGAAGTGAAAAACCCGTCGGAAATGTTGCTTTCTCAGAACCTTGAAAATTATGCGGGAGTGTGCATCGGAGTGACGCTTGAGGGCGCAAGACCGTTTCTGATAGAGGTGCAGGCTCTTGTAAGCACGGCGGCATATGGCACGGCTCAGCGGTCGGTAACGGGGTTTGACTATAAGCGCATGAACATGCTCCTTGCCGTACTTGAAAAGAAAGTCGGATTCAAACTTGCGCAGAAAGATGTGTTTTTGAACATAGCCGGTGGTCTGAAAGTTAATGACCCTGCAATGGATCTTGCCGTGATTTGTTCCATATTGTCGTCTAACATAGACATTGCCATTCCGCGAGAGACTTGCGTGTCGGGCGAAGTCGGACTGTCGGGTGAGATTAGGCAGATAACACGTATCGAACAGCGCATAGGCGAGGCCGAAAAACTTGGATTCAAGACCATTCTCATCCCAAAGAACAACGATAAAGGGATTGAACTAAGTAGGTATAATATTAATGTCGTGCAAGTTGGCGGAGTAGAAGAAGCATTCAGATTTTTGTTTGGCTGATATTTTATGTTAATAAATATAAAATCTCGGGATGTGCATTAAACCAAACCGCAATATTGCAGTCAAAGGAATAAACAGAGACTAATAAGCTTCAAACAACACTAACTTTTTCAAGAATTTATACCTATTACGTATCCACTGTGAAGTAGCGACGTACATAATTTTGATTTGTAAAGTTATTCATAAAAAGTCCTGCCGCAATCGTTGCCGCAGGACTTTTTGCGTATGGTTCTATTGAGCTTCGGAACGTTCAAGTCGGCATAGCTGCCGTTCAAAAGTTTTTTTGCATTGTGCAACACTTATTACGGGTATAATTGAGTAATTTTGTGCTTGTTTTTAATGAAGAAAGGAATTTATGCCGGTTCGTGTACCATCGTCTCTGCCTGCTGTGGAGACTTTAAAGAATGAAAATATTTTTGTCATCGACGAGCAACGGGCTTCGTCGCAGGATATAAGGCCGTTGAAAATAGCTATATTGAACCTTATGCCTCTTAAAATAATGACCGAGACCGACTTGCTTAGGTTGTTGTCAAACACGCCGTTACAGATAGAGATTGATTTTATAGAGCCGGATGGTCATGTGAGCAAGAACACCCCACGGGAACACATCGAGGCGTTTTATAAGAAGTTTGATGATATAAAAGGTGATAACTATGACGGTTTCATCATAACCGGTGCACCTGTCGAAAAGGTTGACTTTGAGGAAGTCGATTATTGGCAGCAGCTGACCGAGATATTTTCGTGGGCCCGGACTCATGTCACATCGACTCTTTATATATGTTGGGCTGCGCTTGCAGGTCTGTATTATCATTACGGGGTAAGGAAATATGTGCTTGACAGGAAAATTTCGGGAGTTTTCAAGCATCACATCGACGACCCGCGAAATCCCATATTCCGAGGGTTTGATGACGAGTTTTATGTTCCGCACAGCCGTTACAGCGAGGTGCACAAGGAAGACATATTGCCGATTGCCGACTTAAAGATAATATCGGAGAGCAACGAAAGCGGCATATATATGGTGATGGGGCGCGGGGGACGTGAGTTTTATATTACCGGGCATTCGGAATATTCGCCTATGACACTCGACTTTGAATATCATCGCGACCTTGAAAAGGGGCTGAAGCCTCATGTTCCCGATAACTACTATCTTGATGACGATCCGGCAAAGAAGCCTATAGTAAGGTGGCGTTCTCATGCCAACCTGTTGTTCACCAATTGGCTTAACTATTTTGTATATCAGGAAACTCCTTATGACATAAGGAAAATCAAGTAGTGGTGGTATGATGACAAAGAAACGACGGCTTGAACTGCTGGCTCCTGCACGTAATTATGATGTTGCAATAGAAGCCGTAAACTGTGGTGCCGATGCCGTGTATATGGGAGCTGAGGGTTTCGGGGCACGGAGCGCGGCTTGTAACAGCATGGATGATGTCGCGCGGGTAGTGCAACATGCCCATCGGTTTGGAGTGAAAGTGTATGTGACTTTCAACACGCTCATATATGATGACGAATTAAGCCTGGCCGAAGCGATGATACGGCGGCTGTATGGCATTGGCGTGGATGCTTTGATTGTTCAGGACATGGGAATATTGCGCATGGACATTCCACCCATAGAACTTCATGCCAGTACCCAATGCGACATCCGCACGCCCGAAAAGGCTGCGTTTCTTGAATCGCTGGGCTTTTCCCAACTTGTCTTGGCTCGTGAATTAAGCAAGGAAGAAATACAAGAGGTTAGGCGTGAAACGCATGTGAGACTTGAGTCGTTTGTGCACGGTGCGTTATGTGTCAGCTACAGCGGACGTTGCCAAGTGAGTCAGGTGTTGAAGGGGCGTAGTGCCAACCGTGGCGAGTGTGCGCAGATTTGTCGCTTGCCTTTTGATCTGGTTGACGGTGACGGGAACGTAATCGTAAGGAATAAGCACTTTCTGTCGCTTCGCGACATGAATCTCAGCCGCCGGCTTGATGAGTTGGTCGATGCCGGAGTGGATTCGTTCAAGATAGAAGGGCGGCTTAAAGATGCCGGTTATGTAAAAAACGTGGTCGCATATTATCGTCGGGCAATAGACGAGATTATTCAGGCAAATCCCGACAAGTATGAACGAGCATCTTATGGCATTTCGCAATGTGGTTTCACTCCCAATTTAAGCAAGAGCTTCAACCGAAGTTTCACTCACTATTATTTTGATGCCAGAAATCTTGCCAACGGCGTGAAAATAGCATCGATTGGCACTCCAAAGTCGATTGGCGAGCGATTAGGCAAGGTCGTTAAATGCGAGGGGAAGAAAATAGTGGTATCTTCGTCGTTGCATATAAGTAATGGTGATGGGATTAGCTATTTTGACCGGGCTGGCGAGTATGCCGGATTTAGAGTTAATAGGGTAGAGGGTAATGTGCTTTTTTTGCCACAAATAGTAAATATACCTGCAGGGACTGTTTTGTATCGGACTTTCGATAAGGAATTTGAGGATGGAATTTCCACGTCTAAGTCAGAACGTAAGTTATGGGTGGATTTTGACCTGCGTATAAGGAAAAATTTGGTCGTGCTTGATGCGCAAGACGAAAGGGGCAATAGTGCCACTTGCTGTGTCGAAGCTGCAATAGAGCAATCTGAAACTCCGCAAGATGCGCGGCAGCGTGATACCTTGTCAAAGACGGGAAACACGGTTTACATGTGCCGCAACGTGAAGACCGTCGGCAACATGTTTGTCCCTCAATCTATATTGGCCAAATTAAGGCGGCAGGTATTGGAGATTCTTGACAAGGTTCAACGGATTAATTACCGATATGGGTATCGGCTGCCCGAAAAGGTGGATGCTCCGTGTTTCAGCAGTGTGCTGACGTATGCCGACAATGTGGCAAACTCACTTGCCCGGCAGCTATATCGGGATCACGGAGTGAAAGAAACTGCATCGGCATTGGAGGCCGGGGGCAAAACGGGTCCCGATTGTGTGGTAATGCACACACGCTACTGCTTGAGGCGGGAACTTGGCATTTGCTTGAAATCTGAAGTAGGACGCAAGTCGCCACGCGAATTATTATTGCGTCATGGAAAAACAGAATTGAAGCTTGAATTTGACTGCAATCGTTGCGAGATGCATGTGAAAATCAAGAAATAGATTTTCGCCGCTTCGGTATCTTAAATACACGTGGGAGATGTTGGATGTCAAAAAATTCAGAGACGACGTTTATGCCATAGTCGCTTCTATCCCGAGAGGGAAAGTGCTGACTTATGGCCAAATAGCTTGGTTGGTAGGATATCCGAAGCATTCCCGATTGGTTGGGCGCGTGTTACAAGGTGCGTCGGATGAACTTCGGCTTCCATGTCACCGTGTCGTAAACTGCAAAGGCCGGACTGCGCCGAGCTGGCATGATCAAATTAATTTGTTGAAAAGTGAGGGCGTTACATTTAAAAAAAGCGGGTGCGTAGATATAAATACGTGCAGTTGGGATTTTTGTCATGTACAGTTTTAGGCCGGGCTTTGCCGTTTTGTGCCAATAGCCTTACTAATTATGCTCCAAGTTTCCCAATATCGGCTTTTATCGCTATCTTTGTCGATATAAATCACAATTATAATGAAGACGAGAGAAGAATTAATTGATGAATTGCTTGACTTGGCGTTTGCCGAGGATATAGGTGATGGCGACCATACTACACTCTGTTGCATACCGGCAGAAGAAATGGGAAAGTCCCACCTTCTTATCAAGGAAGAAGGCATATTGGCCGGCGTGGAAATTGCTCGCATGGTATTCAACCGTTTCGACAAAGACTTGAAGATGACTGTCTTTATTAACGATGGTGCACACGTGAAGCCCGGCGACATAGCTTTTGAAGTCGAGGGTAAGGTTCAATCGCTGTTGCAGACAGAAAGGTTGATGCTCAACATAATGCAGCGCATGAGCGGAATTGCAACTGTTACTCATAAATATATGGAAGAGTTGAAGGGCTTGAAAACCAAAGTCCTTGACACGAGGAAAACGACACCGGGAATGCGCCTGCTTGAAAAGGAAGCTGTAAAGATTGGCGGCGGAATGAACCACCGTATAGGATTATTTGACATGATATTGCTAAAGGACAATCATGTGGATTTTGCAGGTGGTATTGAAAACGCCATCAATAAGGCGCATGAATACTTGAAACGCACCAATAAGGATTTAAAGATTGAAATAGAGGTGCGTAATTTTGACGAATTGCGGCAGGTGCTGAGCGTAGGCGGTGTTGACCGTATAATGTTTGACAATTTCACGCCTGCAATGACAAAGGAAGCCGTAGAGATGGTAGGAGGCCGCTACGAGACCGAATCGTCGGGAGGCATAACTTTTGCCAATCTGCGAGAGTATGGCGAATGCGGAGTCGATTTTATCTCGGTGGGAGCGTTGACTCATTCGGTGAAAGGGCTTGACATGAGCTTCAAGGCGTGCTGATATTTTTATTTCAATAGCGAGGATATATGGAATCCGACAAATGATGGTATTATCATTTCGGGTTCCATTGTTTTTAATCGCTCTTCGGGCAGGGTGGTGGAAAGGGCTATTACCCTTGCTCCCGAGGCTTTGCCGGCTTTTAAGCCGTTGATGGAGTCTTCAAATACTATGCATTTCAATATGTCGGTGTCAATCATTTCTGCTCCTTTTATGTAGCATTCGGGATTTGGTTTGGGATGGGTTACCATGTCGCCGTTTATGGTTCCGACGAAATATTGCTTTAATTCGGGGTGCAGCGAGTAAAGTCTGTCCATCTTTTCTTTAGTGCTGCTTGTTACGACGACACAAGGTATGCTTGCAGCCTTCAGTTCTTCTAAGAAATCGATCACACCTGGGAAAATGTCCAAGGGCATGCTGCCTTCGAAAATCTCAAGCCGATGCAGAATTTCTTTTCTTGCCTGTTCGTCGGGATAATATTTGTGTAATATCGATGGCAGGTTTGAACCTTTTATCACCATGGAATAATTAGGGATTCCCGTAGGGTAGATTTTTTCAATCTCATCCCAAAACATTGAATATTGTGTTTCGCTATCGATAATTACCCCGTCTATATCAAACAGGCATCCAATTGTTTCTTCCATAGAGGTTAGTTTTTTATTCTGATTACACGTATTCCAATGCAATTGCGATTGCGCCGCAAAGTTTCTTTGAGGTCGTCCTTTTCGATTATTATTTCTCCGTCAACCGACGAAGCGTGCAGCATGTGGAATTTACCTTTTTCATCTTCTACGATTATTGCCATGTGAGAAACGTCGAGACCGTCGGTTTTTGTCACCAATGCTATTATGTCTCCCGATTTCAATTTTTCTTTTACCTTTTTCGAGTCAACCGAGTTTTTTCTGATATAAGGGAAGCGGTGCATTCGGTAGGCTATCTCGAAAGACTTTAATTCTGCGTAAGTGGCACTGTCGGCCAATTGCGGATACAGGTCGCGGTGTGCCGACATGTAATCGATGGTCTTTATTTCATACATTGCGTCGGGAATAGATGATGTGATTTCTGAAACATTTCCGCGATGGGAATTATCCACAATCCAGTCGCTCACATAGTGCAGTCGGCTCGCATATCCGTCCATTTGCCCGTTTCGATACCTTATCGATTCAATGTTGTTGGCAAAGTCGCGCCAAGAGTATCGTCCGTTAAGGGTCGTGCGAGAGAGCGCATAGAGGGTTTCAACGAAGGTGGTGCAATCGAGTTGGTCTATGTTTATGGTAAGCATTTCACTGTCGCTTTCGAGAGTATGCGCTACGTATGGAGTGCCTTTTAGTTTCTCGGCATAGAACAAGACTAATTTGTTGGGATTAGCAATCTTGCTGTCATATCCTTCTTTTAACAATTGATTTATCTTAATAGTGTCATTTTCGCAATGGAAGCGCATTAGCTGGCTTGGAGCAGCTTGCGCATATATCGACACTGCCAGCAATGCGAGGACTATGAAATTAATTTTTTTCATGCTTTATCGAATTTTGTACGAAGATACGAATTATTTGCAACATTGTAAATTGTCATAGCTTTTAGGTATGGCAATGAGTATGCTGTGGCTGACGAATTATGACATTACGTGCTGCATATTGCATTAGAAAAGCAAATGTGGCATATCATTTGCAGGTAAAATTATAAGTCTAATTGCTTTTTAGGCTACAAGCATTAATTTGTGATAAAACGTATTTCAATCATATTAATTTATTCTAAATTTGAACGTTAATGTGTACAACGAAACGAATTAAGTTATACTTTTACGGTCGAATCAAAAGTTAATTTTTAAGTTAGTAAATTTTAAAACAAGAAATAATTTAACAATAAATTATTATGAAACAAACAACTAAATTTGCTCTGCTTTTATTGGGAGCATCGGTACTTGGGTCGGCAGTGACCATTCTCGCCACTTCGGCGTTTGAGAATGACGCAAATGCAAGATTCGTAAATGAGATATCCAACAGCAACAGCACGGTTGATGGTAATGGGAGGTTTGTGCGTACATCGGCCACGATCAATGCGTTTGACACCGATTTCACGGCAGCTGCCGAAAAGTCGGTCAATGCAGTTGTGTGCATCAAAAGCTATGCAACACCGCGTAGTTCGCGCCAACAGTTTATCGACCCGTTTGAATTTTTCTTCGGCCCGGGTTACGGAGGCCGCAGCCAAAGGCAGCAAGAAGACGCTACGCCTCAGCCTCTCGGTTTGGGGTCGGGCGTTATAATCACATCGGATGGATATGTGGTGACTAACAATCACGTAATAGAGGGTGCCGAAAAGCTTGAGGTAATGCTTAATGATAACAGTACGTATAATGCCACGATTGTGGGGTCGGATGCGTCGTCTGACGTTGCCTTGCTTAAAATAGACGGAGAGAATCTGCCTACCATACCGTTTGGTGATTCCGACGCATTGAAGGTGGGCGAATGGGTTCTGGCCGTAGGCAACCCGTTCGGCTTCACATCTACCGTGACTGCCGGTATCGTCAGCGCCAAGGCTCGTAGCATAAGTTCGGCAACTCATGGCCGCCCAATGGGTATAGAATCGTATATACAGACCGATGCTGCCGTAAACAAGGGTAACAGTGGCGGAGCGTTGGTCAATACAAACGGCGAGCTTGTCGGCATAAATACAGCCATATATTCACAAACCGGTGATTATGCGGGCTGTTCGTTTGCCATTCCGTCGGCTCTTGTGAAGAAAATAGTTACAGACATACAGCAATATGGCACCGTACAAAGGGCAGTCCTCGGGGTGTCTTACGTGGAACTCAATGCTGAGATGGCTCACGAAAAAGGCATAACTGCAA
>CALUNI010000003.1 GCA_944321905.1 uncultured Muribaculaceae bacterium | reverse complement strand
CGTTAAGCAGTGTTGCTTAATTTCTTGAGATCTGCCTCAAGTGTTAAGTCGAATATTGCAGCTCCGTTGCCATCTCTGCATTTGCTCTGCAACAAGTGTTTTCGGACTGGTCCTGTATTGGCACTGCAACAAAGTTTTCAGACTGGCCCGTAATTTGCGAGAGGGCTTTCCCTATAGCAATAATTTGAATAAAAAAAAACTTGGTGGCTGTAGCCATCAAGTTCCGTTTCGTAAAATAGTCAATAAACCAAATTTTCAATTGCCCGTCGAGCAATTACGCATTTACCAACGTTTGAATTTCTTCGGTAGTCGGATTCTGTGCGATTACTTCGCCTTTGGGATTGATGAGCAAGCTCATGTATCCGCTGCGCAGGTTGTATTGCTCGTTCAGTGCCGATGTTGAATTGCTCGCAACGTGGAATAGGTGTGATGCCTCAAGTTTGTCGATTTTCATGATTTCTTTGAAAACCATTGTAGAGGGATCAAAGTTTACAGACACGAATTCTATCGAGTTCCCCTTTCCCGATACTGCAAAATCGTTGTATGCCTTATTGGCAATTCTTGATTCGGCATCGGTCGAAGACCAGAACGACAGCAGAACGTATCGCCCGCGCATGTTCTTAAGTTCAATCGATGCACTGTCGTTGGCTATGGCAAAATTTGGAGCATCATCACCGATGAGAGAATCTGCCGTTGCCGGAGAATAGGCCGATGGAGCAATTAATAATACTACGGCACTGATTACAGTAAAAAGAACTTTTCTCATTCTTTCTTATTTAAGTAAATAATAAAGGTCGGTTTGCGAGCATACTCGGAAAAAGACCCCCGCCGATTTTCGGCGTTCAAGCCACTCTCTCGATTCGTTTAAAGTGGCAACCTAAAACGCTGCAAATTTAGTGCAAATATTTTTGTGGACAAAATTTTAAAGCACCCGTTTAGATTAATTATTTGTAAAAGAGTTAATTGTAAAATGGGGCAGTGTTGTGTATATTAACAAATACACAATTATTAAGTTAAGTAGTTAAAACAATGAGCTGTAGGGCGTTTATTTGGTGTCGGACAAGTATGTTTTAGAGCATATTTTAACAAAACGGGTAAATGTTTTTGATTGTTAAATCAATTGCTCTTGAAGGAGAGAAAAATTATGAAAAAACATGACAAATGAGAAAATTATGCGTAATTTTGACAGGTTTTTCTCAATAAAACGTTCATGACAATATGGCAAAGTCGCACAATCTGGAACTTATACAAATAAATATATCGGGACAGGATCGTCCCGGGGTGACTTCGGCCTTGACTGCCATTCTGGGCAAGTATGGCGCATCTATACTTGATATAGGTCAGGCCGACATTCATCACACTCTTGTGTTGGGGCTGCTATTTAAGACGACGAGCGACCGCAGTGGCGACATCATGAAAGAACTGCTTTTCAAGGCCGCCGAAATGAATGTGCAGATACGGTTTTCGCCCATTTCGGTAGAAGATTATGAAGAATGGGTGGGACTTCAAGGCAAGAACAGGTATATAATTACAATCTTGGGGCGGCGTATTACTGCCGAGCAGATTGCTTCGGTGACGGCTATAGTGGCCGAACAGGGGCTGAACATCGATATGATACAACGCTTGACGGGACGCATGCCTCTCAACGAAGAGGGTGCCGTGGGCGGTAAGACGTGCATCGAATTTTCGGTACGAGGCACGCCGTCTGATAAAAACAAGATGCAGCAAGCCTTTATGCAGCTAACCAACAGGCTCGACTTTGACCTGTCGTTGCAGGAAGACACCATTTTCCGCAGGTGTCGCCGGTTGATATGTTTTGATATGGACTCGACGCTTATCGAGACCGAGGTGATAGACGAGCTTGCAGAGCGTGCCGGAGTGGGCGGCAAGGTGAGGGCGATAACCGAGAGCGCGATGCGTGGCGAGATTGATTTCAGGGAGAGCTTCACTCGCCGCGTGGCCATGCTGAAGGGTCTTGACGAATCGGTAATGAAAGATATTGCCGAACATCTGCCTATAGCCGAAGGTGTCGACAGGCTGATGAAGGTGCTGAAGCGCACCGGTTACAAGATTGCCATCCTTTCGGGCGGGTTCACTTATTTCGGCAATTACCTGAAGCAGCGTTATGGGATTGACTATGTATATGCCAATGAACTTGAAATAGTCGATGGCAAGCTTACCGGGAATTATGTCGGTGAAATTGTTGATGGCAGAAGAAAAGCCGAACTGCTTAAATTGTTGGCGCAGGTCGAAAACGTGGACATCGCCCAGACGATAGCCGTGGGCGACGGGGCTAATGATTTGCCTATGCTCACCACAGCCGGGCTTGGCATCGCATACCATGCCAAACCGAAAGTTAAGGCTAATGCCCAGCAAAGTATTTCAACGATTGGACTCGATGGCGTGCTGTATTTCCTTGGCTTCAAGGATTCGTTTATAAACACTTGACTTTTCTAATTCTTGTTTGTGCATGGTGAGGCGTGTAGTTGTCTTGTGGGTTATGTTGCTTGTTGCCGCAGCTGCCTTGGCCGAGAGCATCGGACTGGTGCTGAGTGGCGGTGGGGCGAAAGGAATTGCGCACATTGGTGTGATTCAGGCATTGGAAGATAATGACATTCCTATTGATTACGTAACCGGCACCTCGATGGGGGCAATCATCGGGGGGCTGTATGCGGCAGGATACACGCCACAGGAGATGCTTGGCTTGATTAAGTCGGATGGCTTCGCGAATTGGTCAACGGGAAAGATTGACAATAATCTGATATATTACTTTGACAAAAAAGAGCCGACACCTGCGATGTTTCATTTGAATTTCGGCAGCGATTCGTCGGACGTAAAGGCCAATATTTTGCCCTCAAGCCTCATCAGTCCGTTGCCGATGAATTTTGCATTCATGGAATTGTTTTCGCCCTATACGGCTCAGTGTAAAGGGAATTTCGATAATCTGTATGTGCCTTTCAGGTGCGTCGCCGCCGATGTCTTTAATAAGCGCAAGCTCGTCATGCGCAGTGGCAGCCTTGGCGTGGCCATAAGGGCCTCTATGAGTTTCCCTATAGTTTTCAAGCCTCAATATATCGACAGCGTACCTGTTTTCGACGGAGGTATATATGAGAATTTCCCGGTCAACGTGATGAGAGAGGAATTTTCACCCGATTTCATAATAGGAGTTGATGTCACTGCCGGCGGAGATGAAACCGATGTCGATAATGTTATCAAACAGGTGCAAAGCATGGTGGTGCAGGACAACGGGGCTAATATTGCCGACGATGAGGGTATCAGGATAGACGTGTCTTTAAAAGGGTTTAACTTGCTAGATTTTCCTAAAGCCGATTCGATATACTGGAGAGGCTATGAGAAGGCGTTGTCGATGATAGACTCGATTAAGGGGCGAACCGAGAAACGCATTAGCAAGGAGTCGAGGGCATTAATGCGTTCGATATTCAAGAGCAAGACGCCCCAAGTCGCGTTTAAAAGTGTGGATGTCACGGGCGGCAATAAGCGGCAGAACGATTATCTGCGCAGCCTGTTTGTCAAAGGCTCGGGTGACACGTTAGATTTGGAAGACGCGCAGAATGCATATTATAGGGCCATATCGAGCGACCGGTTGAACGATTTCGTGCCCGAAGCCACATATGATGCCCATAGTGGAATGTTTGACCTAAAATTGAGAGCCGATTTGAAGAAGCCTTTTTCAATCGGCGTGGGCGGGTGGCTCAGTTCTTCAACCAACAGCATGATTTTCTTGTCGGCCAATTACAGCACGTTAAGCTATAATTCTTTTGCCGCAAGCTTGCAAGGATGGGTAGGACAGAGCTATTATGCCGGAATGTTGCAAGCCAAATTTGCCTTGCAGACGGGTGTGCCGTCGTGCCTGAAGCTAGAAGGCGTTATGTCGAAGCAAAAATACTATGAAAGCGATGCCTTGTTTTATGAGGATCAGTTACCCACGTTCATAATAAATTATGAGAAATATGTGCGCCTGAAGTATCAAGTCGCCGTGGGCAAGAAATCTCGATTTGAGTTGGCCGTTGGGTACGGGTACTTGAATGATTGCTTCTATCCCGGCAACGTTGTCGATTTTTCAAGCACTTTGCAGGATGAAGCGAGTTATAAGTTGGGACAGGTAGAAGTAGTGTTTGACAACAATTCGCTCAATCACGACCTGTACCCCACAAAGGGTAGCAGGCTCAAGCTGCGAGCAGCCGGGGTTTATGGCAGCAGTAGATATTTGAATCTTGCAAATTCGGTTTCGGCAACTCCGATTGAAGATACTAACGGATGGGTTGAAGGAGACCTGTGGTGGGACAAATATCTTGATGCCACCGACTGGCTAAAGTTGGGCTTAAAAGCCGAAGCCGTGGTATCGAACCGTCCGCTTGGAGCCAACTATACGGCCTCGGTGGTGCAGGCGCCTGCTTTCACGCCGGTTCCATCCACGCGCAACTATTTCAACGAAGCTTTCCGAAGCAACTCATATGCCGCGGCCGGTGTCATGCCCGTCTGGGCGATAAGCGACAATTTGCAGCTGCGTACCGAGTTTTATGCTTTTGCTCCGTTGCACAAAGTGGTTGAAGACGTTGACCATACGCCGAGATATTCCGGGTGGATTGACGGATTGGACTATATAGGAGAAGTGGCTGCGGTTTATATCTTCCCGTTTGCGTCGTTGAGCATATATTGTAATTATTTGAGCTATCCTGCCGGCAATTGGAACTTTGGTATAAACTTCGGGATGTTGCTGCATGCTCCCAAATTTTTGCGATGACGGGTTGCGCATTCATTTGCTAACCTTGCCTATCTGTGCATATAGGCGTTTTATGGCTCGTATTTTTGGATAATGTTCAAAATTTAGATATTTTTGCAAGCGGAAACAGGCGGCTGTGGAACGGATGCCGCCGTGGCTTATAAAATGTATGAATAAAATTTGCCTATTGTCATGAAAAGTAATTCCATTGCTCCGGGTTGTGATGTGGCTGATGGAGATAGTAGGTTGTGGTAAATATTTATTAAGGAAATCTTATGTCTATATTTTGGATTTTTAATTATGCCTTAGTGCTGATTTGTGCAGTGGTATTTAGTGGGATTATCATACCTAAAATATTATTGATTTCTTTTCGCAAGAAACTGTTCGACGTGCCCGATGCTCGAAAGATACATCATAGCAGCGTCCCTCGGTTAGGCGGGATAGCTTTCAAGCCGGTCATATTTTTTTCTATATTTTTGGCAATGGGCGTGGATATAATAACGGGTCATTACGTCCAATTGCGAGAAGCGTTTGATCTTAGCTATATGCTGCCCGAAATGCTGTTTTTGTATTGTGCCGTGCTTCTTTTGTATCTGGTGGGCATAGCCGACGACTTGATAGGCGTGAGGTACCGTGCCAAGTTCATTGTCCAAATCATATGTTCGGTGTTGTTGATATGTGGCGGCGTGTGGATTGGCAATTTAGACGGGCTGCTTGGCTTGTATGGTATTCCCGAGTATGTCGGTTACCCATTGACAGTCTTGGTTGTCGTTTTCATATCCAACGCCATAAACTTGATAGACGGTATCGATGGCCTTGCATCGGGATTGAGCAGCGTGGCCATTTTCATATATGGTGTGGCGTTTATCGTTCATCATCAATATCTTCATGCCATGATAGCTTTTGCAACATTTGGCGTGCTTATCCCATTCTTTTATTATAACGTGTTCGGAAATGCCGAGCGTGAAAAGAAAATATTCATGGGCGACACCGGTAGCCTAACGATTGGCATATTAATCAGTTACTTTTCCATAAAATTGATTTCGGTCGATAATATTCCCGATGGCGAGGCCGGCAAGGTAATGGTTACGGCTTTTGCCCCGCTTATCATACCATGCTTTGACGTTATAAGGGTGTTCATTCATAGGATAAAAAAGGGTTCAAATCCGTTTTTGCCCGACAAAAGTCACATACACCACAAGCTGCTTGCCATAGGCATGCAGCAGCGTGCGGCAATGATTTCGATAGTGACCATATCGGCTATTTTCAGCGTGTTGAACATAATGCTTTCCAAGTATATAAACATCAACATATTAGTCGTGGCCGACGTATTGATATGGACGTTGATGAATATGTGGCTTACGAGGAAGATACATGCCAACAATATCGACTTTTAATGATTTGTTCCTGAGTGACGAGAAACGTTTTAAACGGGCAGTTGAAAGAACGCAATCACAAAAGGGCGCAATAACAGGTTATCATTTTTTTGATGTTTGTAATTTGCTTTTGGGCTGCCGATTTATTAACTTAGCGGAATAATTGAAACGTCTAATTAAAAAACAAAATTATGCCAAGTAAACGTTCTCTTAAAGAATCTATCAGATATGCATGTGGTGATATCGCAGGTGAATGCCTTTTAGCAAAAATGAGGTTTGACGACCTTGAAGAAGACAAGGTTGAAAATATCGTGTGCCGAATAGCATTGTTGCAAACCGCAACAATCGACAAGGTATCTACCAAATTTGGCAAGAAGTGCAGCGACTTTGCCGATGCCGGTGCTTACAGAAAAGAGCGTGGCAAGTATTTTAAGGAATATTATGCCGCACTGTGGAAAGAATTTGAAGACGATATAGAAAATATTGTCGAAGACATGAATTCCATGCTCACTCCCGAGCAAAAAGAAGAAAATAAGAAAGCCGCCGGCAATTGATAAGCAGGCAGCATAGCAATTATCGAAGGTTTTTTGCGTGAAAGGCAGCCGGGAAATGGGGTCTTTCACGCTTTTTTCTAATAGAAGTATAATGCTTGACAAGAATCTTAAGATAGCAGTCATAGAGTATGACATAGTGTGGGGTGACAAGGAGGCCAACTTGTCGATTGTCGGCAATGCGATGTCGGCGATGCCGACAGATACCGACATTGTTGTGTTACCCGAGATGTTTTCTACAGGATTTATTACCGGAAGCTACGAAGAAGCAAAGGAACTGGCAGAGCGGAATACTCAAGACACCATTCATGCGCTTCATCGCTTGGCTGCATCGCATAACGTGGCGATTGCGGGCAGCTTTCTGGCGCACACGGCAAGCCAACTCTATAACAGGGCTTTTTTCATCGAACCCAATGGAGATGACACGTTTTATGACAAAAGACACCTGTTTCGCATGGGAGGCGAGAGCGACATATATAGCCGTGGCGTGACTTTTGCTCCTGTTGTGAGATTCAGGGGGTGGAACATAAAGATTGCGGTTTGCTATGATTTGCGCTTCCCGGTGTGGTGCAGGAACAGGTTTGACGGCAAAGATGCCTATGACTTGTTGGTTGTGGTGGCTAATTGGCCCAAGGCTCGTCATCATCCTTGGAATATACTGCTTGCGTCACGAGCAATCGAGAACGAAAGCTATGTGTGCGGAGCCAATCGAAGCGGGGTTGACCCGAATGGAGTTGATTACGCATCATCCTCGTCGGCTCTGTATAACTTCAAGGGCAAGGCTTGCATTCCGCAGTCGATACCGATTGAAAAAGGAAATGTACTGTATTATCGGCTTGAGCGTGTAGAGCTTGAGCGATTTAGAACTAAATTCCCCGCATGGATGGATGCTGATCCTTTTACACTGTCTTTGTGACAAGCTAATTGAAAAGGTGCCAAGAAAAAAACATCACGTGGCTCACTGTTTGAACCACGTGATGTTTTTGTTATGGTTGTTTGTATGTTTTTGTAGCGAGGTTATTTTGCAACGCCTGTCATTACCACCGAAATGTGGTTCTTGCTGATGTCTAAACGGTTGATGAAAGAATTGAATTCATCAAGCGTCAGGTTTTGAAGCATTTCTTTAAAGCCGGTGTAGCTGTCTTGTCCTGTGGCAAGGTCATTGAGCACGCTGATCCAGTAGTCGTTGGTCTGCAGGCTTATTTCGTATTGCTTTATTGCGGCTTCTTTTACTTTGGCAAATTCGCTTTCGTCAACGCCGTTTTTGATTGCATTTGCAAGTTCGGTATCGGCTATCTTTATAAGGTTGTCGCGTTGTTCGGCATTTGTGGCAAATTGGTAAGAAATTGCCCATTCGTCGGTGAATTGCGATAAATATGCATCTACTCCGGCTCCATATGTGCCGCCTTCTTCTTCGCGCAACGAGGTGGTGTATTTTATTGTCATGATATCGCCGAGCAGGTTGAACATCATGTCGTTATACATGGAGTATTCCATGTTGCCGGTATAACTTACATACACGTTGGTCTTTGGCGATAGCATCGGTTGGTCGAAGTAGTTAGATATGTTGCCGTCGGTGCATGTCAGAGTGTATGTGATGCTTTCTTTTTTTCCGTTTCCGGGGAGTGACGCGATATACTTTCCACATAGGGACGGATGCTGTCGATATTGAAGCTTCCGACAAACGAGAACGTGAAGTCGCCTGCATCGGCCACGCGTTGGCGGTATAGTTCAAGGCACTTGTCGTAGTCAAGAGCGTTAAGGTCGTCTTCGGTAGTGTTTCTTACCAACGGGTTATGGTTGTATAGAGTACCGTAGATTGAGTCTCTGAAAATAAATGACGGATTGTTCTTGCTCAATGTTATCTGCGACTTCAGTCGGCTCTTAAGTGCGTCAAAAGCCTGTTGGTCTTTATCTACATCTGTAAAGAGCAAATAGTTGAGCTGTAACATTGTCTCAAAGTCCTTGTTTACGCAGCTGCCCAAAATATTTTCGGTTGCGGAATTCAAGCTGAATCTTGCTCCTACATATTTTCCTGCCAAGTATTTGTCGAGTTCGGTGCGGGTAAAGTTGCCTAATGCGCTGCTTTCAACGACATCCGACATGAGCTTGATTTCGGGTGACGATTGCCCGCCATAGGCCCACATGCCACCAAGGCTGACCGCGCTCATGTTTATTTCGTCGTTCTTGAAATCTGTCGGCTTTAGATACACAGTCGCACCGTTCGACAAGTTCCACACGGTCATGCCTATGTTTTCGTCGTATGTTTCCTTGACGATTTTGCCGGGAGCGGCAATGTCGGAAATGAGAGGCGACGTAACAACTTCGTCAACATAAGCAGGGATGTCTTGTGACAAAACGTCGTTAAACGTTGCGACAATCTCGTCTTTTGTGGGATATACCGCGCCCTCTTTTTCCTGTCCCGAGATGATGATGCTTACGTTGTCTTCCGATATGACATTCTCAATAAAGTTTGAGACTTCTTCGGCTGTTATGGTTGACAGCATCTGCAATGATTCTTGGGTTTCTATTTCAATTCCCGGCATGTATCCGCCCTGCGTGAAAGTGCTGATTATGGATTCGGCGAGGGCTTGACTCTTGCGGTTGTTGCGCTCGGCATAATTGTTTTCGAGTATCATTTTCACGTCGGCTTTGGCGCGTTCAAGCTCGCTTGCCGTGAATCCGTGCAGGTTCAGACGTTGAGCCTCGGTGAGCAATGTGCGGAACGTTTCAAGCGTTTTGCCATCTTTTGCCATTGCAATAAGCGTGTATGCGTCTTTTGTCGAGGAAATGAAGAACGGGCCGTCTTGCCCTACTGCATATCCAAACGGAGCGTCGGGACTTTGGGCAATTTCGTTGAATCGTGCATAAAGCATGGTGGTGCTTAGAATGTTGATTATGTCACGGCGCAAGTATGCACGGGTGTTCTTCTCGGCCTTTGGCGTGGTGGGATGCTGGAAGAAAAGATAAATCAGCGTCATTGAGGCCTCTGGGTCGGCATATAGAGCATAGTCTATGCCTTTGTGGTCGGGAACGGGGAAGTATTCTCTGGCAGGCGCGTTCTCCGGCATCTTTATTTTGCTGAAGAGGTCGATGACCTTTTGTTCCATTTTATCGGCATCGAAGTCTCCGACTATGATTATTCCTTGCTGGTCGGGACGGTACCAACGGTGGTAGTAGTCGCGCAACTCGTCATACTTGAAGTTCATGACCACGTCCATTGTACCGATGGGCATGCGGTTGGCATATCTACTGCCTCGGAATATTTCGGGAACCACGGCTTCATACATGCGCCAATTTGCGTTGTTGCGCGATCTCCATTCTTCTTGAATCACGCCACGCTCCTTGTCGATTTCCTCGTCGAGCAGTGAAATTTCACATGCCCAGTCATAAAGTACAAGCAGGGTGGAGTCGAGCAACGCCTCGCGTTCAGTCGGGACGTTAGATACTCGGTACACTGTCTCGTCGAAGCCGGTATAAGCGTTTATGTCATATCCGAACCGCATGCCGTTGTTTTGAAGGTATTCGAGCATGGTCTTGCCGGGGAAGTGTGTGGTGCCGTTAAACGCCATGTGTTCGAGGAAGTGTGCGAGTCCTCGTTGATTTTCTTCTTCAAGTATAGAACCCACCTTTTGCGCAATGTGGAATTCGGCCCGATTCTTAGGCTCCTCGTTGTGCATGATGTAGTAGGTGAGCCCGTTAGGCAAGACTCCGTGCCTAATGGCAGTGTCGATTGGAAACTGCTCGTTGTCATTATCGCCGGTTGCCGCAGCCATCGAGAATGAGCTGCAGAATGCAATGAGCGTGAGAGATAAGTAATAAGTTAATCTATTCATAATATGTTGTTTAATTTATGATTCCATTCATCATTGCATATACGCAAAGTCCCGAGACACTTTTTATGCCGAGCTTGGCTGATATGTTCTTTCTGTGCGAAAGCACTGTGTTGACGCTTATATTCAAGTTGTCGGCGATTTCTTTGTTAGTCAATCCTTGTGCGACAAGCTTTAACACGTCTATTTCTCTTGCCGACAGGCCGGTTTGCGCGGAATTGTTGTGTTCCATGTCTTTCAAGATGGCGGCAACCGACTCTACTATGTGGTCTATGTCGGCGTTGCAGTTGATGTGCTGCCATGAAATATATTTGTCGGCATCGGTATTGGCCAGTATTATTGTCTTGCTTTTCCTTGGAATAAACAAGTCGAGGTGAGACAAGCAGTTGTATTCGTCCACAAAAATCATGTCGAAGCGGTCGCACTCGTTGCTTGACGCTATGGGCGTGGCATCTTGTGCAATGCTTGCGTCCATGCCGAACAGCGATGAAAGCAGGTGTTTCATTCCCAAGGCCCGCAGAGTGTCGCGTACAATGATAAGTGCAATGTGGTCAGTCATTTGCTTGCTGTGATTTTAAATAGTGGTGAATCGGCATCAATATGCGGTTGCGTATGCGGTTGTTTTGGCAAAGGTCTTTCTTTAAACTTATTATTGCAAAAAGGACGGCCACACACAAGTTTGTGTCATACTTCCCCGTCAAATGTATTATGAACATGTTGACGAGGTCGTCGATTTTGTCTTCAATGGCGTCGTCGGTGGTTTCGCCATTGGTTATTTGTATGTCGTCGTCAGATAATCTGTTGCCTTTGTTCTTGTCGAGTAGGAGAGTTTCTTTAAACAGCGTGTTGGTGTCAGATGCTATACGGTTAAGCAGTTCGGATTTGACTTCGAGGAAGAATTTACGCAGAAGTTCGAGATTTGTGTTATCGTCTTCGCTTCGCTTCAATAGCAGGTTGAAGTGGCTTTCGATATTGGGAATTATGAATTGCTTGTAATAATTGTTTGTGTTGTTGAGGTAACCTATGATTAGTTTGACATCGAAATTCTTAAGTAATTTTTCGGGAAAATATTCTTCGTTTGTGAACGTGTTGAGTATTATCAAGAAAAATTCGGAATTGAGTTTCCCCTCATTGCAGGCCTGCTCCACGGTCTTGTCACCGACTCCAAGGAAAATATTGAATCGATTAAGAACTGTTATGATGGACGGGTCTTCGAGGATAACGTCGGATAATTTTTGATTTTTGTTGATTAGAGCCATACAATCTGTTTGTTACAAGTGTATAGAGTAGCTTGGTGTGAATATGTAATTCATCTTTCTGTCGTGTGGTGCGGCAGGAATGCTGTCGAGCAGCTGGAAGTCGTAGCCGATGCCTATGGTTACGGCGTTGGTTTTTGCAAGCAATCTGTCATAGTATCCCTTGCCCCGGCCAAGGCGGTTCCCTTGCGTGTCGAAGGCCATTGCCGGCACTATTATCAAGTCGATTTGCGTTGGAAGAATCCTATCGGTGCCGTCGGGTTCTGCTATTCCATATGCTCCTGTGTGCATGAAACGAGGTTCGTACTTTAGCAGCATCAAGTCGTCTCCAATTACCTTAGGCAGATATATGTTTTTATGCCCTGCCCACCGGTTGATGGTATCTGTGGTGGGAAACTCGTCTTGCAGCGAATGATACATGAGTATGTTGCTGCTGCACTTGAACTCATTTAAATTTTCCACACCGGAAAACACTTTTGTCTCCAGTGTGGAAATATCGGTTATCGCAGGGATTACAGCTGCCTTAAGTTCTCGGATGATTTTTCTAATTTCTTTTTTCCCCATCGTTTTCTTCCGGCATTATAGGGAACTTGGCTTTATGCTTGTCGAAAGCGTCAATAGCCGCTTTTATATTATTGTCGCTTTCGTTGTATATGGGATAAAATGCTTTGTCGCCAAGCGAGTATTGTGCTATAATGGCCTTTAACTGGGTGAGCAACAGTTGCTTGGAAATGCCTATGTAATACCATCGTGCCGGAACCCCGTTGCGTGCGGCATAATATACGAAGTCGTTCAGCAGGAATTCGTTGCTCGGCATAGCTTTAAGCAAGTCTTTGTAATTGTCGATTTTCCTTATTTCAGCCCGGTTGCTATCGACATATTTGTAGGCATATTTTTGTAGCAGTCCTGCATTTATGACTTTCATGTAATAAGATGTTATGCCCGATGTGTCGTTTGGCACGAATATGTCGGGAATGATTCCTCCTGCGCCATAAACTTTCCGCCCGTGTGCCGTGACGAATATTTGCGTAGTGTCGATGCGTATGCTGTCTTGGCTGTAAATCTCGCCGTGGCTGTAGCGGTCAAACACTTCTAAGTTGTATTCATCCTCGCCATGCTTGTAGTCTTTTTGTATGCATCTGCCCGACGGTGTGTAGTATCGCGATATTGTCATTCTTATCGCGCTGCTGTCGGGCAGCGTGAATTGGCGTTGCACAAGCCCTTTGCCGAAAGACCTGCGGCCTATGATCAGTCCCCTGTCATTGTCTTGAATGGCTCCGGCAAAGATTTCGCTTGCACTTGCCGAGAACTCGTCGATCAAAACGACTATTTCTGCGTCTTGGAATGAGCCGTTTCCGTCGCTCCACACCTCAGAGTCGTTACGTTTTTCCCGTCCCTTTGTGAATACGATTAATTGGTTCTGGGCCAAGAATTCGTTGGCCATCAATATGGCCATTTCCATATATCCTCCGGCATTGCCACGCAAGTCTATGATGTACCGTTCTGCGCCCTGGCTTTGCAATAGAACCAGTGCGTTAAGGAATTCGTCGTAGGTGGTGCGGCCGAATTTTTCTACTTTGACGTAGCCTGTGGTTTTGTCAACCATGTAGGCGGCATTTACGTATTTCAGAGGCACGTCACCTCTGACTACGTTGAACGTCAACAGGTTCTTCGCATTGTCGCGCTTGATTCCCAACTTGACGGTGGTGTTTTTCAACCCTTTTAAATGTTTGTCGCGCACATCGATTTGGTTTAATCCCGGGCCGACGAATGTTGAATCGTCAATGGTGACTATGCGGTCGCCGGCAAGCAGTCCGGCTTTTTCCGACGGGCCTCCTTCCAGTACTTGCGACACGCGTATCGTGTCGTCGAAAAGTACAAAAGATATGCCTATGCCGCTGAAGCTGCCTTCGAGCTCGTCGTTGACTGCGGTCAGGTCCTTTGCCGGAATGTATATGGTGTGAGGGTCGAGGTCGGTGAGAATCTTTGGTATGGCACTTTCTACAAGGTTGTTGATGGTTACAGTGTCAACATAGTCGTCGGCAATCAGATTGAATATCGTATTTAATTTCCGGTCATAGTCAATGACGTATGGCTTGCTTGAAAACATGTCGCTTAGCAGCATTCCACTGATTACCGATAATGAAATTGCCAAGGGTATCCACACAATGGGGTCTTTATATTTCATAAAGCTGGGTATCTAAAAGGCTTTTATTGTTGTTCTAATTGTAATTTGACGCATTCGATGCCGGCTCGTTTCAGCAGGTTCAGGCCATCGTCGATGCGGTAAGACTTTGAATAGACAATGCGGCGTATCCCGGCTTGGATAATGAGTTTGGCGCATTCTATGCACGGGGCATCGGTGATGTATAGCGTGGCATCTTCGCTGCTATTGTTGCTGCGAGCCACTTTTGTTATGGCATTGGCTTCGGCATGAAGCACATATGGCTTTGTAAGCCCGTTTTCGTCTTCGCATATGTTTTCAAAACCCGACGGGGTGCCATTATAGCCATCTGAAATAATCATATTGTCTTTGACGATGAGCGCTCCCACTTTGCGCCGTATGCAATAAGAGTTCTCGGCCCAGATGCTTGCCATTCTTAAGTACCTTTCATCGAGCAAATGTTGCTTTTCAGATGTAATCTCGTTATTCATATTCACTTGCAAAAACTACACTAACTAAAAGTTTAGCTGCAAATGTACTAATTTTAAGGCTATAAAAAAATAAGAGCCTGTTTAAATTTTGCATAGTTCTGAAATTATGATCATCAGAATAGCTTGAGCAAAATATGAACAGGCTCTTATTTTGGTATCGGTGGTTGGCTATTTCTTTATGCCGTCGCGCTTGAGCAACGCGTCGATTGTGGCATCGCGCCCACGGAATTTTTTGTACAGAACTTTCGGATCTTCTGTACCACCCTTGCTTAGGATGTTGTCTTTGAAAGACTTGGCCGTAGCCGGGTTAAATATTCCGTCTTCTTCGAATTTGGCGAAAGCATCGGCATCGAGTACTTCCGACCACTTGTAGCTATAATATCCTGCCGCATAGCCGCCCGAGAATATGTGGGAGAACACCGGCGAAATCAAGCATCCTTCGGCTGCATCGAATTGTTTCACGTCTTTGATTGCATTGGCTTCAAACGAGAATACATCCTCGATGGGCTTATCGATGGTGTGGTATGCCATGTCGAGATAGCCGAAATTGAGTTGGCGTATGCATAAATAGCCTGCCGCATATTGCGATGCTGCGACAATGCGGTCGATTAGCTCTTGCGGAATTGTCTCTCCCGTGATGTAATGCTTGGCAAATGTGTCGAGAAATTCCTTGTGCAGCAAGAAGTTTTCGTTGAATTGCGATGGCAGCTCCACATAGTCGCGGTAAACATTTGTACCCGACAGCGATGCGTATTTGGTATTTGCGAGGAGACCTTGTAATGCGTGTCCGAACTCGTGGAGGAATGTTTCGACTTCTTCAAATGTGAGCAACGACGGCTTGTCGGCTGTGGGCATGGTGAAATTCATCGTGATGGAGACAATCGGCCTTATGTTAGTGCCGTCGTCGTCGATGGATTGCTCCCTGTAGTTGGTCATCCATGCGCCGCTGCGTTTGGTTGAACGAGGGAAGAAGTCGGCATACAATGCGCCCATGTAATTGCCGTCTTGGTCGGTAACGTTATATACTTTCACGTCAGGCGTGAGGACTTGTGCGTCGTAGTTTTGAGTGAAATGCAGCCCGTATAGGCGTGTGGCAAGTCCAAACACTCCATTTATAACATTGTTTAGTTCAAAGTATGGGCGTAGCATTTCATCGTTGAAATTGTACAGGCTGTCTTTGAGCTTGTTGGAGTAATAGCTGTAGTCCCATGCCTCTAATTTCATGTTTTTCCCTTCGAGCTCGGATGCAAATTCTGTCAAAGTCTTTAATTCCTTGTCCATTACCGGCAGATAAGCGTCGCGTAGCTGGTCGAGCAGGTTGTAAACATTCTTGGGGTTTCCGGCCATTGTGCGTTTCTGGCTGTATTCGGCATATGTATTGTAGCCCATTAATTTGGCAAGTTGCATTCTCTTGAGGGCAATCTGTTTTATATTCTCGATGTTGCTGAATTCGCCTTGGGTGCACATGGTGTTATACATGCGGTACAACTTTTCACGCAAATCTCTTCTTGAAGAGTATTGCAGGAATGGGCGGTAGCTCGGAGCCTGGGTCGTGAAAAGGTATGCATCGCTCTTTCCTTTCTCCTCGGCTGCCAGTTTGGCTGCATCGATTAAGTTTTGCGGCAGCCCGTCGAGGTCGTCCTTGGTGAGCCACATTTCATTACTGTTCATTGCCTTGAGTGCGTTTTGTCCAAACGCCAATGTGAGATTGCTCAAGTCGGAAGTTAATCGACGGTATGTCTCTTTGTCTTCTCCTTTAAGGTTGGCTCCACTGTTGACGAAGTTTTCGTAGGTTTTGCTGAGCAGCATCATGTCTTCGTCGTCGAGCGATAGCTTGTCGCGATTGTCATATACGAATTTAATCCTTTCCCAGAGTTTTTCGTTAAGGGTGATATTGGCGTTGTGTTCCGACAGGATTGGGGAAACTTCTTTTGAAATTTCCATCAATTCGTCGTCGGCATTGGATGACAGCATGGCGTAGAACACGTAGAGGGTGCGGTTAAGCGTCTTGCCGCTTCTTTCGAGAGCAACGATGGTATTTTCAAATGTGGGCATGGAACGCTGGTTCACAATCGAGGCAATTTCTTGGTTTTGCTCGTTTATGCCCTCCAATATGGCCGGTTTGAAATCGGAATTGGTGAAATAGTCAAACGGAATCAGTCCATTTGTAGTCTTGAAATCATTCAGAAACACGTTGTCGGCTTTCATAATGACTGTAAATTGTAATAGCAAGATTGATAACAGAAATAATACTTTCTTCATGTCGCGTTATATGTTATAGTGGATAATATCAAGGATAAGAGCCATGTCGTTGTCCGATATGTCGTTGGTTGCAAGGTACTTGCGGTCGCTGTTGAAATTGTCGGCAAATTTATTAAAGTCGTTTCCCGACAACTTTAGGCACTCTTTGTATGCAGCGATTGCTCCTTTTGTGTCGTTTTTTGCGAGTAGCAGATGGCCGAAGTTCATGTAATCCTCGGCCGAAGCGGTTGAAGCTATTATCTTTTTATAATATTCCTCGCTTTGTGAGAAATTCTTTTGCAGAAACAGGCACCAGGCAATGGGGCGTAATGCCTTGATGTCGGATCGGCTTAGATAGTCAACCTTAAAATAGTATTTCAAGGCATCGTCCACCCTGTTTAATTCAAGCAGGCAGTGGCCGATGCTTAAGCACACCGGCAAGTTGTCGGGAGACATCGACTCGGCTTTGTGATAATATTCAAGAGCTTTCTCGGCGTTTCCCGATGCCTTGTATGAAGAAGCCAAATGCTTTATGTTCCATAAATTTGAATTGTCGAACAGGTCGAATTTCAAATAGTATTTTATAGCTTCGTCATACATTTTCAAGTTTTGGTAGCAAAAACCTATCTTTTGTATTGTGTTTGGTTGGTAATCGCTTGAAGTTTCAACCACCTTTTTGAAGAATGTCAAGGCCAAGTCGTAATATTTGTTTTTCAGGTAATATTCACCTATGAGCGATAACGTTTCGGGCGTACAGATTATGTCGCTTAGCAGGCCGATGTCCAATATGTTGCCGGTAAACACATCTTCAAAGTCACGGCGTTGGTTGTACAGTTTGAAGAAACGGTACAAGTCTTGCATGTAATTGCTGATTGTGTGCTTGATGTCGATTTTGGCGCTTGCCGGATCGGCCTTGCTCATTTCGTCCAACATCTCGTTTTGAGAATCAAACTGGGCAAGCATGGCATCACGTTGTGCCGGCGGGATGGAATTTACCGACAGGCAGAACGAATACCTGTCGCTGTCGCAAAGAAATTTTGCGTTAGAGATTATGCCTGCCACGAGCCTGTTGCTTGTAATGGACGATGCGGCTACTATCGAGTGGTTGATGCTGAATGGTATAAACCAGTTGGCTACAGTGTAAAAGAACGGGAAACTTTTTAACTTGGAGAAGGTTCCCATAAACACGTCTCCACCCTCCATCTGTATCTCGTTTATTTCCTTTATTTTATTGGCAAATCCGCTTTTTTCGAGGAATTCTTCCCACTCGGGATTTGATTCGATGTCGATAATATCTGCGGTATCGGGATTTTTGCCCTTGAGTTTTTTCAACAAATCGGGAGTCGCGTTCATTATGTGGGGCAGTAACTCATCGTGCATCATTTTGGTCAGCTTGTCGGTATCGCAGCTTCTGATGAACTGTAACACGATTAAGTATAGCGCATTCTTGAATTTCTCGTTTTGCTTTAAATCTTCGAGGCGCAGCGTGATTGACCTTGACAAGGCTGCTATGTTGTTGTACTTGAGCAAGGCAAAGAATATTATGCACACGGTTCTCACGGCAAGTTCGGTATTGTTGCCGTAGCATTCATATAAATCGAAAAGCAACAATAGAAGTCGCTTGTCGTAGAATGTGTCGATGTTTAGGAATATTGCCGACAACAACAGGGCTTTTAGGTTGTCGGGCGTGTCGCTTGACCGCATTATGTCGTCAAGAACCGTTATCTCTTCTGCCGTGGGGCGGAACATGGTCCACACATAATTGAACAGCCTTGTTTCGGCTTTTTCCATATTGTGGGTAAGTTCTATTATTTTAGCCTTGTTGCTTTCGTCATATGGTATATCGGCAAACAACTTATACTTTTCAAATTCTGAAGCATAATCGGCAAAGACACTGCTTATGCTTGCATTTGACTTGTTGAAGTCTTGCTTTATGGCATAATATTGCGAGCGGGATTGCTGCGCGGCCAGATTAAAGTAGTGGCGGTCGATTAAATCGTATAGCGACTTCAAGAGATTGTTGTAAATCTCATTTTTCTGAGGGTCGTCCATGCCTTGTGCCATGTACGTCAGCATGTATTTGTATGACATTTGCAGCTTAGACAGTTCTTCGCTGATTTCCCAACTTGGATTGGATTCAAGCAAGCTGTTAAATAAAGCGAATGCTTCAAACAGCCGGGCGTTGTTTATGAGTGAGATTACGTCGTTTCTGTATTTTTGGATATCGGTTATTGCCATATTTATAATCATTGATGTTGCTAAGATACAACAAATTTACAAAATACGTGCCATTCAGTTACACTGTTGGTGTGTTGGCTTTTGCGTTACGATTAATATGTTTTCTTGATTTTGGGTCGATGTCGCAAAAATGTATATGTTTCCGCCGTCTTGTATTTTTAATCTGTTCTTCACGTCGTTGGCCGAGAGTATGAAGTTTCTCGTGCTGATGTTTGCTTTTGGATATTTTTTGTTTAGTCGTTTGATAAATTTGTCCTTGAATGGTATGGTTTCGACGACTTGAAATATCCTTCCGGGAAAGTCTTCATAAAATTTGTCGGCTGTGAACAGGTGCGAGTTTTCGCTTAATTTAAGCAGGTTGTCATACCGAGTCGATAATTCGTTGAACGCTCGGGCCTTCATGATGCAACAGTTGGGTTCGTATATATACGGAAGGATGTTGCCCTCGCAGTATCTTATTGCTTGTTGCGATATCATGTTTCTGTGCGGCAGTCGTAACATTTGGCAAGAATGGGGCGCTTCAAAATTCAAGGTGTTTATTTCGATGTCTGTTTCCGTCGTTGGATGGTTGGCTTTGAAGTCGGCGCGTAATAGCAGTTCCTTGCATTCGTTATTGACTCCGACTATCCAAATCTTTGTGATTTCGGGAATCTCGATAATGACTTGTGCAATGTCGAGCATCGGTGAGGCTTTTATGAACAGAGTGTCTGTCGTCTGCTTTATGTCTCCTATCATTTGCAGCACGTCGGGTTCGCAATCTTTCAAGCCATAAGTGCGTCTGCTATTTTCGTCCCTCCTTGCGGGGTCGATGAATACCGCATCGAAGCGAGATGCGCTTGCTGACAGTGTTTTGATGTAATTGCGGGCATCGTCGTTTACGACTGTGATGTTGCGCTTGTAGGCCGACATGTTGTATTGCAGCGCGGCTGCAACGAGAGGGTCGGCCTCGACCGATGTGACGCAGCCTGCTTTGTCGGCGATGTAAAAGTCGTCGATGCCTAAGCCTGCAGTCAAGTCGAGCACATTGGCCATGTGTTCGAATAACGACGCATGGAATTGCGCTACCGTCTGGCCTGTGCATTGTTCGGTTGACAACAGCGTGGGGAATATGAATTTTTTGCAGGATGCTATTTCGGGTAGCTTTTTTGCAATACGTTTCCTGCACTTGATTTGCAATGTGGCAAATTTCAAGTCGAAGTTCAGATTCTTGTTTTTTTTCGATAGCAACAGCTTGGTGGTGTCTTCGTCTTTATTCTTTTCGACAAAATCGAAGAAGTCGTTGCCGATGCCAAATTTTGCTACTATGTCGTTGCCGGTCATAGGTGGAGTGTGTTACTTTTTTGTCAATGAGTATAGTCCGTAGTCTGGCTGTAGGGTTATGAATCTCTCGTCGATAAGTTGTGACAGTGCCGTTGTGATATCCTCTTTAGAAAACGATAGGGTGTCGAAGAAGTCGTTCAATGTGCGTGGGCGCAGCGACAGCATGTAAGTAATGCCGTTTATTACATCGCCAGCGTTGTACTGCTCTTTTCGTTTCCTGCCGATGCAGTAGTCGCAATGTCCGCACGGTTGTACATCTTTTTCGCCGAAATATTCTCTTATCATTTGCTCTCGGCACATTTCCTCGTTATAGGCATATTTGATTACGGCGTTTATGCGTGTTGTCATTTTTTCCTTAAGCACCTCGTATGCGCTGCGAGGAATGACTATGTACTTGGGCTGTTCGCGCGACGTGACATAGTATATGTAAGGAGTGCGTTTGCGTGGCACGTAGTGCAAGATATGCATTTTTGTGAGAGTGAGCAAAGAGTCGTAGATGACTTGTGGCGGAATGTTGAATCGCGAAGACAGCAGCTCTTCATTTATAAATACGTAATCGGCGAAAAGACCCGAGTAGGTGCGCAATATGGCTTGTAACACGAGGTCGAGATTTGGGTTGTCGCCCGGCAAGTGGTACAGCTCTTCTTTTTTTGCAAGAATCATTATGCGCGACTGTGTGTCGATTTCTTCGATAAAGTCGATATAGCCTGCCTTGGTCAAGATGGATAATGCGCTGTGCGTGGGTATTATGGGGTATTTGAACGTCTTGCAGAACAAGACAAAGTTGAAGTCATAGACTTGGTTATACCCCCCCTCGACAGGCACGCTGAGGAAATTGCCCACACGCTCGTAAACTTTCTTGATATATTCCTTGTCGGGGAACGAATCGCTTATGCGCTTCTTGAGGATGGCCTTGTCGGTGTTTTTGACGAGCAGCACCACATATGCTTTTTTGCCGTCGCGCCCTGCGCGCCCTGCTTCTTGGTAATATTCTTCGAGGGAGTTTGGAATGTCGATGTGTGCGACAATTCGCACGTCGGGCTTGTCAATGCCCATGCCGAAAGCATTCGTGGCGACCATTATCCTTGTTTCGCCCGACTTCCATTTGTTTTGCCGTTCCGACTTGTCGGCATTGTCGAGTCCTGCGTGGTAAAAGTCGGCCGGAATGGCACGTCGCGACAGCTCTTCGGCAATTTGCTTGGCACGAGCGCGGCTTCTTACGTAAACGATGCCCGAACCGGGGACTTTGCCCAGTATGTCGGTCAGTTGCGTAAGCTTGTCGTCGGTTTTTCTCACGACATATGTGAGGTTTTTTCGTGCAAAGCTCTTTGAAAATACTTTTCCGTTCTTGAAATCGAGCTTTTCCATTATGTCGCCCACCACCTCGGGCGTTGCCGTTGCGGTTAGGGCGAGAATCGGGATGCCGGGCAGGTATTTCCTTAGCCGGGCTATGTTCAAGAATGACGGTCTGAAGTCGTATCCCCATTGTGATATGCAGTGAGCCTCGTCAACCACTATCAACTCGACAGGCATGAAGCGCAGCTTGTCGATAAAAGACTCGGATGCGATTCGTTCGGGCGAAATATACAGGAATTTATATTTGCCGAACGTACACTTGTCGAGTGTGCGCCTTATTTCGGTCAATGACAATCCCGAGTGTATGTATGTGGCTTTAATGCCTTTGCTTACCAGATTGTCAACCTGGTCTTTCATCAATGAGATTATGGGCGTTACCACGACCGACATGCCTTCGCGTGCAAGCGTCGGCACTTGAAACGTAATCGACTTGCCGCCACCGGTAGGTAGCAGTCCTAAAGTGTCGTTCCCGTTTAAGACCGATTCTATGATATCTTCTTGGAGTTCGCGGAACTCGTTGTAACCCCAGTATTTTTTTAGTATTTCACGAATACCGAGGTTATTCATTTTGTGCCGGTTGCCCTTATTTCTTTTACAAAGAGTTGTATGGAAGACCCGCCTTTATGCCTGTTTTCTTCAATAGTGTAGCAAATTTCAAACGGCTCGCCCGATTTGACGTGTTTGAAATTTGCGGCCTGGTTGAATGCTATGCCGTTCATTACCCGGTTTGAAGAATTGTCGATAAGTTCGAGTTTTATATGTTCAAGGTTGCGGCCAACCAATTTGCTTGTGCCATAGTCCATCACGTTCTTGCTTGAGAAGATGGGCTTTTGGTTGCCGGGACCGAACGGGTTCAGCAATCGCAGATAGTGAAGCAAGTCGGCGTTAATGTCGTTGAAGCAAATTTCGCAGTCGATTGATATGGTTTGTGTCAATTGGTCGGGAGTTATGTTCTCCGACACATACTGTTCAAACCGGCGTGTGAACTCGGGAATGTTTTCTTCTTTCAACGATAGCCCTACGGCATAGGTGTGTCCGCCGAAATTTTCAAGCAGGTCGCGCGTCGAGTCGATAGCCCTATATACGTCAAACCCACGCACCGAACGCGACGAACCCGTGGCAAGCCCGTTTGACAGCGTTAGCACTACGGCGGGTTTGTAATATAGCTCCGTCAACCGAGATGCTACAATGCCTATTATGCCTTTGTGCCACCCCTTGTTGTATATTACAATCGATTTTTTGCCCGATGTCGATTCACCTTGTTGCTCAAGGATTTCGTTTGCTTCCTCGGTTATCCGTTTGTCGAGCTCCTTGCGGTCTTTATTGTACTGGTCGATGTTTTTGGCCTTTCGGTAGGCATCGGCGGCATCTTTCGACACGAGCAGTTCCACAGCCTCTATGCCCGATTGCATTCTGCCCGAAGCGTTGATGCGCGGCCCGATTTTGAATATCACGTCGCTTATCGTGATTTCTTTATTGGTCAGTCCGCATATCTTTATTATGCTGCGCAAACCCATGTTGGGGTTTGAGTTGATGCGCTTAAGTCCGTAATATGCAAGTATCCGGTTTTCTCCGATTATGGGTACGATGTCGGCGGCTATGCTCACTGCAACAAGGTCGAGCAGGCTGTCAAGTTCAAACATGCTTGTGAGTCCGTTGCTTATTGCGAATGCCTGCATGAATTTGAATCCCACGCCACATCCCGACAGGTGCTTGAAGGGGTATGGGTTCCCTTCGAGTTTCGGGTTAAGTATCGCTACTGCGTCGGGAAGCGTGTCGTCGGGGACGTGGTGGTCGCAAATGATAAAATCTATGCCTTTGGTTTTGGCATAGCCAATTTCCTCGACGGCTTTTATGCCGCAATCGAGAACGATAATAAGCGACACGCCTATGCTTTCGGCATAGTCGATACTCTTGTTGGAAATGCCATATCCCTCCTCGTATCGGGTAGGGATGTAGTATTCCACATTGGAATAATAATTTTGCAGATACCTGTAAACCAGTGCGACCGATGTGGTGCCATCTACATCATAATCGCCATATATTAAAATTTTTTCTTTTGCCCCCATGGCTCTGTTGAGCCTGTTTACAGCCTTATCCATGTCTTGCATGAGGAACGGGTCGTGCAAGTCTGACATGGAGGGATTGAGGAACTTTTCAGCTTCCTCTAAAGATTTTATCCCTCGCAGTACGAGTAACCGGCTTATGGGGTAGCAGTTCCGTAAATGCGTCGCCAAGTCGGTTGCAATGGATGATTGTTCGGATGTAAAGGGTAAGTAATTCCATTTACTTATCATTTATGTTGTTTTTTATTTTTCAAAAGTAAGGGGGAAACACGCGTGTATCGGCGTTATGTCGCTAACGCATGACGATGTGATGGAAATTGTCGCATTGTCCTCGTTGTGAAGAATACCGTGTGTTTCAAAAAACGGCTTGCACTCAAGCAAGCCTCATCCTTAATATCAAAGGATATTTCACCTAATCAATGTGTCATAATCAGGCACAAATGGCAGCAATTAAAGCAGTTCGGATATTTTTGCGCGACCCCCTTAAGGCATTATGGGTGGGAGCAAAATAATAAGAGAAACTCTGCCTATATTTTCGCAACGCAAATATACGCAGAGTTTCTGTAATTAACCACTAAAGGCGGGTATTTTATTTTGGAAAAAAATATATAAAGTGTTAATGGCTTGTTTAAATTTTGCAAAAAAATATGCTTGGGGAAAATTCAAACAGGCTCTTGGGCGGTCTGTTATTTTGTGACGTGTATGTCCATTTGCGGGAACGGAAAGCTAAGTCCGTTTTTCGGGAATTCTTTGTATATCTTTTCGTTTATGTCGTACAATACCGACCAATAAAATTCAGACTTGACCCACGCCCTTATGGAAACCACTATGCTGCTGTCGGCAAGCGATATTAGTGAAACGGTGGGCGAGCAATCTACCTTTTTTGTCTTAGCCTTGATTTTTTCTTCTTGGGCTTCTTTCCATCTTTCCACATCTTCTTTCAACCTCGATTTTTTCGTGAACATACGTTTAAGCAACGGCTTCTTTTCTTGTTCGTTCAAGGCCGGTGTGTTTGTGTCTTCGGCTGCGAGGGTCTTTTCTTCTTTGCCCTGCCGCATCAAGCTGTCGTCTTCCCGGTATTTCTTTACTATTCGGCTGTCGGCATATAACATGTCGAGGGCAACCTTGCGGGCAACGTCAACGTCGTCGCCATAGGAAATGGATATGTCCCAGCTGATGCGACGGTATTCTTCTTTGGAGTAATTGTTTATGGTGCCGGTCGATAGCCCGCCGTTTGGGATTATTATCGATTTGTTGTCGGGTGTGTTGAGGACTGTGTTGAAGATTTGTATTTCTTTCACTGTGCCTTGGTAACTTCCGAATTCGATATAATCGCCGATTTTATATGGTTTTATGAATAGGATGAGCACGCCTCCGGCAAAATTCTGTAGCGTCCCGCTAAGTGCCATGCCGATAGCCACGCCGGCCGAGGCGAATATGGCAATGAAAGAGCTCGTCTCTATGCCCAGAATGCCTATAACTGAGACAATCAGTATAAAGAGCAACGTGATTTTGACAAGGCTGAGGACAAAAGTCGTCAATGACTTGTCGATGTTGTGCTTGAGCATCACGGCTTTTACAATGGAATGAATCTTGTTTATGATTAGCTTGCCAATGTAAAAGACGATGAGGGCAATGAGTATGCGTATCCCTATGTCGATGGCTCCGTTGACTATCCGTTGTACTATTTCGTCGAACGACAGTGATGAAAGCATCGATGCCGACGCTTTTATTTCGTTGCCGATTGAATCGGTTGCTTCTTTGTTTATTATGGGGTCGGCTATTAATGCCAAGATGTTGTTAAATAGCATAATATGAATGAATTAAATTTCAGTATATGTCTTTGTACCAGTCGAGTGTGGTGTAATATTGTTCGTTTATGCGTGATGCGGTGCCAAGTATGTAGGTTGACAGTCCCGAATAGTGGTCGGGGTCGATTGCCAGCGACAAGAAGGTGGGGGTGGCGGCCTTGTATATTACCGCGTCATTTGTCAGCTTGTACAGGTCATCGGCCTGTTGTCCGACAGCGAGGAGCGAGGTGTATTGCAGGAAGTCGAAGAACACCGACTTTGAATTGCGGTTGTAGGATTGTAGCTCGTCGATTGGAACCGTAGTCCCGCCGCCCGGGTTGGCATGTATTTGACGGCACAAGCCTGCAATCGTGTCAAGCTTTGAGCAGTCAACGAGAGAGATTGTGACATAGCTGCCACTCGACGCATAATGTTCATACGTGTTACGGCAAGCTTTGACAAGGTTGGGAGTCTTTTCAAAAAAACAAGGTATGTTTTTGTCGTAAGGCATACCCGTCGCCATCATTTCGGTAGGACTCGATATGTAATAGTCGGTTTTGTCGCGTAGTTGGTATGCTATTTCTATGCACCCCATATAGCACACGTCGGCATATATGAAATCAAACATTCCGTCGGGCAAAGCACTTGCCAGGTCGGTTATCGACATCGAGTGTCCGTAGTCGTCGCCATAGTCTTTGGGGCTGATTCTGATGCTTTCTTGTTCAAGTGTTCTAACCCATCCGCTTGCGTGTGACCATAATACAAGTCCGTAGCTTTCGGCCGGGGCGTATTTTTGTGTGTCAGACATCACTTCCGACATTCGTTGCACGGTCGTTGAGCGGATGTCTGAGGCGTATGTTTTTATGACATTTTTAGTCGCTTTTCCGTTGCTATTTTTTATTTCATATAAAACCGGGTATTCGTCATATGTCGTTTCATATAATAGCAGATGGCAGTTTCTGTTCTCTACTTCTGCTATACCGTCCATCATTTCATTGATGTCCCTGTCGGCGTAACCCGAGAGGCTGTTGGATGCCACCATGTAAACGAGTACCGTTCTCGACGCGCTTCCCCCGTTGGGCGAAGGCTCGTCGCTGCTGCAAGATGTGATGATTAGTGATAGGGTTAGTATTAACAGCGATTTTAAATGTTTCATTGCTTAGTGTTCCAAAAATATTTACAAAATTAGTAAAATATCAATAACCATGAACCGTGGAATGACGATATGAGGTAATTTTGTGGCGGAAATGTAGAGTCGGAATATGATGAAAGGTATATTATTGGCTTTGGTATTGGCGATTTCGGTTATGGGCAACGTTGCAGCTCAAGGGTATTATGCCCTTGTGGATTCTGCGGAGTTTTACATAGGCAAGCATGAATGGGCCGAAGCCGAGAAGTTTATCGGGATGGCGCTTAAAAAAGACCCCGACAATCAAAACACGTCGCTGCTGATGTCGAATCTTGCTACCGTACAGCGTTATCAAGGCAAAAACGATGAGGCGTTGCGTAATTACACGGTGGCGCTGTTCATGACACCCAACGCGGTCACGTTGTTGAGGAACAGGGCATCGTTGTATTTGGACATGGACAGCATCGACAAGGCTTATGCCGATTATAGCAGGGTGCTCGAGCTTGACGAATATGACATCGAGGCCTTGTACAACCGTGGCGTGCTTGCGCTCGAAAAGAAGAAAATGGACGAAAGCAAGGCTGATTTCCAGAAAATTAAAGATATAAGCCCAAATTCTTATTTTGTGTATAACGGGTTTGCGATGTGGAACAAGGCCAATGGAAACTATGCCAAGGCCATAGAGAATTATGACGTGATAATAAAAGAGCGTCCGTCGATCAACGCATTGGCCAACAGAGCCGAGTGCTATTTGGAACTTAAGCAGTTGAACAGTGCGGAAGAAGATATCAGAAACGCGTTGTCAACCGATTCTCGCAACGGGTATTTGTATTTGCTCAGAGCCCGCTTAAACAAGCTGAGGTTTGAGACCGACGCAGCCCGTCGCGACATACAGCTGGCCGAGGAGTATGGGGTAGAAGAGGCGGTGATAAAGTCGTTTTTAGACATTGAGTGACAAAGTAGTGTGATTTTTTTGTCGATTTTGCGAGATATTCGTATATTTGTGCTATGATTTCGGTGGTAGAGCATATTGAATATCTTATGTCAAGGCACGATTGCGTAATTGTGCCGGGATGGGGTGCCTTTATTGCTCAATACAAGTCGGCTTACTGTGATTCGGAAGGACGGTGGCATAAGCCCGAGCGTCAAATTTCGTTTAATGCGGAGTTGGAGTATAACGACGGGTTGCTTGTTGGCTCGGTGATGCGCAGGGAGAGGTGTTCGTTTGACACGGCCGTTGACATAGTGCGAAGCAACGTTGTGACTTATCACAGGCAATTAAGTGAAGATGACGAGTTGTCGTTTGGAAAAATAGGCATGTTCCGATGCCAAAACGGGAAAGTGGTGTTTACCCCTTACCAAAAGGCAACTGAAAATTATGAATTTTATGGCATGGAATCTTTTTTGATGCGTTCTCTCGGCAGCATTGAAAAGGACTACGGCAATAGCGCAAGCGGCAGTTGGAATTTTTCGATTAATAAGAATTATTTGAAAATTGCGGCTTCAATAGCGGTGTTGCTCGTGCTTTCGTTTGTGCTCTCGACACCGATGTCGGTCGATAGAAACGGCAGTGAAAATTATGCGAGCTTGGGGAGCATAGAGCTGTCGGATGTCGGAGCGTTGCCCATGATGTCTGAAGTGCGGGAATTGGCCATCACTATGCCTCCCGCCGATAACGACAGCGTGGTGGTCAAGGCATATCCAAGTAGTAAAACGACCGATAGGCATGTTGCCTCGGGCGACAAGTATTATTTGATAGTTTGTTCCGTATTGTCGCAAGCCGAAGCCGACAGCTTTATTTCAAGTCAAGTCGGTAAGGACTATGATTTCGAGGTGCTGCCGAAGAAAGGCAAGTACAGGGTTTATGTGGCAACCGGCAAGTCGGTGAAAGACTTGATGAAATTGAAATATGAGATAGCCGACGATTACCCCGACGCATGGGTGCACTATAATCGTTGACAAGAAATTTTTTGACGGTATGATTAAATTGATTAATTTCGCCGTGTAAAAACTATAGGACATGGTAAAGTTGAGCCAAGGTCTTTTTTCCATGAGAATTAAGAACCTGCTTTGTCATAACATCCGCATCTAAAACAGGATTGAAAAATATTATTTAACACTATTATTATGGGTAAAGAAAAAAAATTCTTGACTTGTGATGGTAATCAGGCTGCGGCACACGTGAGCTATATGTTCACAGAGGTGGCTGCAATTTATCCTATTACTCCATCCTCGACGATGGCAGAACACATAGACGAGTGGGCTGCTGCCGGTAGAAAGAACATTTTCGGTGAGACTGTATGCGTGCAGGAAATGCAATCGGAAGGCGGAGCTGCCGGTGCCGTTCACGGTTCGTTACAGGCTGGAGCATTGACTACCACTTACACCGCTTCTCAGGGATTGTTGCTTATGATACCTAACATGTATAAGATAGCAGGCGAATTGCTGCCGTGCGTGTTCCACGTGTCGGCTCGCACTCTTGCTTCTCATGCATTGTGTATCTTTGGCGATCATCAAGATGTCATGTCAACCCGCCAGACCGGCTTTGCAATGTTGTGCGAGGGTTCGGTACAGGAAGTTATGGATCTTGCAGGCGTTGCCCATCTGGCCACAATCAAGTCGCGTGTTCCATTTGTAAACTTCTTTGATGGATTCCGCACATCGCACGAAATACAAAAGATAGAAGCTCTTGACAACGAGGATCTTGCTCCGCTGATTGACCAAGAAGCTTTGGCCGAATTCCGTCACAGAGCCATGAATCCCGACAAGCCTGTGACTCGCGGAACAGCAGAAAACCCTGACGTATTCTTCCAACACAGGGAGTCGAGCAACGAGTATTACAACGCAGTCCCCGGTATTGTAGAAGAATACATGAACAAGATAGCCGAAATCACAGGCAGGAAATATGGCTTGTTTGATTATTACGGCGCACCCGATGCCGACCGCGTGATTATCGCCATGGGTTCGGTTACAGAGGCAATACGCGAGACTATCGATTACTTGACCGAAAAGGGAGAAAAAGTGGGACTTGTTGCCGTTCACCTGTATCGTCCGTTTAGTGCAAAGCACTTCCTTGCGGCTGTTCCTGCCTCGACAAAGCGCATTGCCGTATTGGATCGTACCAAGGAACCCGGTGCAACGGGAGAGCCTTTGTATCTCGACGTGAAGGACTGCTTCTACGGCGTGGAAAATGCCCCGGTGATTGTGGGCGGCCGCTACGGTCTTGGTTCTAAAGACACCACTCCGGCGCAGATACTTGCCGTGTATGAGAACCTTGCCGCTGCAATGCCAAAGAACCAGTTTACCATAGGCATAGTAGATGACGTTACATTTACTTCGCTTCCTCAGAAGGAAGAAATCGCACTTGGCTCGAAAGGCATGTTCCAAGCCAAGTTCTACGGTCTCGGTGCCGACGGTACTGTGGGTGCGAACAAGAACTCGGTGAAGATTATAGGCGAAAATACCGACAAGTATTGCCAAGCATACTTCTCTTACGACTCTAAGAAGTCGGGAGGTTTCACTTGCTCTCACTTGCGCTTTGGCGACGAACCCATCCATTCTACATACTTGGTAACCACTCCTAACTTTGTTGCTTGCCACGTTCAAGCTTACTTGCATATGTATGACGTGACCCGTGGCTTGCAGAAGAATGGCACATTCCTGCTAAATACCATTTGGGAAGGCGAGGAATTGGTGAAGAACCTGCCAAACAAGGTTAAGAAGTATTTTGCCGACAACAATATCAAGGTTTATTACATCAATGCAACAAAGATTGCGCAAGAAATAGGCCTTGGCAATCGTACCAATACCATCCTTCAGTCGGCTTTCTTCCGTATCACCGGCGTCATACCTGTTGACCTTGCAGTAGAGCAGATGAAGAAATTCATCGTCAAGTCTTATGGCAAGAAGGGCGAAGATGTGGTTAACAAGAACTATGCAGCAGTTGACCGCGGTGGTGAGTACAAGGAACTTGCCGTTGATCCTGCATGGTCGGCTCTTGAAGTTGAGGCTCCTGTGGACGACGATGTTCCTGCCGTAATCAGCAACATCGTAAGGCCGATTAACGCACAAGACGGCGACTTGCTCCCGGTATCGGCCTTTGTCGCCAATGCCGATGGAACTTGGGAACCAGGTAGCGCAAAATATGAAAAGCGAGGCGTATCGGCGTTCGTTCCCGAATGGAATCCCGAAAACTGTATCCAATGTAACAAGTGTGCGTATGTATGTCCACACGCTGCCATCCGTCCGTTTGTGATGACTGCCGACGAGCTTGCCGCTTCTCCGTTCAAGGATGGCGAGACTATTCCGGCAATTGGCAAGATGTTTACGGGTATGCAATTTGCACAGGTTGTCGATGACCTCGACTGCCTTGGTTGCGGAAACTGCGTTGATGTATGTCCCGGCAAGAAGGGTAACAAGGCTTTGGCCATGAAGCCGTTTGAAACCGAAACAGGGAATCAGTCGAAGTGGGACTACTGTGTGGCTAATGTTTCGAGCAAGCAGAAACTTGTTGACATAAAGGCTAACGTCAAGAACTCGCAGTTTGCAACCCCGTTGTTTGAATTCTCGGGTGCTTGCTCGGGTTGTGGCGAAACTCCGTATGTTAAATTGATTTCGCAATTGTTTGGCGACCGCGAAATAATATCAAACGCCACCGGCTGTAGCTCAATCTATTCGGGTTCTGTTCCTTCCACGCCTTATACGACCAACGAGAAAGGTCATGGTCCGGCTTGGGCAAACTCGTTGTTTGAAGATTTCTGCGAGTTCGGCCTCGGTATGCACCTTGCATACGACAAGATGCGCGTTCGTCTTGAAAATAAAGTTAAGGAAGCTTTGGCTTGCGACTGCGCAAGTGACGAGGTTAAGGCATTGCTTAACGAATGGCTTGAAAACAAGGAGGATGCTGACAAGAGCCGTGAATTGGCCGACAATATACTTGCTGCAATCGAAGGCTGTGACAATCCTATCTGCAAGCAGATAAAGGAACTCGGTCAATATCTGGTTAAACGTTCGCACTGGATTATAGGTGGCGACGGAGCTTCTTACGACATTGGTTTCGGAGGCTTGGATCATGTGCTTGCATCGGGCAAGAACGTGAATGTACTTGTACTTGATACCGAGGTTTATTCAAATACCGGTGGTCAGGCATCTAAGGCAACACCGCTTGGCGCGATAGCTAAGTTTGCCGCATCGGGCAAGAGGGTTCGCAAGAAAGACCTTGGTCTGATTGCTTCGACCTATGGCTACGTATATTGCGCTCAAATAGCAATGGGTGCCGATAATGCACAGACTTTGAAGGCATTGAAAGAAGCCGAAGCTTATGATGGTCCGTCGATTATCATTGCATATGCTCCATGTATCAACCACGGCTTGAAAGCCGGCATGGGCAAGGCTCAAGCCGAAGAGGCAAAGGCAGTGGAATGCGGATACTGGCACTTGTGGCGTTACAATCCCGATTTGGAAAAAGAAGGAAAGAATCCGTTTACGCTCGACAGCAAAGAGCCTAATTGGGACAACTTTGAAACATTCTTGAAGGGTGAGGTGCGTTATGCGTCGGTTATGAAGCAGTATCCTGCCGAGGCCGAAGAATTGTTTGCCGAAGCCAAGAAGAATGCCCAGTGGCGTTATAACAATTATCGCCGTCTGGCTCGTCAGCAATGGGGTCAGGATCCCGATGAGGCTACAAAGTAATTTGTAAAAACATTATATCTGAGAATCGGGTAGGTGTGAATATCCACCTGCCCGATTCTTGTATTATAAGTCATATGAGAGAATCGATATTTAGATTTAAACAATTTGAGGTAAGAAATCATTTGGCCGCTATGAAGGTGGGAACCGATGGGGTGCTGCTTGGCGCATGGTGTCGTATTGTCGCGCCCAAGCATGTTCTTGATATCGGTACAGGCACCGGTCTCATCGCTTTAATGATTGCCCAACGCGACAGTAAGGCGACGATTGATGCATTGGATATTGAAAAAACGGCATGTGAAGAAGCCGCGTACAATGTTGCGCATTCTCCGTGGAGCGGCCGTATTAGGGTTGTTTGTGGAGATTTTAGGTCGTATGCTTGTCGTGACTATCCGTATGATTTGATAATTTCAAATCCACCGTATTTCGAGAATGGGGTATTGCCTGCCGGTGCGGGAAGAATCATGGCTCGCCATTGCGCCACGCTGACTTATGGCGATCTGATTGGTAAGTCGGCATCGATACTGTCAGGGAATGGAAGAATCTGCATCATCACGCCCGCCGACGTTGAAGCTTGCATATCGGGCATTGTGGCCTCAAATGGTTTGCATGTTGCCAGGAAGACGTATGTGCGCCCCAAGCCTGGCAGCATAATAAAGCGTATATTATGGGAAATATGTCCGTGTGATAATGGCTGTGAAACCGACGAGTTGATTATTGAAACTGAAACACATAACGAATATACCGAGCAATATATAGCTCTGACAAAAGAATTTTATTTGAAAATGTGATTTTATAGCCAAAATTGCTACCTTTGTATGATGTAAAAATAGTTGAGAAAAAGCAGAATGGGCATTGTCGCAGTAGGGCTGTGCCTGTTGTTGCAATACAATAAGTTAAGCATAGACCTATGACGAAGTATATCGGTGCTCATGTGAGCGTGGAAGGCGGGGTTGACAATGCTCCCGTTAATGCCAATAATATAAATGCGCGTAGTTTTGCGTTGTTCACTCGTAACCCTTCTCGTTGGAAATCGGCTCCACTTAAGGCCAAGACGATAGATCAGTTCAAAGCAAACTGTGAGAAGTATGGATATACTCCCGATTATATATTGCCGCACGACAGTTATTTGATTAATTTGGGACATCCCGATTCCGAGAAATTGCAGATTTCCCGTGATGCGTTTCTTGACGAGTTCAGACGTTGTGAGGAATTGGGACTGAAGATGCTGAATTTCCATCCCGGCAGCCATTTAAACGGGCTGCCTCTTGACGACTGCCTCGATCGTATAGCCGAATCGATAAATATGACACTGGAGCAAACGTCGGGTGTGATTGCCGTCATTGAAAATACCGCGGGTCAAGGGACAAATGTGGGATTCAAGTTTGAGCATCTTGCACACATTATCGACAAGGTTGAGGACAAGTCGCGCGTGGGGGTATGCATCGACTCATGCCATGCTTTTGCAGCCGGTTATGATTTTTCTACAAGTGAATCATATACTCGGGTATGGAATGAATTTGAGCGTATCATTGGATTTAAGTATTTAAGAGCTATGCACCTTAATGACACGAAAAAAGGACTTGCTTCGCGTGTCGATAGGCATGAGGTGTTGGGAAAGGGTCTGCTTGGAGCGGAATTTTTTAAGTTGCTGATGAAGGATAGCCGTTTCGACAACATTCCGTTGGTACTTGAAACACCCGATCCCGACTTGTGGCCCGAAGAAATCAAGTGGCTAAACGACCAAAGCAATCAATAGAGAATTATAAACCTAACACATATCACACTTATTTGCATGAAAACTTTACCTAACCTAAGTTTTGGGAAACTATGGAATATTAGTTTCGGATTTTTCGGTGTACAAATTGCGTATGCCCTTCAAAGTGCCAATATCAGTCGCATTTTTTCCACACTGGGGGCAGATCCTCATGATTTGAGCTATTTTTGGATTTTGCCGCCACTCATGGGTATCATTGTCCAGCCGATAATCGGCATATTGAGCGACAAGACATGGTGCCGTTTCGGACGGCGCATACCTTATTTGTTTGTCGGCGCACTGGTTGCAGTAATAGTCATGTGCTTGTTGCCTAATGCCGGAAGTTTCGGCATGGCTGTTTCTACGGCAATGATTTTCGGACTGTTTTCTTTAATGTTTTTGGACACCTCGATAAATGTTGCCATGCAACCGTTCAAGATGATGGTTGGTGACATGGTCAACGAGAAACAAAAGGGGTTGGCTTATTCGATACAGAGCTTCTTGTGCAATGCCGGCAGCCTTGTCGGATATTTATTCCCGTTTATATTTACATGGGTAGGAATCAGCAATGTGTCGGATGTGGCGGGTGCTGTTCCCGACTCGGTTATATTCTCGTTTTACATAGGTGCGGCGATATTGATTTTGTGTGTGATTTACACGACTGTCAAGGTTAAAGAAATTCCGCCGAAAGAGTATGCCGAATATCATGGCATCACGCAGGAGAGCAAAACGGAAAAAACCAATGTGTTCAAACTGCTTGTTAAGGCTCCAAAAGCATTCTGGACGGTAGGTTTGGTCCAATTCTTTTGTTGGGCTGCGTTCATGTTTATGTGGACATATACCAATGGCAGCATTGCCGGCAACGTGTTTAATGCGCCGGAGACGACCAATCATTTGCTCGATACCGGTTCGCCGGAGTATCAGGCTGCCGGGAATTGGGTCGGTGTTCTGTTTGCGGTGCAGGCCATAGGGTCGGTGGTATGGGCTGCGGTCATACCATTTTTCAAGAATCGTAAGTTTGCTTATGCGTTGAGTCTGGTTTTAGGTGGCATAGGTTTCATTTCGGTATATTTTATCCATGACCAGTATTTGCTGTTTGCCTCGTTCCTATTGATAGGCTGTGCGTGGGCTGCCATGTTGGCGTTGCCATTTACGATTCTCACCAATGCCTTGTCAGGAGGACATATGGGTACGTATCTCGGTTTGTTCAACGGAACCATATGCGTTCCGCAAATTGTGGCGGCTGTCGTTGGTGGTTGGATATTAAGTGCATTTACGGTCGAGGGGACGGTTCCACCCGAGGTAAACATGCTTGTAGTTGCCGGCGTGTCGCTATTGATTGGTGCTGCTTGCGTGGGCATTATCAAAGAAACATCCGGTGCGGCTGCATCGAAGAAGTAATGCATTATTTTCTTAAAACAAATAGAAGCGAGCCGAAGCAAATACGCTTCGGCTCGCTTGTTTTTTGCTATAATACTTCAAGCGTGGCAGTGTTGCGAGAAATTTCTTCTTCGGGGACTTGGTAATCGTTTAGGTCTCCGGCAAAGTAGCGGTCGTAGGCCGACATGTCGATGAGTCCGTGTCCCGAGAGGTTAAAGAGTATTACTTTCTGCTTGCCTTCTTCACGGGCTTTGAGTGCGCAGCGTATGGCCGATGCTATGGCGTGAGACGATTCGGGAGCCGGTATTATGCCCTCGGTACGCGAGAACAATGTGGCGGCCTTGAATGTTTCGAGTTGCGGTATGTCAACTGCTTCGATTAGGTTGTCGTGACGCAATTGGCTTATTACCGAGCCTGCTCCGTGATAGCGTAGCCCGCCGGCATGTATGTTGGCCGGGGCGAAGTTGTGGCCAAGCGAGTACATGGGTATCAGAGGTGTGTATCCCGCCTCGTCGCCATAGTCGTAGCAAAATTTCCCCCTTGTCAGTTTGGGGCAAGATTCAGGTTCGGCTGCGATGAATCTCGTGCAGGTCTTGCCTGCAATGTTATGACGCAAGAACGGGAACGAAATACCCGAAAAGTTGCTGCCGCCGCCAAAGCAGCCTATTACTATATCGGGATATTCGCCTGCCATTTCCATTTGTTTTTCGGCTTCGAGTCCGATGACCGTCTGGTGCAAGGCTACGTGATTGAGCACCGAGCCGAGTACATATTTACAGTTAGGCGTTGTCATGGCAAGTTCGACGGCTTCTGAAATAGCCGTGCCAAGCGAGCCTTGGTAGTTGGGGTTGTCGGTAATTATTTTTTTCCCGGCACGTGTTGACATGCTTGGCGAAGCTATTACTTCGGCTCCGTATGTTTCCATTATCGAACGGCGATATGGCTTTTGGTTGTATGAAACTTTCACCATATAAACGGCGAGTTCGAGTCCGAAATGCTTTGCTGCCAATGACAGAGCCGCTCCCCATTGTCCGGCACCAGTTTCGGTGGTGATGTTGGTGACGCCTTCTTGCTTGCAGTAGTAGGCTTGGGCTATTGCTGAATTGAGTTTGTGCGAGCCGACGGGGCTTACGCTCTCATTCTTAAAATATATGTGTGCAGGAGTGTCGAGTGCGCGTTCAAGTCCGCAGGCGCGAACCAATGGTGTCGGTCTCCATATCTTGTACATGTCGCGTACCTCTTCCGGAATCTCGATCCATGCGTCGGTTGTGTTCATCTCTTGGTGGGAAGCTGCGCGAGAAAACAAGGGATACAAATCCTCTTCTTTCAGCGGTTGCTTGGTTTGGGGATTTTCCATTGGCCGAGGTTTGTTTTTCATTTCGGCAAGAATGTTATACCATGCAGTGGGAATTTCTTTTTCCGGGAGTATGAACTTCTTTGTTTCCATAGAATATTTATTTAAATTGATTAAATATTAATGCAAAATAAGTGCATAAAAATGTATAATGCAAGTAATTTATTGAATATTTAATGTATATAGCTTGTTTTTTCTCAGATATTGCCGAAGAAAGTCGCTTATTTACGTAAAAAAGCGTGGCGGTGCGCATCGATTCCATTTTGCCACTTGCTATGGAGCCGTGTCTTTTTTGTTTTTGTGCCACATATGGTTAATTGCGTTATTCTAAAATAAGTATTAAATTTGTGCATCTATTAAATCGAAAAAAAAGTATGAAAATTGTTTACCTATTATTTTTTACTTCCTTAACTGTATTGCTAGCCGGGTGTGGAACGACAAAAAAAATACCTTATGCAGTAGATGCGGAGTCGATTCCGGCTGAAGTGCTAAATGCCGTTAAGGATGCTCCGGAACCGGTGGCCATGCCGGGCGACTTGCTCGACATAACGGTTACAAGCTACAACCTCGACGCAGTAAGGCCTTTCAACAGAATTGACGCTATTGCCCAACTTAGCGCAAATATGTATAACACATCTTCGAGCAACGACAAAAACAGGTCGTTGTATTATCTTGTCGATAGCGACGGGTATCTGGAATTTCCTGTATTGGGTAAACTGAAAGTGTCGGGAAAGACAAAAGAAGAAATAAAGAAGATGATTATAGACGGCATATGCCCAAAGTATCTGACCGAGGTGCCGGGTGTTGACATCCGTTTTAAGAATTATAAAGTGTCGGTGTTGGGAGAGGTGAAAAATCCGGGGGTATATACCGCTTCTAATGAGCATCTGACCATATTTGAGGCTATCGCGCTTGCAGGAGACTTGAATATTACAGGTATGCGCGAGAATGTGATGTTGATTCGCACGGATGCCGACGGGTCGCGCAGCATTCATCGGTTGGATCTTAACGACAAGGATATAGTATTGTCGCCGTATTACAATTTGCAGCAAAACGATGTGATATATGTGCAGCCCAACGCGTCGAGGGCTCGTTCGTCATGGTCGATACCGCCTGCATTGTCATTAACGCTTAGCTCGATAGGCACCGTTATTTCCATTGCTACATTGGTGGTGACGATAGTGAAATAAATTTGGGGCTATAGCATAAAATAGAAATGAGCTGAGGCAATATGTTAAGTGCCTCAGCTCATTTTGCTTCTGTATGATTGTGTGCCTTAGCCGAAAGCATTCCAACCTTGGGCCTTTAAGGGAATTTCGTTGCCGTCGCGTGTTTGCATCAGGCAACCATATTCCGGTTTTGTGATGCGCCCAATGATGCGGACTTTGTGCATAGACGCAACCTTTTCGTAGTCGGAAAGTTTTACGGTAAAAAGCAACTCATAGTCTTCTCCGCCGTTTAAGGCCGCAGTAACGAGGTTGAGATTAAACTCTTCGGCCATGCACGCCGTTTGGTAATCTATGGGAATACGCTCCTCGTAAATCAAGCATCCTGTGTTGCTTTGCTTACATATGTGCATGAGTTCGGAAGAAAGTCCGTCGCTTATGTCAATCATTGCTGTAGGCTTTATGCCCAATGATGCCAATTCCTCTATTACGTCTTTGCGGGCTTCGGGTTTTAACTGACGTTCAAGCAGGTATTCATGACCTTCAAATGCCGGGTGAAAATCATCTTTTTGAGAATTCTTTGACACGGCTTTCTCTCGTTCAAGCAGTTGCAGCCCCATATATGCGGCACCGAGGTCGCCGCTGACGCAAATCAAGTCGGTATCGGCTGCTCCGTTGCGATAAGCAATCTTTCCTTTCTGCCCCTCGCCTATGCAAGTGATGCTGATAAGCAATCCAGTGACCGAAGCCGAGGTGTCGCCTCCAATCATGTCAACGTCATAGGTCTTGCATGCAAGTTTTATTCCCTCGTACAATTGCTCGATGTGCTCGATTGTGAACCGTTTTGAGATTCCCAAGGATACTGTTATTTGCCGTGGTGTGCCATTCATGGCATATACGTCAGAGAAGTTCACTACGGCGGCTTTATATCCGAGGTGTTTTAGCGGGCAATATGTGAGGTCAAAGTGTATGCCTTCGAGCAGCAAGTCGGTGGTTACCAAAGTGCATGTGTCACCACCACCGTTGGAAATGACGGCGCAGTCGTCTCCGACTCCTTTTAACGTGGAATCGTTTTTCATTTCCAGCCCTTTGGTGAGGTGGTCGATGAGTCCAAACTCGCCTAAGGTGGCAATTTCTGTTTCGTTGATATTGCTCATTTATTCTTTGAAGCTGTTAATCAATTCTTTCATGATAAGAGTCATGCGTGGTTCAGCTTCGGCTGCTGCCTTTTGCACTTCTTCGTGAGATACTTTTTCTACTATTCCTTCTATGCCAAGGTCGGTGATGACCGACATGCCGAAAACTTCCATGCCACTGTGGCGGGCTACGATGACTTCGGGGACGGTACTCATCCCCACGGCATCGCCACCGATGCGGTGGAAATAGCGATATTCGGCCGGAGTCTCAAATGTTGGGCCTTGCGTTCCTACGTAAACACCTTCTACCACGCGAATGCCATTTGCCGCGGCTACCTTTTTTGCTTCGGCAATGAGCCTCGAAGAATATGCTTCGCTCATTTCGGGGAAGCGTGGCCCCAGTTCTTCATAATTCTTTCCGCGAAGCGGGTGTTCGGGAAATAGATTTATGTGGTCGGTGATAATCATCAAGTCGCCAATTTTAAATTGAGGATTCATGCCTCCCGAAGCGTTTGACACGAAAAGCGTTTTTATGCCGAGGGCTTTCATCACTCGCACCGGGAATGTAACTTGCTTCATGTCGTAGCCTTCATAGAAATGGAACCTGCCTTGCATGGCCATGATTTCCTTGTTTCCCAATTTGCCGAAGATAAGCCGTCCGCTGTGTCCCTCTACGGTGGATACAGGGAAATTGGGTATATCCTTGTATGGAATCGATGTAGATATGTCGATGTGGTTAACGAGTTCTCCGAGTCCTGTGCCAAGAATTATGGCGGTTTTGGGGTGTGTGCTTATTTTTGAGCTGATAAAGGCAGCTGTTTCTTTTATTTGGTCTATCATAATAGTTGAGTTTTTATATGTTAGTCTTTTTTGTTCAATAGTTTGTTTAGGGTCGGTACAAAATCATCGTTGTGCGGGATGTCTATAAAATCGACTTTTATAGGCATGTAGAAAGATACGTGCCGCAGCGGTATGGGGTAGTATGGATTGTTTGCAAACTTCACGGCATCCTTTTCGGTGGTTATGATAAATTTTTGCTTGCCGCTAAGTTTGTTATACCATTCTTCGATGAAATTGAAGTCCTTGCGACCATAGTTGTGGTGGTCGGTAAACTTTATTATCTTCACTTTTGCCCTAAATGCGTTTAAGAACCTTACAAACGGCACGTGGTTGGCTATCCCCGTAACAAGCAGCAATGTGTCGTCTTCAGTCAAATTTTGCAACTGCGGCCCGTTTTTCACAATTTCGGGAAATATCGGACGGAAGTTGTAATATTTAAACGTGGTGTAATATAATTTTTGTGAAGGGAACAGGTCGAGACGCTTTTTTGCAATGCTTACTTCAACGGGTTTGATTTCTTCGGGACATTTTGTTATTATCACCATGTCGGCACGCAATATGCCATGCACGGGTTCGCGTAATCGTCCGCGAGGAAGCATGTGGTCTGTGTCTATGGGTCTGTTGTAGTCAACAAGGACTATCGACACAGACGGTTTGACGTATCTGTGCTGAAAAGCGTCGTCGAGAACAAATAAATTTATTTCGGGGTCTATTTCCTTTAATTTTTCAATACCCTCGCATCGGTTCTCACATACGGCAAGTGTGATGTTGGAAAATTTGCGGTATATTTGATACGGCTCGTCACCTATGTCGTTAGGTGTCGTTTTGTCGTTGGCGAGAATGAATCCCTTGGTTTTTCTTTTGTACCCCCGACTTAGTACGCCTATGTGGTATGTATCACCAAGGTGTTCTATTATATACTCCACATGAGGTGTCTTTCCTGTTCCGCCTACGCTGATGTTGCCCACCACGATTACCGGCACGCCAAAAGTCCGCTGCTTGAATATTCCCCAATCAAAGAATTTATTGCGCATAAATACTATGCACCCATAAATCCATGCAATGGGTGCAAGTATTATGTCAACAAATTCTTTAAATCGGCGAACATCCATTTATGTGAGGGCTTATTAGTTCAATGTCACGACTTCGGGCGAGAGACTTAGTATGTGGTTGCGCGACAATATGCGTTTCACTTCGTCGTGGTATTCATACATGGGACCCATCTCCTGCCGTAATTTCTCCTCGACGCTTTGGCTTATGTGTTGTGAGAAATATTTGGTGAAGAAATCTTCTTCTTCGGGTGCTATGATGATGCCGTAGTCGGAAATGCCGGCTGTAGTGGCTACCCACTCGATGGCGTCTTCAAGGTTCCCAAACTCGTCGATAAGGCCGATTTGCATTGCGCTTATGCCGTCCCATACGCGTCCTTCGGCAATTGCTTTGATTGAGTCGGCCGGTATGTTACGCCCTTCGGCGCATCGCTTTACAAAAAGTTCATATGTGCTGTTTACCATGCGCTGCATCGATGCGGCTTGTGCCGGAGTCATTTTTTCGGAAATCATGGGAAATGCCGAGTTTGCATTGGTCGCTACTGTGCTATGAGTTACGCCCACTTTGTCTTCAAGCAGTTCCTTAATGCACGGAATCATTCCAAAGACGCCAATCGAGCCTGTCAATGTCAATGGTTCTGCAAAAATTCGGTCGCCGCCACACGAGATATAGTATCCGCCAGAAGCGGCCATGTCGCTCATCGACACTGCAAACGGCTTGCCGGCTTCTTTTACTTTCTGAAGGGCGTTCCAGATTTGCTCTGAGCCGTATGCCGATCCACCGGGGGAGTTTACGCGCAATACTACGCCTTTGACATCTTCATTGTCGGCAAGGTCTATGATGGTTTCTGACAGCTCGGCCGAGTTTATTCCATTGTATGTCGGAGCGTCATATATTTCACCCACTGCATAGACAACGGCAATCTTGTCGCTGCCATTGTTTTGAACACCTTCGTTGACAAGGTCGGTGGGAGATACAAAATTTATGTCGGTAGATGTGTCTCCGTTGACAAGCATTTTCAACCTGTTGTCAAACTCGTTTTTATAACATGCGCAGTCTGCAAGATGATTATCGACAAGGTAATCGGTCTCTTGTAGGAATACGATGCTATCGGTCATTTCGTTCAGCCTTGTCTCGGGAATTTGGCGTGACTCTGAGATGGCAGAGACGATCTTGCCCCAGATGTTGTCGATAAATGTCTTATATTGCAGCCTGTTAGCTTCGCTTATTTCTGTCAGTATATATGGCTCGACTGCGCTTTTGAATGTGCCTACACGCACAATCTGCATTTCTATGCCCAATTTGTCTAACAGATTCTTATAGAAGGGGATGTCAACAGCCATTCCTCGGAGGTCGATTGTGCCAATTGTATTGATGAAGATGCTGTCGGCAACCGAAGCCAGATAATAATCGCTTTGAGCGATATTGTCGCCATAGGCATATATGAATTTGCCGCTTTCGTTTTTAAACTCGGAGAGTGCGTTACGGATTTCATACAGCGACGACGTGCCTGCCGCCATTCCGTTGCATTCAAGATAAATACCTACTATACGGTCGTCGTTTTTGGCAACTTCTATCGAATGCAGTATTTCGTTGAGCCCTAACGTGGTATTGCTTTCGTCGCTAAGAAGGGATATCCAATCTTCTTCTTGCGGCAATTCGTCAACGGTACAACCTAAATCGAGCTTCAATACCGTATTTTCAGTGATTGATGCAGTAGAGCTTTTTCCAAGCAGCGACATTGCGCCCATGAAAGTGAAGCTCATGAAGAATGAAAGTAAAGAAAATAGCATCAAGGCTATCCATACGCCTACGAAAGATCCGAGGACTATGTTCCAAAATTGTTTCATCGTGTGTGGAGATTATTACTTGTTGTTTTTTATGTTTTCAATCCACTTGCGGGCATTGACGAATGCTTCGGCCCATGGCGTAACATCGTCGGTGTCTAATCCGCCGGGATAGAACCCGCATTGCCATGGGAAGATGGCGCGTTCGAGGTGTGGCATCATTGCCAGGTGGCGACCGTCGGTCGATGCTATGCCTGCCACTGCATAAGGCGAGCCGTTGGGGTTGGCAGGATATGAGTCGTAGGCATATTTGACTACAACGTTGTATTTCTCGATATCTTCGGGCAAATAGAACTTACCTTCGCCGTGAGCTACCCATATGCCGAGTTTGGTGCCGGAGAGGGAGCCTAACATCACCGAATTGTTTTGAGGAATCTCAACGCTTAAGAATCGCGATTCAAATTTGTGAGAATCGTTGTGTAGCATAAGGGTGCGATTGGTGTGTTCGGGATTGATGAGGTTCAGTTCCACCATCAATTGGCAACCGTTGCATACGCCAAGGCTCAAAGTGTCGTTGCGTTTGTAGAAGTTTTCGAGTGCTTTCTTGGCTTTCTCGTTCCATAAGAAACCTCCTGCCCAGCCTTTTGCCGAGCCGAGAACGTCGGAATTGGAGAATCCGCCACAGAATACTATCATGTTCACGTCTTCGAGGGTCTCGCGCCCCGATATAAGGTCGGTCATGTGTACATCTTTAACGTCAAAGCCGGCATAATACAGCGAATATGCCATTTCGCGGTCGCCGTTCACGCCTTTTTCTCTTATTATGGCAGCTTTAATTCCCGATGGCTTGTGGCTGAATCCCGTAATGCCGAGGTCGGAGGCTTTGCCGGTAAATTCGTCGTTGAAGCAGAACCTTATAGGTTGCTGCTTGTAGTTTTCGTATCGGTCTTTTGCGCATTGCTCACCGCTCTGTTTTGTGTCGAGCAGGTATGACGAATGGAACCACATGTCTCGCAAATGGTCGATGAAGAACATGTATTCGTGTCCGTCGTGGTTGACTTCGATTGTGCGTTCTTCTGATGTAGTTCCTATTTCGTGGTATTTGATTCCGGCATTGTCAAGCAGGTTCTTGACGTAGGCCAGTTGGTCGTTTTCGATTTGCGCTACTACTGCCGGATTTTCGGCGAACAGGATTTTTATGAGGTCGGCTTCGTTGAATGAATCCACGTTGATGTCGAGGCCGCCATCGACATTAGAGAATGTCATTTCGAGCAGCGTTGTCAACAAGCCACCGGCCGAAACGTCATGCAGTGCTGCAATCTTTGATTCGGCAACCAACTGTTGCATTGCATTGAATGCGGCGATAAAGTAATCGGGTGATTTTACAGTTGGTGCCTCTGCTCCAAGATAATTGAGCGATTGGGCAAATGCCGACCCTCCCAACTTAAGTTCGTCGGAAGAGAAGTCGATGTATAGAAGCGAGCTGTCGATGTATTTCTTTATAACTGGCGAAACGGTCTTTTTCACGTCGCTTACCTCGCCGGCAGCCGAAATTATTACCGTGCCCGGTGCCAAGATTTTCTTATTGCCATATTTCTGTGTCATCGACAAGCTGTCTTTTCCTGTCGGTATGTTTATGCCAAGGGCACAGGCAAAGTCGCTGCAAGCTTTTACTGCCGAATACAGCGCGGCATCTTCACCCTCGTTACGGCACGGCCACATCCAGTTGGCACTCAACGACACGCTCTTTAATCCGTCGGTGAGGTTTGCGCCGACAATGTTGGTAAGAGCTTCGGCTATTGACATGACCGAACCGGCTTCGGGGCTGATTAGAGCCGTTTGTGGTGCGTGTCCGATTGAAGTTGCTATGCCCGATGTGCCGGAGAAGTCTAATGCAACCACACCGCAGTCGCTTAATGGCAATTGCAATTCGCCCACGCATTGTTGACGGGCGATCTTGCCTGTAATCGAACGGTCAACTTTGTTTGTCAACCAGTCTTTGCAGGCTACGTTTTCGAGTTGCAGCACATTTTCGATGTATTCGAGGATCCTTGCCGGGTCGTACTCCACGTCGCGGTATGCGTGCTTGGTGGTGACATCGTTCATTACCGTTATCGGCGAGCTTCCAAACATGTCGCCCATGGCAAGGTCGATGGGGCGTATGCCGTCTTTTTGTTCAAACACAAATCGGTGGTCGCCGGTGGTTTCTCCGATTACGTAGAATGGAGAGCGTTCGCGGTCGGATATTTTTCGTATCAATTCAACGTCTTTCCCTTCAACCACCATCCCCATTCGTTCTTGAGACTCGTTGCCGATTATTTCTTTGGAAGAAAGGGTGGGGTCGCCTATCGGCAGAGCGTCCATGTGTATTATGCCGCCGGTTTCCTCAACGAGTTCCGACAGGGCGTTCAAGTGTCCGCCTGCGCCGTGGTCGTGAATCGACACTATAGGGTTACGGTCGGACTCGGCAAGTGCGCGTATAACGTTGGAAACGCGTTTTTGCATTTCGGGATTGGCGCGTTGCACGGCGTTGAGCTCGATGGAATTGTCGTATTGTCCTGTGTCAACCGACGATACTGCGCCTCCGCCCATGCCTATGCGGTAGTTGTCGCCGCCAAGCAGCACAACTTCCTCGCCCGGCACGGGAGTCCCTTTTATGGCATCACGCTTGTTGGCAAAACCCACGCCTCCTGCGAGCATGATGACTTTGTCGTATGCCAATTGACGGTCGCCTTCGGAGTGCTCAAACGTAAGCACAGAACCGCAAATAAGGGGTTGCCCGAATTTGTTTCCGAAGTCTGAAGCTCCGTTGGATGCTTTGATAAGTATTTCTTCGGGAGTTTGGTATAGCCAAGGGCGGGCGGGCATACAATTGTTTTCCCATTCCCTGCCGCCGTCGGGACGCGGATAAGATGTCATGTAAACGGCGGTTCCGGCCAATGGCAGGCTTGCGCGGCCTCCACCCAGGCGGTCGCGTATTTCGCCGCCCGAGCCGGTGGCTGCGCCGTTAAACGGCTCGACCGTCGTCGGGAAGTTGTGCGTTTCGGCCTTTAAAGAAATTACCGTGTCGATTTTTTTTGTCTCGAAATAGTCGGGACGGTCGGGATTCTTTGGGGCAAACTGCATAATCTTGGGGCCATCGACGAATGCGACGTTATCTTTGTAGGCCGATACAAGCTTATTTGGGTTCTCTTGCGAGGTTTTCTTTATCATCTTGAAAAGCGACATTGGCATTTCTTTGCCGTCGATTACGAACTTGCCGTTGAATATTTTGTGCCGGCAATGCTCGGAGTTGACTTGGGAAAATCCGAAAACTTCACTGTCGGTCAGCGGGCGGCCAAGTTTGTCGCTCAATTGCTTAAGGTATTCTATTTCATCGGGATTGAGAGCCAGACCTTCTGCTTTGTTGTATTCTTCGATATTGTCGATGTGTACTATTTCTTCCGGAGCCTTTGTTATTAGGAATACAGACTGGTCGAGGCCGTTGTAGATTCGTTGCAGCATCTTGTCGTATTTGGGAGAGGCCTCGTCGGAAGCTGTGAATTCCTCGATGCGGTTAATCCCGTTCAAGCCCATGTTCTGGGTTATTTCCACTGCATTCGTGCTCCACGGCGTTATCATCTCACGCCGAGGCCCGATGAATGTGCCTTTTATGACATTTTCATCGACTTTCGACGCATTGCCAAGCAGCCATGAAAGTTTCTGTATCTCATCGTTAGAAAAAGCGTGGTCAGAGTCAATCGCATAATATGTTATGCTCTCTTTTTTAAAGAATGTTATCATAACAGGAGAATGATATAGAATTACGAATTTTGTATTTCGCTACAAATTTAGTGAAAACGGTCAAATTAAACAATAAAATATGCCAGATGTGGAAATATTAGGGTTTTAGGGGCTGCTTGTAATGCCGTGACGGGAGCCGGACGGTATTGCAAAGCATGGCATGGCATAAAGCGTGGGAATGCCATGTGGAGAGTGCGCGGGGATAGGAAAAAATCATTAAATGACTTGTGCGGTAGCGTTTATAGTACTATCTTTGTGTGCTAAAACGCTTAAGTAAGTATCGTCGTAAGGACGGCGTAGATTAGGTAATTATCGTAATAAAATATGTCAGAAGATCGAATATTAAAGATCAACATTGAAAATGAGATGAAGTCGTCGTATATCGATTATTCGATGTCGGTGATTGTGTCTCGTGCGCTGCCCGATGTGCGCGACGGCTTTAAGCCGGTACACAGAAGGGTACTCTTCGGAATGGAAAAATTGGGTAACTTCCACAATGCCCCAACAAAGAAGTCGGCACGTATAGTGGGTGAAGTCATGGGTAAGTATCACCCCCACGGCGACTCGTCGATTTATCTCACCATGGTTCGCTTGGCTCAAGATTGGGCCTTACGCTATCCGTTGGTTGACGGACAGGGAAATTTCGGTTCTATTGATGGAGACAATCCTGCAGCGATGCGTTATACCGAGGCGAGGTTGAGCCGCATGGGCGAAGAAATGCTTCGCGACATAGACGAGGATACCGTTGACATGGTGCCGAATTTTGATGCCACTTGTTCCGAGCCGGTAGTGTTGCCGACGAGGTTCCCCAATTTGCTTGTGAACGGGGCTTCGGGCATAGCCGTGGGCATGGCTACCAACATGCCGCCTCATAACCTCACGGAATCGATAAATGCGTGTCTTGCATTGATAGAGAACCCCGAAATCGACGTGGCTGAACTGATGCAATACATAAAAGCTCCCGATTTCCCGACAGGTGGAATAATTTACGGCTATGACGGAGTGAAGAAGGCTTTCGAGACCGGGCAGGGGCGTATTGTAGTAAGGGCAAAGACCGAGATAGAGTCGGACGATAACGGTGATAAGATTATCGTAACCGAAATACCATATAATGTCAACAGGAAAGTCTTGATTGAAAGCATTGCCGCGCTTGTGGTCGAAAAGAAGATAGACGGCATATCAAACATCAACGACGAGAGCGACATGCGAGGGATGCGGATTGTGATAGACATCAAGCGCGATGCCAACGCCAATGTGGTGTTGAACAAGTTGTTTAAGATGACGCAATTGCAGTCCTCGTTCAGCGTGAACAACGTGGCGCTTGTGAACGGGCGTCCCAAGACGCTGAACTTGAAGCAACTTTTACAATATTTCCTTGACCACCGTAACGATGTGGTAATACGTCGCAGCAAGTTCAGACTTAAAAAAACCGAGGATCGCCTCCACATAGTGGAAGGGCTGATAATAGCTTCGGACAATATCGACGAAGTGGTCAAGATAATTAGGTCGAGCGACTCGCGCAGCGAGGCGCGTCAACGGTTGTGCGACCGTTTCAACCTTGACGATATCCAAGCCAAGGCAATAGTGGAGATGCGTCTTGGCGATTTGACAAAGCTCGACCAGAACAAGTTGCATGACGAGCGCGACGAGTTGTTGCGCACGGCTAATTACTTGAAAGACATTTTGAATAACGATGACACGCGCCGCAAGGTGATAGAAGACGAGTTGGTTGAAATCAGGGATAAGTATGGCGACGAGCGCAAGACCGAGATTGTGTATGCTTCGGAAGACTTTAACGCCGAAGATTTTTATGCCGACGACCACATGATTATAACCATCTCGCACCTTGGCTATATCAAGCGCACCCCGTTGTCGGAGTTCAGAGCCCAGAATCGCGGTGGCGTGGGCGTTAAAGGCAGCGACACGCGCGACTCTGATTTCATAGAATATATATACACTGCGTCGATGCACAGTTACGTGCTGTTCTTCACGCAAAAAGGACGTTGTTACTGGCTGAAGGTATATGAATTGCCCGAGGGAGCACGCAATTCAAAGGGACGTGCCGTGCAAAACATGCTCAATATCGATGCCGATGACAAAATCAATGCCTTTATCGCAGTAAAGAACCTTTCTGACCCGGAATACAATAGTACTCATAATTTGATATTCTGTACCAAGAAGGGGCTTGTGAAAAAGACTTGCCTAAGCGCGTATGCCCGTCCGAGAGCCAACGGGGTTAATGCCATATCGATTAGAGAGGACGACCAGGTGATACAAGTGCGCTTGACCGACTCGAATTGCGACGTAATCATGGCCAATAAGTTTGGCAAGGCCATACGTTTCCACGAATCGAAGGTGCGGGCAATGGGACGCGTGGCTGCCGGTGTGAAAGGCATGACGCTCGACAACGACGAAGACGAGGTTATAGGCATGATATGTATGCCGCAAGGAACCGAAGACACGATTCTTGTGGTATCGGAACAGGGCTATGGCAAGCGTTCTTCTATCGATGATTACCGCATAACGAACCGTGGCGGCAAGGGTGTCAAGACAATGAACATAACCGACAAGACCGGAATGCTTGTGTCGATGAAGCGAGTCAACGACAATAACGATTTGGTCATAATCAATAAGTCGGGCATTACAATACGTGTGCATGTTTCTGACTTGCGTGTGATGGGGCGTGCGACACAGGGGGTCAAGCTCATTAACCTCGAAAAACGCAACGATGAAATAGCATCGGTATGCAAGGTTATTTCGGAGAAAGACGAAGAAGTGGCCTCGGCCGGCGGTGAAGAAAGCGAATTGGTTGTCCGTCCGACAGAAGAAAATATGCCGGAATTGCCTTATGACAAGGATGATGATTCTTACGATGGCGATGCTGATGCCGATTCGACCGGCATTGACGGAGACGATGACAGCGAAGAACAAAATGAATAATAAACCTAATTATAATCTTTAATTTTAAAACGAGATGAAAAAAATAGCTCTTTTTTTGGCTTGCTCCTCTTTGGTTGGGTTCAACATGGCCGCTGCTGATAATCCGGCAGAACCTGTATATAAGGAAGGAAAGGAAAAGTTTGACATGTATGACGATGCTCAAGCTAAGCTTATCATGCAACAGCCTATCGATACCATAGCTACCGGTCAGGCTTTGCTTGATGGATATGACCTGTTTATGAAAGCTTTGCCTCTTGACACCGTGCTTGAGGTTAACAAGGACGGTTCTCCGAAGATTGATAAGAAAACGGGCAAGCAAAAGTATAAAACTAAATATTCAAAGGATATAGTAAATAAGGTAGCAGGACACCATAACGACTTTGCCGTAGTGGGAAGCATGTTCAACGATCTCCATCAGTATGCTCTTGCAGCAAAGGCATGGGGCATATATGTTTCACTGCCCGAGGCTGAGTTCCTTGGCGATAAGAAGCCCGAACTTCCGGATTCTACCGTTGCATTGTTTAGCTACTATCAAGGTGTGATGTTGTTCCAGGCCAAGGAAAACGAGAAGGCTCTCGACGTATTTTACAAAGCTTTGAAGAAAGGTTATGATTACAAGGAAAGCACCGACATGATTAAGTATCTTGTGAGCATAAATGTAGATAAGCTGTTGCAAGAGAAGAAGTATGACGAGTGCGACAACATCCTTAACACTGCAATGCAGAATTGTCCTAATGAGGCTATCTTTATATTGTTCAAGGGCATATTGGTAGAGTCCAAGACCGAGGACATAGAGCAGGCTATCAAGTACTATAAGGAAGCTGCCGAAAAGGATCCTACTCTTGCTTTGGCTCAATATCACGTGGGACGCTATTACAACAACAAGGCTGTCAACATTATGAATGCCGAGGAAAACCTTAACCTTACCGACGAGGAACTTGGCAAGCTTATCGACCCGATCTGCTTGGAAGCAAAGCCATATCTTGAAAAGGCTGTGGAACTTGACCCGGCCAATTCCGAGGCTCAAAGAATGCTCAACTGGGTTAACGATCGCTTGAAAAAATAATAACTTGATAATAAGTAGTAATGTAGAGGGTGTGCCGAAAAAAGCACACCCTCTTTTTTGTGTTATAGAATAGGGTAGGCAAACTTCGCTTGACCAAGGCTTGTCTCCGCAGTCTCGTGTGTCTTTAACCCAAAACGGCCATTAGACCGCAAATATTTGTTTTGGGAATGCTTTTTATGCCGCTTTTTAGTTTCTGTTGGCATCTTTTCAAGGCGCAAACCATGACATAGCCCGCTATGCCTGCGGCTCGTGCCTTGAAAACTAAAATTATAGAAGTCACACATATCCAATGGGAAAGCTGCTTTTATCTACGTGCATGTGTAATATAATTCCTCTTTTCAGTCAAGCGACATGCACACTTTTTCTACTTTTTGCTTCTTTTGGTTGAAAAAAATATGATGCTTTTGTGAGCAAATTGAAAGAATGTATATATATTTGCAAGCAAAATATAAATAATATTCAAGTAATACGATAAAAAAGACAAAATGGAGAAGATGCGTGATGCAGCCAACTATACTCAGCCGAGGGGTTGTAGGCAGCAAGTAGGGCTTTACGACCCGGCCAACGAACACGATGCTTGTGGTGTGGGAATGATTGTTGACATTCATGGCAATAAGTCGCACGAATTGGTAGATTCGGCTCTGAAGGTTTTGGAAAACATGAAACATCGCGGAGCTGAGGGTGCAGACAACAAAACTGGCGATGGTGCCGGGATAATGCTTCAAATTCCGCACGAGTTCATTTTGCTGCAAGGCATCCCCGTGCCTGAAAAAGGAAAGTATGGTACGGGGCTTGTGTTTTTGCCCAAGAATAAAGAGAAGCAATCAGCGATATTGAGTATCATGATCGAGGAAATAGAGCGTGAAGGCTTGACATTGATGCATTTACGTTCGGTCCCGGTGAATTCTGAAGTATTGGGCGAAAGTGCGTTGCAAACAGAGCCCGACATAAAACAGGTGTTTGTCACCGGCGTGACTGATATTGCCAATATCGACCGCATACTATACCGAATACGGAAAAAAATAGAAAAGCGAGTCACCGACCCCGATTTTTACATAGTGTCGTTGTCGAGCAAGAACATCGTTTACAAGGGGATGCTCTCGTCGATACAGGTACGCAAGTATTTTACCGATCTCACGCAGCCATATTTTACCAGTGGCATGGCTATAGTGCATTCGCGTTTCAGTACCAATACGTTCCCTACGTGGAGTCTTGCTCAGCCTTTTCGTCTGCTTGCCCATAACGGGGAGATTAACACCATAAGGGGTAACCGGGGTTGGATGGAAGCGCGGGAAAGCGTACTTTCAACGCCGACGCTTGGCGACATAAAAGAGATACGACCCATAGTACAGCCGGGCATGAGCGACAGTGCCTCGCTCGACAATGTGTTGGAATTTTTTGTCATGTCGGGGCTGAGCCTTCCCCATGCCATGGCAATGCTTGTTCCCGAGTCGTTTAACGATAAGAATCCCATAAGCGAGGACTTAAAGGCTTTTTATGAATACCATTCTATTCTTATGGAGCCATGGGACGGCCCGGCTGCGTTGCTCTTCAGCGATGGACGGTATGCCGGGGGTATGCTTGACCGTAATGGCTTGCGTCCGGCTCGTTACCTTATTACCAAAAACGACATTATGGTTGTGGCCAGCGAGTCGGGCGTAATTGGTTTTGCGCCAGAAAGCATAAAGGAGAAAGGCCGCTTGCAGCCGGGCAAGATTCTGCTTGTAGATACACAAGAAGGTAAGATATATTACGATAGCGAGATAAAAGAAGAGCTTGCATCGGCCAAGCCTTATCGGAAATGGCTGTCTGCCAATCGTATAGAGCTTGACATGCTGCGCAGCGGACGAAAGGTGAGCAACTCGGTTGACGATTATGATTGTCGGTTGCGTGCATTTGGCTTTACGAGAGAAGATATAGAAAGGATAATAATTCCAATGTGCGATAAAGGGGTTGAACCTACGTCGTCCATGGGAAATGACACTCCGCTTGCCGTGCTGTCAGACAAGCCACAACTGCTATTCAATTATTTCCGTCAACAATTTGCCCAAGTCACCAATCCGGCTATAGATCCGATTCGTGAGGAACTTGTGATGTCGCTCATTGAATATATAGGTGCCGTGGGTACCAATATTCTAATGCCAGATGAGAGTCACTGCAAGATGGTGAGATTGCCGCATCCCATATTGACTAACACTCAGTTAGACATCTTGTGCAATATAAGGTATAAAGGCTTTAGCACCGTCAAGCTGCCCATGTCTTTTGAGGTGAGTCGTGGCGTGTCGGGGTTGCGCGACGCTTTGAGCCGACTATGTACCGATGCCGAGGAGGCGGTGAGCAACGGTGTGAATTATATAATCCTTTCCGACCGTGACATAGACGATGCTCATGCTGCAATTCCGTCGCTGCTTGCTGTGAGTGCCGTGCACCACCATCTGATAAGTGTGCAAAAACGTGTGCAGACCGCGCTCGTGGTTGAAAGTGGCGAGATTCGTGAGGTGATGCATGTGGCGTTGCTGCTTGGTTATGGTGCAAGTGCAATCAACCCGTATATGGTTTTCGCCGTGCTTGACAATCTGTCGAGGTCGGGTGAGGTTCCCATGCATTATGAAACCGCGGAAAAGAATTATATCAAGGCCGTATGCAAGGGATTGTTTAAGATAATGAGCAAAATGGGCATAAGTACCATACGCTCGTATCGCGGGGCTAAGATTTTCGAGCCGGTAGGATTGGGCGAGGAATTGCTTAAAGACTATTTTGGGTCTTCGCTATCCTCGATTGGTGGTATCGGGCTCAAGGAAATAGCTTCAGATTATATAAAATTCCACGATGCGGGATTTGTGGGCAACCACGAGGGAGAATTGTTGCCTCACGTGGGATTGTACTCGTATCGCAAGGATGGAGAGCTGCACGCATGGAATCCCGATACGATAAGTGCGTTGCAGCTTTCCACCCGGCTTGGCAGTTATAAAAAGTTTAAGGAATTTACAAGAAGAGTTGATGAAAAAAGTTCTCCTATATTCTTGAGGGACTTCTTCGGGTTTAAGAAGCACCCTATTCCTATCGAGCAGGTGGAGCCGGTAGAAAACATCGTCAAGCATTTCGTAACGGGAGCTATTTCTTTTGGCGCAATCAGTCAAGAAGCTCATGAGGCTCTTGCTCTTGCGATGAATGAATTAGGATGCCGCAGCAATACAGGCGAGGGCGGAGAGGACGAGGCTCGGTTTGCAGGTTCGGTTGATGGGATATCGCTCAACAGCAAGACCAAGCAGGTAGCATCGGGTCGGTTTGGAGTTACTGCCGATTATCTTGTGAATGCCGAGGAAATCCAAATAAAGGTAGCACAAGGTGCCAAGCCTGGCGAGGGTGGGCAATTGCCGGGGTTTAAGGTTGACAAGGTAATCGCGCGCACGCGCCATTCTATTCCCGGCATATCTCTTATTTCTCCTCCGCCTCATCACGACATCTATTCAATCGAAGATTTGGCACAATTGATTTTCGACTTGAAGAATGTCAATCCAAAGGCTAAAATTAGCGTGAAGCTCGTGGCCGAGAGCGGGGTCGGTACTATTGCCGCAGGGGTGGTCAAGGCCAAGGCCGATTTGATTGTCATATCGGGAGCCGAAGGTGGCACAGGGGCATCGCCTGCTTCTTCGGTGCGCTATGCCGGAATTTCGCCCGAGATAGGATTGAGCGAAACACAGCAAACACTTGTAATGAACGGACTGCGCGGACAAGTAAGACTGCAGACCGATGGGCAACTGAAGACCGGACGTGACGTTGTGAGCATGGCATTGCTTGGCGCCGACGAGTTTGCATTTGGCACAGCGGCATTGATTGTACTTGGGTGCGTGATGATGCGCAAGTGCCATGCCAATACTTGCCCTGTGGGAGTAGCGACGCAGGATGCCAAGTTGCGTGAGCATTTCAGGGGTCATTACAAGTATGTGGTGAATTATTTCAGATTCCTTGCAGAAGAGGTGCGAGAATATCTCGCCGAAATGGGCTTTACTCGTTTCGACGACATAGTAGGTCGATCCGACCTTATAGAAATCAAGCCGGCGCAATATGGTGCCAAGCAATTGTTGCTTGATTTCAGCCGTATCCTGTATAAGGAGCAAAGCAATGCGGCCATACACAATGTTACCTGCCAAGTGCACGATATTGCCAATGTAAAGGATGTGCAGATGATCGAGGCTGCCCGCGAAGCCATAGAGAATGGCAAAGAAGTGTCGCTTGAATATGCCGTGGCCAATACCGACCGAGCCGTGGGGGCAATGCTGTCGGGTGCGGTGGCTTCTCGTCATGGCAACGCCGGGTTGCCCGACAGGACGATTAACGTGCAATTCAAAGGGTCGGCCGGACAGAGCTTTGGCGCGTTTCTCGCCCATGGAATAAGCTTCAAACTTGAGGGCGAGGCCAACGATTATTTAGGAAAAGGTTTGAGCGGTGGCCATATATCGGTGCAGCCGCCTGTACGCAGCAACTTTGAAGCCGAGAAGAACATCATTGCCGGAAACACCTTATTGTATGGAGCCACGAGTGGCGAAGTGTATATAAACGGACGTGTGGGCGAGCGGTTTGCTGTTCGCAACTCAGGCGCGATAGCTGTTGTTGAAGGCGTGGGCGACCACTGCTGCGAATACATGACCGGAGGCCGGGTAGTTGTGCTTGGCGAAACGGGACGCAATTTTGCCGCGGGTATGAGTGGCGGTGTGGCTTATGTGTGGGATAAGAATCATAATTTTGATTATTTCTGCAACATGGAGATGGTGGAACTGTCATTGCTCGACGACAACACGGCAAGGAAGGAATTACATGAATTAGTGCGTCAGCATTATTTCTACACGGGATCACATCTGGCTCGTACCATGCTTGACAATTGGAGCAACTATGTTGACGATTTTATACAAGTGACGCCGATCGAGTACAAGAAGGTTCTTGCTGAAGAGCAGATGCGCCGCCTGCAACAGAAAATAGCTGAGGTGCAGAGGGATTATTAACGTCGAATAAATAACTTAAAAAGCAAATAACTTATCATCATATGGGAAACCCTAAAGCATTTATGACCGTACCAAGGCAAGAAGCAGGATATCGCCCTGTTCATGACCGCATAGCCGATTATGGCGAAGTGGAACAGACGCTTAATCGTAGCGACCGCATGTTACAGGCTTCGCGTTGCATGGATTGTGGAGTCCCGTTTTGCAACTGGGCATGTCCGCTTGGAAATCGCCCCCCGGAGTTTCAAGATGCATTATACAAAGGGGAATGGAAGAAGGCTTATGAAATATTGAGTCTGACAAATGACTTTCCCGAGTTTACCGGTAGGATATGCCCTGCCTTGTGTGAAAAAAGCTGTGTATTGCAGTTGAGTATAAATTCGCCGGTGACCATACGCGAGGATGAAGCCGCCATAATAGAAGTGGCATATCGCGAGGGGTATGTGAAACCGGGGAAGTATGAGCGCAATGGCAAGCGCGTGGCGGTAGTGGGGTCGGGACCGGCCGGCCTTGCCGCAGCCAATCAGTTGAATCGAATGGGATATGCGGTGACGGTTTTTGAAAAGTTGGAATACGTGGGAGGCTTGTTACGGTTTGGAATTCCAAATTTCAAGTTAAACAAGTCGATTATCGACCGCCGTATCGAAATCATGGAAGCTGAGGGGGTAGCATTTAGGACCGGCGTGGAAATAGACGTAAACAATCTGCCGGAGGAATATGACGCATACTGTGTATGCACGGGGACTCCGCAGGCTCGTGATCTGAATATTCCCGGACGCGATTTGAAGGGTATTTATTTTGCTCTTGAGATGCTCGCGCAACAAAACAGGGTACTTGCCGGCCAGACGTTCCAACCGTCGGAGCGTGTAACGGCCAAAGGCAAGCATGTGCTTGTAATCGGTGGCGGCGATACCGGCAGCGACTGTATAGGCACTTCTAATCGCCAGGGTGCGCTCAGTGTCACGCAGATAGAAATCATGCCTAAGCCTCCGGTAGGTTATAATCCTGCCACGCCGTGGCCTCAATGGCCTTTGGTGCTGAAGACAAGCAGCAGCCATGAAGAGGGTTGCGTAAGACGTTGGAGCTTGTCGTCCAATAGGTTCTTAGGGAAGAACGGACATGTGTGCGGTGTGGAAGTCGAGGAGGTAGAGTGGGTTCCTAACGCTAATGGGGGATGCCCGGTGATGAAACCTACGGGCAAGACCGAAGTGTTAAAGGCCGACATCGTATTGTTGGCAATGGGATTTTTGAGGCCGGAGCTGCCCTCGCTGCCGGAGAACGCGTTTGTCGCAGGCGATGCCGCTACAGGCGCAAGTCTTGTGGTGCGTTGTATAGACGGAGGTCGCAATGTTGCCAAGGCTATTGATAAATATTTGAGTAAATAAAACGGCTTATGTGTGGAATAGTAGCAATTTTTAACATAAAAGAGCAGACTCGCGCATTGCGGGATAAAGCCTTGTCGATGGCAAAGAAAATACGTCATCGCGGACCGGATTGGAGCGGCATTTATTGCGGGGGAAGTGCGATATTGGCACATGAACGCCTGTCTATTGTTGATCCTCAAAGTGGCAGGCAGCCGTTATTCTCTCCCGATGGCAAGCTCGTATTGGCTGTTAACGGAGAGATATATAATCATCGGGAGATACGCCGGCAGTATGAAGGCCGGTATGAGTTTAAGACTGGAAGCGACTGCGAAGTGATACTGGCTCTTTACAAGGAGAAGGGTATAAATTTCCTTGAAGACATAAGTGGCATTTTTGCATTTGCATTGTATGATTCTGAAAAAGACGAGTTCTTGATAGCTCGCGACCCTATAGGTGTGATACCGTTGTATATAGGTTATGACAGCGACGGTAAGGTTTACTGCGCAAGCGAATTAAAGGCACTTGAAGGACAATGTGAAAGCTACGAGCCATTCCTGCCCGGACATTATTATCATAGCCGCGAGGGCAAGATGCACAAGTGGTATCGCCGTGACTGGATGGATTATGATGCGGTGAAAGACAGCAAAGAGCCGGTAACCGAGCTGCGTCCGGCCTTGGAGGATGCCGTAAAACGGCAGCTGATGTGTGATGTGCCGTATGGAGTGCTGCTCTCCGGCGGACTGGACAGCTCGATAGTGTCGGCCATCGCCAAGAAATATGCGTCACGCCGCATAGAGAGTGACGGACAAAGTGAGGCATGGTGGCCGCAGTTGCACTCTTTTGCCATAGGGCTGAAAGGCGCACCCGACCTTGCTAAAGCCCGTATGGTGGCTGATTACATAGGCACCGTCCATCATGAGATCAATTACACTGTCCAAGAAGGGCTTGACGCTGTGCGTGACGTGATTTATTTTATTGAGACTTACGATGTGACCACGGTCCGCGCTTCTACGCCTATGTATCTGCTGGCTCGCGTCATAAAGAGCATGGGCATAAAAATGGTGCTTAGTGGCGAGGGTGCGGATGAAATATTCGGAGGGTACCTTTATTTTCATAAGGCTCCCGATGCCCGCTCCTTTCACGAGGAGACGGTGAGGAAGTTGTCGAAGTTGTATTTGTATGATTGCCTTAGGGCAAACAAATCGCTTGCTGCATGGGGAGTGGAAGGGCGTGTGCCATTCTTAGACAAGGAATTCCTCGACGTTGCCATGCGTTTGAATCCGTCGTTAAAGATGTGTTCGGGCAGTATAATCGAGAAGAAGGTATTGCGTGAGGCGTTTGCCGACATGCTGCCACATGAGATCGTTTGGCGACAAAAGGAGCAGTTCAGCGATGGTGTGGGATATAGTTGGATAGATACCTTGAAGCAGGTTGCATCCGACGCCGTTACCGACGAGCAAATGGCCAATGCCGCCGAACGTTTTCCTATAAACACCCCCATGAACAAGGAGGAATATTACTATCGCTCTATATTTGAGGAATATTTCCCAAGTGAAAGTGCCGCCCGCAGTGTACCCAGTGTTCCGAGCGTTGCATGTTCAACGGCCGAGGCTCTTGCTTGGGATTCGACATTCAAAAACATGAATGAGCCGAGCGGGCGGGCTGTATCGGGTGTTCATGTAGAGGCATATGAATAATGTGACATAGTATAGCTTGTTTTCATATTAATAGGGAGGAATGTCGGTGGGCAGTGTTTTTTGTCCATCGATATTCTTGTTCTGTTAAGGTGGAACATCGATATATGCTTGTTTTCCATGGAGCGTATAAGACTACGCATCGTTGCTCAGCCGTGGAGATGTGGATGTTTTTCGTGTCTTATATATAAGTCTCTCGTATCATACGGTGAAGCATATCATTCTCTTTTTCTTTAACTTGATTGGATATCAAACGAGAGAGGCCGTCCCAAATTAAATTTGACACGGCCTCTCTCGTTTTGTTTGTCAGCGTCCGCTATGGCGTATCATGCCTTTGATTTTTTCGTTAAATTCATGGTTTGAGATCAAATCCTCTATGGTCAAGTGCATTCGATATCTCCAGTAGTGGTGTGGATTGGTAGGTATGTTTATCTGTTCGTCATTCGGGTTCTCAAGCCTTATATTCTCGTCAATCGACAGCCAGTCTTGTAGAGGCAGGATTGTAAGAATGGCAGGAGAGTTGAGGTGCATGCCGACGATACGCTCACAAACCCATGCTTCGGCATAATATGGAGCATTGCCCCATTCGTGCAGCATGTTGTTGAAGAAGTGTTGCGTTTTTTCCCGGTCACTCTCCCACCAGGCCCTTATGCCGGGCATGTCGTGGGTGGAAGTGGTGCATACCGACAAATATGGATATATGCCCGGGTCGCCAAATTCCATTTTGGGGTCTTTGGGCATACGTTGGATTTCCAGTGACAGAATCTTTAACTGGTGCATCACGGCGGGCACGCAATCGGGAATCATCCCAAGGTCTTCTCCACACACGAGCATGTCGGTGGCATTTATCAGCGGCGGTAATTTCCACATGGCCTTACCATACCAGAAGTCGTTGTGGCGGTGATAGAAGAAGTCGTTGTACAGCCGGTTGAAGCACCAACGCTCATAGTCGTTCAGCGAGCGGTATATGTAGGTATATTGTGCCGAGATTCGCGGATGGTATTTTCCTTTCTCTTCGGCATCCTCAATGAACAGCACTTCATCAAGCAGCCCTAACAGAGCGTTTTTTAGTTTGTTGTTTTTGTCATCCTGTTCAAGGCCGTCGAAGTATTTGACTACCTTGGCTTGTGTGTCGAATTCTTCTTTTAAACCGTACCTGCCCGGTGCTCTTACATACAGGAACCGAGACTTGGCCTCTTCGGTGTATTCTCCGAAAAAGTCGTGCAAGAAGTAGTCCATGATATAAGGATTGGTTTGCAGATCTTTGTCAAGCCAAAAGTCATATTGGTTGCGCATTTCATCTTCGGAGTAGGGCAAGGCCGGATAGAATGTACCAAGTAGGCCGTGTACAGCCGTCATCGGGATTTGCCAAATGCGGAAGAATCCAAGTATGTGGTCGATGCGGTATGCGTCGAAGTATTCTGCCATTTTGCGGAAACGGTTTTTCCACCATTTGAATCCGTCTTTGTTCATCTCTTCCCAATTATATGTAGGGAGACCCCAATTCTGGCCGAGTACAGAGAAGTCGTCGGGTGGAGCGCCTGCCTGACAGTCGAGGTTGAACAGTCGGGGATTCACCCACGCATCTACACTTTCACGGCTGATGCCAATAGGGATGTCGCCTTTCAGCACCACGCCCTTTGAATGGGCATACTCGCGCACTTCGTGAAGTTGCTTGTCGAGATGGTACTGCAAGAAATAGAAGAAGTATATTTCATGACTGTTTTCGGTGCAAAACTTATCGATGATTTTTTCATCATAGGATGAATAGTATCCCCATGTCGAGAAGTCGGCCGAACCTTTCATGTCACGCAATACGCAGAAAGCCGAATAAGGCTTCAGCCAGTATTCGTTTGTGCTGACAAAATTCTTGAAATTCTCGTTTTGGAGCAGTTCGGCACCTAATTGCTCATACAGGTCGTGGGCATATTTTAGTTTCCATTCGTTTACCTGTTCATAATCGACGGCCTTAAGGCTGTTGAGCTCGGCCGCCTTTGCCTTGTATTCGGCAAGACGTTCCTTGTCGGCAAGTTCGCCTATGGCATCTACTCGCAGGAACATGGGATGCAAGGCGAATGACGAGTTGGAACTGTAGGGGTATGAATCGACCCATGTGCGGGTCATCGTGGTGTCGTTTATAGGCAAAATCTGAATAAACTTTTGTCCCGTGATTTGAGCCCAATCGACCATTTTAAACAAGTCGTAGAAGTCGCCCACGCCGAAGTCTTCGTTGGTACGCAAAGAGAACACGGGAATGGCGGTTCCTGCTCCTTTCCAGTTGGGAAGCGGATTGTTGAACTCATGCAACGAGATAAACGTTAGTCCCTTGTCTATATTGTAAGCGGCAGGGTCAAAGTAACGGTTGTTGCAATTTTCCCAAGCCACAACTTTAAGTGTGTTTTTCTTAAGTATCAAGAATTTGTATTCAAACGGCCCATCGATGTCGCTCGTATTGATGCGGAAGAACCATTGTGGAAAGCTGTAGTCGTTTAATATCAAAGCTTTTTGCGGGTTCCATTCGCCAAGTGCCTTGTTGCTGCCCGATACGGCAAGCACCTCGTCGCGCTTGATTATCGGTGCATTAATGCTGAACAGTATTTCTCCGTTATTTCCGGTGATGGGGAGTGTAGCTTTCTCCCTTGAAAATATGCCTTGGGTAAATGCCGAAGAATAAAACGGCTTGTTCTCGGGAGCGTCTTGCCATATGTCGTGTATTTCGCAATCCACGCCACTAGATAGCAGCAGGCAGTGAGGCTTGCCAAATTCGTTTTTCACGACTTGGCTGAAGTCGGATTTTACAACATAACAATAAGTGAATTCATTCATCGTGTCGGGAAGGGTCAGAGTGTATGACCACGTGCTATGCCCGTCAAAATCCATTTTGACAGAATAGTTTTCTTCTCTTCCGATGGAATTGCAGCTTACCAAATAGACCGATTCGCCCCAGTTGGTTCGATAATCGATATAAAATGTTAGCTTCATAAGTTGTGGTTTATTTTTTTAGTTTTAACGTTAGTTATGTGCTTGTATCAGAAAATTTTGATAAAAATAGACAATTTTTGTCGGATTTTGGAGTCAATGTGAAAAAAATTCAGCGTGGCTTAATGATTTTTTTGAATGTCGGCAACCTTTGCAAAGCGCAAACAGCTTTTTTGTGCTGGGAAAAAGAGTGAAAGCAAGGTGTAGTTTTCGATGGTTGCATATACATCGTTTGAAAAAGCCCTCATCGTCGAGTCATACCACGTCAGTGTGTAGTTGTCGATGAACTGTGTTGCGTCGATATGCCCTTTTAGCATTCCACATCTCCATTGGTCGCTATTGACTTG
>CALUNI010000002.1 GCA_944321905.1 uncultured Muribaculaceae bacterium | reverse complement strand
GTTACCAAACAGGCACTTCACTTGCCTGCCCTCATGTGGCCGGGATTGCCGCCTTGATTCTTGAACGGAATCCATACCTAACCGTGACGCAGGTCAACGATATCATAGAAAAAAGCACCGTCAAGGTGGGTGACATGCCTTATAACGAGACTCGCAAAAACGGTACTTGGAACTCCCACTACGGCTACGGAATGGCAAACGCCTACAAAGCCGTAATGAACACTCCTCGCCCGTAAATCAACACTTAAAACACTCCGACATGGAAGCTATAAAGAACATTATAATAACACTGCTCGCCGCATTGTTTACAACCATAACGGCCAACGCAGCAGGCTCATTTCCGCAAGGTACGTGCGGTCTTTTAATCAATTATCCAAGCTATTATCCTATCACCGACCTGTTGTACATATTCAGCACACCGGTCTCTGTCAAAGATGGGGCAGAAGCCTATGTCTATCACAAAGATGAAATAGTGGCAACTGGCTTACTTCGCATGGAAAAAGTTCTCTGTTAGGAAGCAGTTTACTGTATTTCGATTCAGACGTTTATATGTTACCTAAAGGGCGTACATATCGGATGGAAATCCCCGCAGGATCTCTTTACCTCGAAAGCGATCCTTCTGTTTGCAACGACTTGATGATTATCGACTTCTGCGTACCAAGCTACATCGCCGGCATTTATCTACATAAAAAAGTTGGTGAAAGCGTTGCAAGCGGAATGATGTTTTACTTTGACTTAGGAATAAGTGCGCCAAACTCTCCTCTTATGGAAGTGTACCGCGACGGGGTGCTTGTCGGGACGGCTCCTGTTTCTGCCACCGGCGGTTCGGACAGTTTCGTCTCGGCATCTCCTTTCAACGTCGTTTTTGAAGACGAAGTGCCTTACACGCTCGTGTTGCCGGAGGGCAGCATATGGGTGCGTGACGGTGCCGACATGGCAAATCCTGAAATGAGCGTAAACCTCATCGGCAGCATCATAGAATCGTATCCAACTGCCGACTACGTGGACATGGAAAAAATCTTCGACCCCGAGACCAACGTACTAAGTAAGGTCATTTTCTATTACGACCAACCGATTATGATGGTAGAAAATGAAAGCGTACAACTGCTTGACGGCAATGACCTTGTTGCAGAGGCCGATAACGGATACACTTCTAGCAATGAAGCCTATTCATACTACGGCGAGGACGACAGCACTTGGATGCTCATTGCCGACTTCAGCCGGATTGCCGACCGGCTCGAACCGGGAAAGGATTACGACGCAGTGCCGACCGACGGCGCAGTATATGCAGTCACCGACATCCACGGCGGCAGCTCGGTACAATCTGCCTCTGCCGAAAACAATGTGTTGCTCGGCTGCACCGACGGAACGCTGACCGTCAAGAATGCGGCACAAGGCAGCCTCATCACCGCCTACACCGTTGACGGGCGCATGGCAGGCAGCACCGTCGCCGACGGCACAGCCCCCGCCACCCTGCCGCTCCCGGTCAAGGGCCTATACATCGTCACCGTCGGACATCGCTCCTACAAGGTTATGAACCGATAGCTCATTTTAAACCCAAATTTAATGACCGATTGGGGTTTAAATGGCCAAATACTCTCATACACACTTCAAAACACGCAATCGCCGCCTCCAAGACTCTACTTGGCAGGCGGCTTTCGTCGTTTTTTGTTCATACAATAATTTGCCGGAAATGAAAACTGTACCTAATTTTGTACCATAAAACAAAAAACTTGAGAAATTATGAGGATAGCAATTATCAACGGGCCAAATCTTAACCTGCTCGGGGTGAGAGAACGCGACATTTACGGCGACCGCCGATTTGAAGACTATCTTGACACACTCAAGCATCAATATGCAGGAAAGGCCGAACTACACTACTACCAAAGCAACGTAGAAGGCTTTATAATCGATGAATTGCACCGCATAGGTTTCGACTACGACGGCATAGTGCTCAATGCCGGAGCATACACCCACACATCATTGGCAATTGCCGATGCCATCCGTTCAATAACCGCACCTGTTATTGAAGTACATATATCAAACGTACACAAGCGCGAAGAAATAAGGCACCACAGCATGATATCGTCGGCCTGCTCCGGCGTGATAGCAGGATTCGGTCTCGACAGCTACCGCCTTGCCGTCGAAGCAATCTTGGCTGCAAACGCCAAATAACCCCGTATTATTTCCACAAAATAAAAAAGTGGACACTGATTATTATAATTATTGTTTTAGGCTTATAAGAAATTTATGAAGAAATTCACAAAAATCGTGGCTACAGTATCCGACAAGCGCTGCGACAAGGATTTTATACAACGTCTGTTTGAAAACGGATTAAACGTAGTACGCATGAACTCGGCCCACTTGAACCGCGAGGGCTTTGAAAAGATAATCGGCAACGTGCGTGCCGTATCCGACCGCATAGGCATACTCATGGACACCAAAGGACCCGAGGTGCGGACTACCACCAACCACGAGGATACCGACATAGAAATACACGAAGGCGACAAGGTCAACGTGATCGGCTGCCCCGACGGCATAACCACCCACGACACCATATGCCTGTCTTATCCGCAAATCGCCGAAGACGTTAAGCCGGGCGCACACCTGCTAATCGACGACGGGGAACTTGACTTCGTAATCGACAGCATCGAAGACGGCACGATACATTGCACCGCCACCAACAACGGTACGCTCGGCTCTCGCAAGAGCGTTAACATTCCCGGCGTAAGAATAAACCTGCCATCGCTCACGCCCCGCGACATAACCAATATCCACACCGCCATCGACCTCGACATAGATTTCATAGCGCACTCATTTGTACGCACCAAACAAGATGTCCTTGACATACAAGCCATCCTCGACTCGCGTGGAAGCCATATCAAAATCATTGCAAAAATAGAAAACCAGGAAGGCATCGACAACTTTGACGAAATTCTCGACGTGGCCTATGGCGTGATGATTGCCCGCGGAGACCTTGGCATAGAAGTTCCGGCCGAATCGATACCGGGCATCCAGAACGACTTGATACGCAAATGCATCGCAGCACACAAACCGGTAATCGTGGCCACCCAGATGCTCCACTCGATGATAACCGGCCCGCGCCCCACACGAGCCGAAGTGACCGACATAGCCAACGCCGTATATCAACGAACCGACGCTCTCATGCTGAGCGGAGAAACCGCCTATGGGAAATACCCTGTAGAAGCCATCGCAACCATGTCGCGCATTGCAATCGAGGCCGAAAAAACATTGCGCAACATGCCTCACGATGATAAGAACCACCCCAAGATGGAAAACGACGTGACTTCGTTCCTCACGCACCAGGCAGTGGACTCGGCCGAAGTACTCGACACGCGTGCCATAATAACCGACAGCTACACCGGCCGCACTGCACGTTACATCGCCTCGTTCCGCGGCAAGAATCCCACTCTCGCCCTGTGCTATCGCCAATATGTTATACGGCTGCTTGCCTTGAGCTACGGCGTGTTCCCAGTTTACCTTGAGCGGTCGGCCACTTCACGCCAGTACCTATATACCGGGCTGAAACAACTCATAAGCCTCGGCCTGCTTGAAAACGACTACCTGATTGCCTACATCGGCGGCGCATACGGTGAAGGGAAAGGCACTTCGTTCCTCGAAATCAACCGGGTGTGCGACATACTCTCGAACTACGACGAATACTTGTTGCCAAACCTTGAATCCACCGAACAATGCAAACCGAAGAATTAGAAGACTACATACTTGCACATATCGACCCCGAAAGTGAAACACTGGCCCGTCTCGACCGCGAGACCCACCTGTTCCACCTGCGTCCGCGCATGTGTTCGGGACACCTTCAAGGACGGCTGCTGAAGATGTTTGTGCGCATGATCGCGCCGCGGCGCATACTCGAGCTCGGCACATTCACCGGATACTCGGCAATGTGCCTTGCCGAGGGCCTGCCCGACGGCGGCGAACTGCACACAATCGAAATCGACGACGAACTTGAAGACTTCATACGCACGCACCTTGCCCAATCGCCGACGGGCGACAAAATAACACTACACATAGGCGATGCTTGCGACATACTGGGCAGAACGGACATAGGAACATTTGACCTCGTATTTATCGATGCCAACAAACGGCAATATTGCGAATACTATGACCTTGTCTTTGACCTCGTGACACCGGGAGGCTTCATTATCGCCGACAATACGCTGTGGGACGGAAAAGTCGTGGAACCGGGGCGAAAAATCGACGCACAAACGCAAGGGATACTCGACTTCAACGACAAGGTTGCCCGCGATTCACGCGTGGAAAAGGTAATCCTTCCCCTACGCGACGGACTGACCATCATTCACAAGAAAGAATAGGAGCTGGGAACAGGCAGATTAATAAACTTCCAACCAACAACTCGTTTTTAAGCCTATAACTCCATATACGGACTCTGCAACCGGCTCCCAACTCCTAATATCTGCCCGGCAATCAAGTCTTATGCATAACTGTGCAATCCTACCATGATAAAATTTGCGCCAAAGTAGGTTATCAACACGCAAAAAAACGCAATAATAGTAAACCAATGGAAAAACATGGGGCGACGTAATGCCGGAAGCGAATCGAAATGGAATGACGCGGCATAAACGAGCAATGTAATCAATGCCCAAGTCTCTTTGGGATCCCATCCCCAATAACGTCCCCACGACACGTTGGCCCAGACTGCACCGATGAAAATGCCAATTGCAAGTAGAAACACTGCCGGATACAACAACAGGCGGCTGATTACCTGCAACCGCTCTATCTGCAAGGCACATTCGCATCTCGAATACCTGAGCACGACCGCAGCTATCCCATTGAACATTGCAAATCCAAACAATGAATATGCTATCATAATCAAGGCAACATGAATGCTCATCAACGGAGAAGACAGCACCGGCATTAATTGCGTTACCGACGGGTTAGCCTCGCCAAACATCGCAACGAGCATGGCAAGTCCGCATAGCATGAAGCCAAAAGAAATCACCGCTTCAAATTTGCGATAAGCCAAAAGCGACAAGACCAACACGCTTGCCGCCATGAGCTGCATCGTCTCAAAACCGTTAGAAGCAGGGAAATGGCCGCCGACAATGCCACGCAATGTCAGCAACAAGACAACATAAATCAGTACCAAGACCGTCAATAAAACAAGAATCAAATTAATACGTGAGCGATGCCCGTCGAGGCGCATCATGCGCCAACAAAAAAAGAAGAACGACAAAATGCCTATGGCCAAACACGCCATAGCCAACTGTCGTGTATATTCTAATGAATTATATAATTTTTCGGCTTTAAACCTCACATTGGCAGGCAACACTTCGGCGGCCTCTTTCTCTTGATACTTTTTTATCTTAGAAATAAGAGTATCGACTTCGGCAAAGTCCTTACGGGCCACTTGCTCGGCTACGTAATTCATGCTAAAGCGCATAAATGACCACTGCTCGTGAGAAAGAGCCTCGGGCAAACGGTCGGTTACCGAAAACCACGTGACTTTGCTCGCTGCCCCGCCTTCATTGTAAGGATATATCTTAAAGGCATTGCCCGTGCAAACCGCGCTTATAAGGCTGAACTTCTCATCGGCTTCGCTTACGCCTCGCAAGTCGCTTACATCCGAACCCGATTGCCGGGCCGACTTAAGCTTGTAACCTGTATTGCCAAAAAAATCAGTGAGGCACGCACAGTCCCCTTCTATGCCCAATAAGCCCCGAACCTCACGGCTCTTGATGCGCACAATAGGCTCGTACTTCCAATCATCGTAATAGAAAAACCACCCGGTCAGCACCTGTTCGGGGGTCAGTCCCTTATATGAAGCCTTACCATAAAGCTTTACCGTGAAATCTCGGGCAAGCGTCTGCATCGGACAGATGCGCCCGTTATAATAAACATACATATCGCCAAACCGTGCGGCAGTGGCCTCGGGCAACGCTTTAGGCACATCGGCAGAAAAAGCCGGCAACGATACCGCGGCCAATGCAACACACACGCCCGCTTTATGCAATGCAGGATGATGCAACAATTTGCGAAACGTGCTGTTACGGTCAAAAAAGAAAATCAACATGGACAGCAACATCAGCCCATAACCAATATACGTAACGGCAATGCCATATGGGTCATGATAAACCGCCAACGTACTGCCAAGCCCGTCGGAATCATAAGTAGATTGATAAAAACGATAATTATGGTATGTGTAAATATTATTCATCGACACAACGCCATCGCATGACGTATCTCCTTCACGTATGGCAATTGTGCTTATAAAATCCATTGGAGCAACAGTGCCGGGATAATACGCGAGTTCGAAGTTTTTCAAACTTATTTCAAATGGCAATTCGCACTCGTCGCCGTCGGCCGTGTAAAACGATTTGGACGGAACATTGCCATGGCGCAGATGCAAAGTCCCTTGTTCACCCCACACATGAGTAATGAATGCCCCAATAAGAATAACGACAAATGACATATGCAGCAAAAACGCCATGAGCCGTTTTACGATTTTTCGCATAATGAGATAAGCGACCGATGACAACGCCACCAATCCCCACAACAAAACAAAAAACGCCGAGCCATAAACATGTTTCGCAACAAATCGAGAACCGTAAACAGTCTCGACGAAAGTAGCAGCAGCAAGCAATAATACGATAAATGCCACAAGTCCGAAACTTGTATTCCGCAAAAGTTTTACGTTACGTGTCATTTCGTAAAGAATATAATGTGGTGTACGCCTGCCAAAGAAGCAGCATACACCACATAGTAGCCAAAAACGTGTTATTAAAACATCAGATTGAATCAATGAACTTAACAATGGCATCGCGATCTTCCTTCGACAACTCTCGGAATTTCACCACCGTTTCATAAGCGTCGCTCTCGGTGCTTGTTCCATGCCACATGATAGCCTCCATAGTAGTGCGAGCACGGCAATCGTGCAGACGATCGGCATACTCGGCACCCGTGCAACGTTGGTGCAAACCACGCCCCCACAGCGGAGTAGTGCGGCACCATCCAGTGCGAATATCGTTTACCATATGCAATTTATGCTGAACCATGTCGCTATACGGCCATATCTTCTGATTGGGATAACGAGGCAATTCATCAGCCTTGTCGCCCACAAAGAAGCGAGCAGGGTCGCGAATTTCATCCTCGCCTGTTGTCCATGACGGACGATGGCAATAGGCACAACCTATTTCAGAGAACAACTCCTTGCCACGAAGCACTTCTTCGTCATCTACATTACGGGCTGCCGGTACGGCAAGTCCCCTGTGCCAAACCATAAGGTCGATATAATCCTCATCTGAAACCTCGACAGGGAGATTCTTTGAAGTCAAATAATTATAGATGTTGGCTTCCACGTCATCGGTAAACCATTCGGGATATTCCTCGGCGGTGGCAATCTGCGCAATATAAGCAGGGAAACCTGCCTGTACCTCGGGATCCTTTGATGCATATGTGGCATAACTGCCGGCCGCATCAAGATAATGGAACCGACGGTCGCTGCGTGTGGCATTGGTTATGTTCCAAAATGCATTGGCACCGGCGGCGTCTTGCAACGGGCCGCGGCTCAAGGCATAAGTATAACGGAACGGATACTTGGTGCCGTCGCCACCTTGTGCCGTGTTGGCATACTGGCCGGTCCATTCCCCTCCTGCAAATATGCTTGGATTGAGCCCGTTTTTCAATATTCCGTCGGCCTCTTCCTGTGCATACTGAGCCTTAAGATCCTCATCGCTAATGGCATCAAGCAATCCTGTACCATATATGCCAATGGTCGATTCCAAGCGCACTTCATAGTTGCCCACATCATAACCGCGATTAGCGACATAAATTGCATCCTTTGGAATAGTAACGGTCGGATAACGCAATTGATAAGTTTCTCCGTCGGGGAAAGCATTACCCCAAGGGTCGGTATATTCTGTCCAGGCTATATTGATTTTAGTCTCGTCAAGCGGGGCTTTAAATGGAGCTACAGCCTTGGTTTGCGGCATGCCTGCAAGCCACGACACATAGGCATTGGTTCCGGGGTCATATACCACAAGCAGGTAGCCATTGCCTATGTCGGTCGTATTAAACGCTCCCGCAGGCTGGCTTTTGCCATGCCCGTATCCGGGGTGACAATGTTGGCACGACGTGCGTATGTATAACGGGCCTAAACCGCTGCGCACCCCACTCGCCTCGCTGTTGAAAGCTTTCTCGAAGAGCTGTTCTCCCCGCTTGAATGAATTATAAAATTCAGCTCTCTCGGCTACGGGAGTAGGTTGTTCAAAAGCCGTGGTGGTTATCAGTGAAGACGTGCCAAGCTCGCCACCCGTGTAATACCAATCGGGTAGTTCGGTCTCACCGCCTATTCCCGGTTCGGGAGTAGGATTATCGTCGCTACAAGCGCCGAGGCATGCAACACATATGGTTGCTGCAAATAAATAAAAATATTTCTTCATAGAAAACAATTTTGAATATGAATGATTAAAAGCCCTAAAAGGCAAAAAGACAGGTACTCCCCTCTCAGATGAGGAGTACCGCCCTTATGAAATTTCACGTAAACGATTATTGGTTGGACAGTAGGTTTAGAACCTCATCCAAGGCATCGGTCACTTCCTGACATGCGGCAATAGCATTCTGGTTGATACTGTCATATGCCGGGTCGCGAGCAGTCTTAGCAAACGGTTCTCCCATTTGTTGAATGGCATCAATTGCATTTTGGATAGCTTCCCTTACGCGTGAATCCGCTTCGGGACTAAGTGAAGCCACATATGCACTTAGTGAATGGTCAACTGCTTGAATATAATCATCAGTTGCCGGATTTCCGTTCTTGCCGCCTTGATAACCCTCATATGCATTCTGGATACTCTTAATATTGTCGGTAAAATCCTCGATAGAATTCAAGCTGTACGGAGACTCTATATAGTCGGGGTCATCCTCTTCACCGTGTCCTGTCGGGTTGCCTATCTTCAATCCGCCAACTTCGTCAGAGATGTCCTGCGCGCCGACAATCAGTTCTTGCACAGCATTTAGGTAGTTGACCCACAAGCTGCCGGCAGTACCCGAATTGCGCATCATTTCGCCATAGTCATAAGTTGGTTCAAGTTCAAGCTCTGTCAAAATCGCACTTTTCTCAGAAGTAACATTATCCATGCCTGCCCAAGAAGCTTCAAGACGGATGCACTGATTGCGCAAATCGCCGGCCACGGCAGTCAAGTAAATCAATTCTTGTGTAGTGTAAAGACTTACGTCGCGCGGCTCGCCTGTACCAATGCCGTTTTCATCTTGTCCGTAGAGCATATACTCTACAGCATGGAAGCCAAGAAGACTTTCCCCGAGAGTAGAGATGAACACGCCGTCCTCGTCCATGTTATTCATTTGCTGCTCATTGCCAAGCAAGTTTTCCATTGCAGTGCGGTCAAGTGGCCACGTATCGATGTGCGGGTCGATATTGTAATCGGCAGCAGGACCATACAGCCAAGCCTCGCTCAACTCCCAGTAACGGCGAGCCACTTCCCAATGGTCGCAAGCAACCTTAACCATCGACGGAGTAATATTTCCCACGCCTGCATCACGCATTGCCAAGCAAGCATCATATAAATCAATCGATGCGTCGGCCATGCCCTTATAAGTAGGGACAACCGTCTTGTCAACATAATCATTTATTACAAGTTGGAGTGCCTTCTCTTGTTCAGAAAGCTCCACTCCCGGGGCGGGATTAGGTTCGTCCTCGCTGCAAGCAGCAAGGCTCATTGCCATCATGGCACACGTGGCCATGTAAGAAACAGATTTTACTAACTTTTTCATGTCCTTTTTTATTATCAATTGTTTAACTAACATCATTTGAAGAATCCGGCATAAGCTATGCCCACCGATATTGCAGGTTCGTTATTGTAAGGAGACTTCATCAGCCCTATAGAATATTCGCCTTTTATAACGACATCCTTTAATGGGTAATAATTGATGCCCGCAGCCACACGCTGACGGCCACACCATTCATATTTCATTACGCCGGCCTCGGTCTTGTACATAGAATCATAAGAATCGTAACGGGCAAATACATATAGCTTTTGTTGCTTGTCGCGTAACTTTCTTATTTGTGAAAAAATATCATAGCCGGCTTCGATGCCAATGGCATAAGCATCTGATGCCACATCTTGCTTTGGCGACGGAGAATCTTCACGACGACCTTTGTTCCACTTGGTAATCACGTCAGAGTCGGTAAGGTGACCATATGTAGCACTTCCGCGCACAATCACATTGTGAGCATCATAACAAAAATCAAACGAGCCGAGCGACACCGTTCCCTTAACATCCTTATAAGCCTCTGATGTGGCGCGTAACAAGCTGTTGCTAAACGAATTTCCTACATACCCACTCAACGACAGGCGTAGTCCGGGTATCGAATAGTTGTCAATGCGGGCCACACCGGCTACGGCATTTCCTATCTTGAACTCATAAGGGCTGCCTGCTCCGTCGTGTATCCAACCGGTACGCCCAAATCGGTCAGAGTCAAGCCCTGGGACAAGCATGGCTTCATAACGCCAGTCACCGGCACGCCCCCAAAGGCTTATACCTGTTTCGTGCCACGTACAAGGGACAATGGTATTTTCCCTTTCTGGGCGATAGACTCCAAAGAATTCGGTAGGCAAATGGTGCATATTGGTTCCGCCAAGAGGAATAACCATGTGACCGACACGTACATTGAATTGTGGCACAAACGACTTTTGAATCCAAAATTGTTCAAGAGCCACCTCTCCACCACGCTCTATTTCGCTTTCATATTCGCCACCTTCGTTTTCTTCAATCTCTATGGCACTTTCAGTTCCGCCATGTTCAAACTCTATTTCCATTCCCATCGTCCAACCTTTGCCAAAGTCATACCCCAACATAACCACTACATGGGGCAAGTCAAACCGTCCATGGCCATTGTCGTCTTTATAAGACTCGGGTGAACGATATCGCAAATAATTGTCACTATACATGTTATAAGAATACACCGCCTCGCCATAACCGCCAACGGTGAGACGAGACAAGACTTTCTCAATCTTCGATGTCTCCTCATTCTTTTTAACATCGCCATCTACAGCAAATGCAGCAGTTGCCGATGTCATCAATAACAAGGCAAAGATTAAAGTTTTTCCCTTCATTATTTTTGTATTTTTTTATGTTTTTACTCCACTGCAAAAGTATAAGTGGCGAAAAACCTGAACAATCCCTATTAGTTGGTAAAAAATCACAAGAGACTCCCAACCAATGGCTATGACTTGAGCCATATCGGCACACCAAATGCATGTCAAACATCATCACCCACTAAAAACACGCTTAAATGCTACAAAAATTAAACGCTACAAGACAATCATCTGGGAAATAAAACCTACATTTGCACGTTATTAAGATAGATTCACAGTAACAACAACATAAACAAACTTTTATTCATGAAAAAAGCAAACTTCTTGAACTGGGCTATCGGCTTGTGTGCTATCGCCCTTGCATCATGCTCGCAGCAGCCGGGCAAAGAGATTCGCTCCGGCGAATTGTGGCTCGACCAAGACAGCGTACATGTCAATGCTCATGGTGGCGGTGTTCTATACCATGACGGTACCTATTACTGGTATGGCGAAAACAAATGCGACACCACGAGTTCCGCAATGGTGGGCATAATGTGCTACTCGTCAACAAACCTTACCGACTGGGTAAACCACGGAGCCGTGCTGCCTGTGGTTGAGAACGACACAACGAGCGACATTATCAAAGGTTGCATAATGGAACGCCCAAAGGTCATCTACAACGAATCTACAGGCAAGTTCGTGATGTGGTTCCACCTCGAATTAAAAGGCAAAGGCTATGCGGCAGCCCGCTCGGCAGTGGCCGTGGCCGACTCGCCGACAGGCCCGTTTGAATACCTTGGCTCGGGACGCATAAACCCCGGAATATTGCCGATGAACATGACCGACGAGCAAAAAGCCATACTCGACACACTCGATGCAAAAAAATATGAACAATGGTGGACTCCTGCATGGTATGACGCCATAGAAAAAGGCCTGTTCGTCAAGCGTGACCTTGAAGGCGGACAAATGGCTCGCGACATGCAGCTGTTTGTTGACGACGACGGCAAGGCATACCACATCTATTCATCAGAAGACAATTTGACGTTACAGATTGCCGAACTTAGCGACGATTACTTAAGCCATACAGGCAAATACATTCGCTTCGCTCCTGCCGGACACAACGAGGCTCCTGCACTTTTCAAAAAAGACGGAACTTATTGGATGATAACTTCGGGTTGCACGGGATGGGCTCCCAATGAAGCACGCATGTTCTCGGCCGAAAGCATCTGGGGACCTTGGAAAGAATGGCCTAACCCATGCGTAGGACCGAATGCCGACCTCACATTTGGCGGTCAAAGCACTTACGCATTGCGCATACCGGGAAAAGACGGCAAAGAACACTTCATATTCATGGCCGACATCTGGAGGCCACAGCATCCGAGCGATGCGAGGTACATCTGGCTGCCTATACAGTTCCATAATGGCCGCCCAATAGTTGAATGGAAAGAAAGTTGGACCCTCGACGACTTGCTTAACGGCAATATCACTGAAAATCTCACGCCGACCGACTCAATTCTCCTTAGCGACCCATGCATACTTGCCGACAAGGAAACAGGAAAATATTACATGACCGGCACCGGAGGGAAAATGTGGGAAAGCAGCGACTTGAAAATGTGGACCGGCCCTTATGATGTAACGATGACATCGGATGTGCCTTGGATGGGCAGAGCTCCCGAGATATGGGCTGCAGAACTGCATAAATACAACGGCAAATACTACTATTTCGCCACTTTTACCAACAAAGGCATAAAAGTGGACAACAACCTTGATCGTCGCGCATGCCACGTTCTTGTCAGCGACAACCCAGGCGGGCCGTACAAACCCATGCAAGACCCAATTTATCTGCCGGAAGACAAACTGACGCTTGACGGCACTCTATGGGTCGATACCGACAATAAACCATACATGGTATATTGCCACGAATGGCTTCAGAACAACAACGGCACAATAGAGAAAATAGAACTCAAGCCCGACCTTAGCGGAACCGTAGGAGACGGCAAAATATTATTCCGTGCCAGCGACTCGCCTTGGAGCCACGAGGTAATCGATGGAAAGGAAGGCCCGAACCGAGTAACCGACGGCCCGTTCTTATTCCGTACCGAAACAGGCAAGTTAGGCATGATATGGACCAGTTGGGTCGATGATGTTTACACTCAAGGCGTAGCATACTCGCAAAGCGGGACTCTTGATGGACCATGGGTACAAGAAAAAGAACCAATAACCCCTCCCAATTATGGACACGGCATGCTGTTCCAGACGCTCGATGGCAAATGGCTTATGTCGGTACACAGCCACCTCAACGAAGGCGGCAAATACATACGCATTCCGCACCTGTTCGAGGTTGACTTGAGCGGCGACAAGTTAGTCGTAGGCCCGGAATACCATCCGTAAAGACATATCCTAACTCATATAAACGCAATAGCAAGACAGTGGTTGCCAAGAAAATTGCAACCACTGTCTTGCTGTTTTCCCATTCATCGCCATATGAGATTTGGACAAAAGTCTTAAAGAAATTATATTTGTATCTGAAAAACACGACCAATGATAATTCACATTGACTGTAACTCTTTTTACGCCTCGGTGGAAATTGCTTCTCATCCCGAACTGGAAGGACACCCTGTAGTCGTTGCAAACAATAACGAAGCAGGTGGAGGCATCATCTTAGCCCTAACCAAAGAAGCAAAAGAACTTGGATTGCATCGCGGAGACCCTATATTTAAAGTGCGTAACATTTTAAAAGCTAACGGTGTCGCCATGTTTGGAGCCGACCTTCACAAATACCGCGCCATGTCAAAGCGTATTATGCAAGCCGTCATCAACCAAGAAATCGTACTCGATTTCCTACAATACAGCGTTGACGAATTCTTCGGCGTGATACCCGAAGAAGATCCTAAACTTGTGCGACATTACGTTAAACAAGTAGTGGAAATGATAGACGACACCTGCAAGATTCCCGTGAGTTGCGGATGCTCGTCAACCTACACCCTGGCCAAAGTAGCAACTTGGTTTGCCAAACGGTACGAAGCCTACAACGGAATATGCATCATAACCCCGGAAGTAATAGAACGCGCCTTAAGAGCAATTCCTATCGAAAATGTATGGGGGATAGGCCGTCGCAGCGTTCCAAAACTTAAACAAATAGGCATCATGTCGGCCTACGACTTTGCATCACTTGGAGAGTCGCTTGTGTGTTCGATGATGACGATATCTGGCGTGAAATCATGGCGTGAACTGCACGGAATCCCGTCAATCGATTTGTCGGCTCCGGCACACCAACAATCGATAATGCACAGCCGTACTTTCACATTCATGGAAACCGAAGTGGAACGGCTGCGAGAATTACTGAGCAATTATGCCGCCGATACCGCAACAAGCTTGCGAAGCGACCGTTGCCTGTGCCGCACCGTGACTGTTTTCATATGCACCAATCCCCACCGCACCGACTTGCCTCAATATTCAAATTCCGACACCGCAAAACTTGCCTCGGCAACTGCCGATACACAGGAAATAGTAAGGGCCGCACTCGGCATTCTCGACAAATTATATATCAAGGGATACAAATACAAGCGAATGGGCGTAATATTAGGAGGAATAATCGAAGATGCCGGCCAACAGCTCGACCTTTTCGACAAAACAAACACATCAGAGAAACGACGATTGATGGAAGCAACCGACCGCCTAAATGCAAAATATGGGCGCAATACCGTCAGACTGACAATTCAAGGCAGCGTACATCAGAAACAAAAGAACAGAGAAGATATCCCCGACGAGCTATAAGCTTTCTATTTCCGATGCCGACAATCCTGTCGATTTGATAATTGCTTCTACTTGAACGCCAAGCGACTTTAGGTTGCGGGCAATTTCAACTTTTTCCTCGGCACGGCCTTTGGCCTCGCCCTGTGCCAACCCTTCTGCAATACCTTTCTTTATGCCTTGTTTCATGCCTTGTTTCATGCCTTTCTCCATACCTTTTTCCATGCCGGTTCGCTCGGCATCGCTATAGAAACTGCGTTCGGTACTTACAGAATCCCAAAACCGGTCATACCCCAACAGTTGAGCTTCATTGAATGCCGATTCCTCTACTTCACAGAGAGCCTTGTTTATTTCAGGATTGTCGAGCATTTCTTCAGGAACGTCCCCCTTGTTATTCCCGATTTCAGTCAAGAACCTAAGCCACAGCACCTGCATCTTGCGCTCACTGAATGTAGAGGGCTTAAATTTAGGCAGTTCGACAAACACGATGTTCAACCCCTTGAAATAATGGTCGCTATATTTTACATTTTGCAATCGATAATAATGATAGTAATCTTCAAGCCCCGGTTCAAATACATCGTTGATAAGATTAAGCGAATACACTTCTTCTGTATCGCTATAGTCTTCGCCCTTGCCAAGTTGATAAGTAAAAGCCTTAGCCGTATTAAACACCACACGCTGAACAAATACCTTTGTCCACATCATCTGCATCTCGACAATGAACTGCCGGCCACGCTTGTCTCGACACCTCACGTCCACAATGCTATATTTCCGGAAAGGTGTCACCGGCATCAACTCTGCCGGCATATATTCAAGGTCCTCGATATAATCTTCCGGCTTTTCAAACGGCAATAAAGCATTAAGCAAGCTTTTAACCAAGTCGGGATGTTGGCCAAAAACCTTCTTAAATGTCAAATCGGCTTTAGGGTCTAAGTATCTCATATATCGTCACATTATCGATTTACGCAAAGATACTGAAAAAACATCATTCTTCAAATTATTACAAGAGTCATATGCAAACGTTTTTGCGGCTTGTCGCCCCTTGATTCACATGAAACATCGAGGATAGGTGAAACAAACTGGTTTATATGCATCTACATCCTTACCGGCCAATTAAAATGTTTCAACTCTGCGTTCCACAGCCTTTCATTACCGCCACAATAGCGATTTAGCAAATCGTGAAATTCAGAGCCGTGGTTAAAATGAGTCAAATGTGCCAACTCATGCAAGATTACAAACCGGGCAAGGTGCCGGGGCAAAAACATCAAGTTATAAGACAATTGAATCTCGCCTTTTGGTGTGCAATGCCCAAGTTTGCGAAGTCCGCTGCCAATTATAAACCGACAGTGCTTTACACCTATCTCTGCCATTGTCTCTTGCGCCATCCCGATTATCACGGCATCAGCCTTGCGCTTGGCAATGCTTTTCAAGCATCTTGAAATCAAATTAATTACATTTTCGTCGCTAAAAACCATCTCTTGCGATATGTTCACATAAAAGTTTCCATCGGCGCACTCTCCCATAATAGCCTTGCCCGGGCATAACGACTGCACCCCGATAACAATAGACGACCCGTCTAAACATCTCACCACATCTCCAACTTTATAGCGAAGCCCGTTTTTCTCAGCCCGAGCCAACATCAGTCTAAGCCTCTCCCTGTTTTGTTCAACCACACGTCTCAATTCATCATACCCTATCCCCGGCGGGACATGCATCTCGATAACGCCTTTCTTAACACAGGTTCTGACATTTTTCATTCCCCTACGGGTAGAGACGACTATGAACCCAAACTCCTTGTCTTCCAATCCATACTTTCCCATCACTGCCCCCACATTAGCTTACGGCGAAGAGTATCGGCAAAATTATGATTAAACGGCTCGATTACTTTTACGAATATGTCGGACTTGCGCACCGTCACAGCCGACCCCGCAGGAAAAGAATGCACCTCGCCATCTAAACTGACAAGATATTGTTGCGTGCGGGAAGTGGTTTCAATCTCCACCACCGAATCGTCGCGCAACACGAGCGGACGCATGGTCAACGAATGAGCCGAAATTGGCGACAACACAATCACGTGAGCCGTGGGTTCAAGCAATGGCCCACCCACACTCAGGTTATAAGCTGTCGAACCGGTCGGAGTGGAAATCACCAGGCCGTCGCCTCGATAAGTAGTAAGGTCTATGCCATTGACCCATGTACGCATTCCCAACATCGAGCACGTGTCTTGCCGCAATATGGCAATCTCATTAAGGGCGAGAGTGTTTTCTATATCTACATTACAATTATTGCTGATCTCAAGCATGGTCCTACGGCCTATTTTGTAACGTCCCCCGAACAAGTCGTCCACCACGCGCTCGACTTCCGTCACATTGGCATCGGCAAGGTATCCCAGATGGCCCGTATTTATACCCAATATCGGTATTTCCTTCCTTGCCACCACACGAGCCGTCCGCAGAAACGTGCCATCGCCGCCTATGCTCAGAGCCACGTCGCCCTGCATGTCGCACGCCCGACGGCTTTCATCCCTGTCTATGGATACGTCAAGCACGTAACGCAAATATTGGTAAAAACTGCGTTCCACTTCAATTATCGCGCCACTGCCGCGCAACAAGCCGACGAGGCTGCGCAATTCTGTGGCATAAAGTTGTTGATACTCATTTCCGAAAAGCAATATTTTCATCACACTTGTTTTTAGGAACGGTCGCAGACAAAAAGAAATATGCAGCACGACAAAAAAGCAGCCTTATACGGCACAATCTGCATCATTCGCTTTATTATCTTATTATTTCATATTATTTTTGCATCAAAATTTATGCACTTACAAATATACTATATTTTATTCATACTACCGATAAGTGCATTTTTATAGGAGTTAAAGAATGACAAATTTAAGTGTTAATATCAACAAAATTGCCACCCTGCGCAACTCTCGTGGAGGCAATGTCCCCGATGTGGAAAAAGTGGCGATTGACTGCGAACGGTTCGGAGCCGACGGCATCACCGTGCACCCGCGCCCCGATGAACGGCACATACGCAAAGCCGACGTATATGCGCTTCGTCCGATCGTCCGCACAGAATTCAATATCGAAGGATACCCTTCCGACGAACTTATCGACCTGCTCCTAAAGGTAAAGCCGGAGCAGGCGACACTCGTTCCCGATGCGCCCGATGCCTTGACATCCACCGCCGGGTGGAATGTGGCCGAAAACCTTGAATTTCTCACATCGGTCGTTGATAGGCTGAAAGAAGCCGGAATCAGAACAAGCATATTTGTCGGTACAGACATCGAAAACATCAAACTCGCAGCAAAAACAGGAGCCGACCGCATCGAACTTTATACCGAGCCATACGCCTCGGCATATGGCAAGAATCCGGCTGCCGCGATAGCTCCGTTCGTGGCTGCATCAGAAGCTGCACACAAGGTTGGGCTTGGAGTAAATGCCGGTCACGACTTGAACCTCGACAACCTGCGCTATTTCTACGAGAACATCCCCCACCTCAACGAGGTTTCGATAGGCCATGCCTTAATCGCCGATGCACTTTATTTAGGGCTTGAAAAGACTATCGCGGCCTATAAAAATTGTTTACGATAACACACACATTCAATCGATATGGCTATCCTCAATTCCATTATGGCAACATTGTTGCTTCAAACCACGTTGGCGACCGACTCAATAGGCGGTGCCATGCAACAGGCCGCAGAGACCGTCGCAACACAAGAGATATCTGTGTGGGAGTTGACCCTAAAAGGCGGCATCATAATGATACCGCTTGCGATTCTGTCCATAATAAGCATTTATATACTTATCGAACGCTTCCTTGCCATCAACACGGCCGCAAAGGAAGACAAGACATTCATGAAGCGCATAAAGGATTATATCCATGAAGGCGAGATTGAAAGTGCATTGAACCTTTGCAAAAAGACCGATACCCCATATTCGCGCCTGATAATGAAGGGCATTTCCCGCATAGGACGCCCCATGAACGACGTTCTTGTTGCCATAGAAAACACAGGCAACATGGAAATCACAGCCCTCGGCAAGGGATTCAACTGGCTTGCCACCACTGCGGCAGGAGCACCGATGCTCGGATTCCTGGGCACCGTTACCGGCATGGTCAGGGCTTTCTTCGCTCTCGCAAGCGCAGGCAACAATGCCAATATCGCAGTCCTCGCAAGCGGCATCTACGAAGCGTTGGTTACAACAGTTGCGGGTCTGATTGTGGGCATCATAGCACTCTTTGCCTACAACTTCCTTGTGTCGCGCCTTAACAAGGTGATGAACCAACTCGAAGCCAAGACAATGGAATTCATGGACCTGCTCAACGAACCGGCCACGAAATAACAACTAAAGAAGGAGGCTGACACAATGGCACTGAAACGACAACACGACATGATGTCGATGTTCAGCATGGCATCGATGACCGATGTCATATTCCTTTTGCTGATATTCTTCATGGTCACATCGACTTTTGTTTATCCGTCGGCACTCGAGGTAGATCTGCCCCAATCAAGCCAACAGACGGCACTGAAGCCGGGTACTCGCATATACATCGACAAGGACTTGGTAATGTATGGAGCTTTCGGAGACGAAGAGCCCAAAGCCCTGCCCGAAGAGCAGTTGCTGACATTCCTCCAACTTGCCCAACAAAACAATCCCGAGCAATTCATCGCATTATATGCCGATGCGTCGGTACCTTATGGAAAGATTGTGGAAGTACTCGACAAGGGAGCTCGCAACAACTTGAAGATAGTGCTTGCCACAACTCCTGCATCGCCCAACTACACGACTCCGGGCAAAGCTAAAAGCATATAACAACAGCATACATGAACGATCCCGACAAGAATAAAAAAATAGGACTGGCGGCAACGGTGATATTCCACGTTGCAGTGTTGCTTATTCTTGTACTGTCTTACTTGCACTACACCGACATGCCGCTTCCCGACGACATGCCGCAACAAGACATAACATTCTTCGGCGGAGAATACGTGATGCTCGGCAACGCCTTACAACAGTCCATCGACAACAGTGCTGCGACATCGGCCCAAAACCGAGAACAAGCCAACACAGGCGACAACGCCGACGATGCAGGCAAAGCCGGAGAATCGGCAACTCCAGCTCTGTCAACATCGGAAGAGTCGCCGATGCAAGTAAAACAAGAATCTGAAGAAGCCGGACCGTCGAAGGAAGAACGCGCCGAACAAGAGGAGCGCATACGTCGCCGTCAAGAGACAGAACGCAGGACAAACCAACTCGTTCAAGGAGCCTTCAACAACTCGTCAAGGCAAGGACACGGCAGCGAAGGACAACCCGACGGCAACAGTCCCTCGGGCGCACGTTCCGGCTCACCAGGAGTATCCGGCCTATCGGCAGGATATACGCTCGAGCGTTGGGGTAACCCAAGCAGTCCGGTAGAAGGGACAATAGTAATTCGTGTGCGTGTTAATTCCCGGGGGCAAGTCATCGCCGCCAACTATTACAATGGCAGCGGAACAGCTGCCGGCGACATGGATGTACGCCGCCGATGCGAAGAAGCCTCTATGCAATCGCAATTCAAGGTTCCTGTCGGCACCATCGGCGAAGCAATAGGCTACATAACGTGGAAATTCCAATAACGCGACATGGCTATCGATTGCTCCGAAATAGAAAACTGGGCTTGCAGCACTCCCGGCGAGGTTGCAAAGCTTACTGCTCGCTTTGAGCAACTCGACCAGACCCTTACCATCGACGAGATAGCACGCGCATATATAGCTCAAGCATACGTGGGTGACGAATATTCCGACCTCGATTTCAACCGGATGGCAATAGACACTATGATGAAAACAGGCGATATCGAGAATGCCTTGCGCCTTGCATGGGACACTGCCTGCCGCCGCCCTTTCAACCTCGACGCTCTCAACGCACTGTTGCAAATAGTTCCGCAAGAACACGACATATGGACCGTGGCAGCCTGGAGATTCTCGAAACTGCTAAAAGCCATCACCTCGACCGGCGACGGAATGTCGGAAAAATCGGCATTTTGCGTTATATGCGTACAAGACGAATACATGGTTATGCGTGCCGCACTCGAAATAACCGACATTCAAGACCAACAGCTCATTATCAACGGCATGAAGTCATTTGACTGCTTTACCGTCACGCCATGTAATAGCTACCCTCACGACAAGGTATTCTTTGAAATTACGCCATTCAACATATCTGCCCTGTAAGCTTCCACTCGTGCCTACAGCAGCAGAATGGTATCGCTTGTTGCACAGGGAGTTCTCAGCTTTGCATGTATCCGTCAATTGCGTAGCTCACGCTATCTGAATAGATTTTCATGGCCAACTCTTTGTTTCTAACTGCATTATTCCTCGAATAATATTCATGAAACAAATGGTACACCACGGCACGGAACTTCAACCTTCTCATCTTTACCCCGGCATTGTGCATCCTGCAGGCAAATTCCATGTCTTCATGTCCCCATCCCTGCATGGCATTGTTGTAGCCGTTCACCTTTATGAAATCGTCTTTCCAATATGCCACATTGCAGCCTTTCACACCACGAACGTCACTCTTTAAATATTTAATCAGCTTCGACAGCAGCTTTATGCGCATGGAGTTGAACCGGTTCTTGTCGCCCTTTATCCTGGCATTCTCAAATTGCCCCGACTTAAACTTGTATATCAACTTGCGGGTGGTATTCTCATTGAGCATAGAACGGCTTCCCCTGATAAAATAGCCTCGCTTCATTACCGAGACATGATCCTCGATAAAGTGCCTATCCATCACTATATCTCCGTCTATCTGGATAATATAATCTCCCGTGGCAGCCTTGACTCCCTTGTTCAATATTAAAGACTTGCGGAATCCTTTATCTTCCTGCCAAATGTGCTTTACAGGAACAGGCAAATACTTGGCCGCACGTTTTATGGCTTCGGCAGTGTCACTGGTCGAACCGTCATCGGCAATTATTACCTCATCGGGCAAGACGCTTTGTTTCGACAAAGAATACAACGACAACTCTAATGCCTCGGGCCAGTTATAAGTAGATATCAGCAACGATACCCTTTCATTTCTAACCATACAGATTCTTATTAATAAAAAACGGCACATGGCTCGATTGCCATACAATGGCGACAAGCTTATATCATATGACCACCGAGTGTTCTATTATAGGGGTGCCCACAAAAGCCTTGTCAGCTCTTCATGAAAACAAAATACACAGCCAATACAAGGCACACAAATGCGGCTAAGTGATTCCAATGCAACGACTCGCCCTTAAAGAACACCGTGGTAAAGATGGTAAATACTATCAAGGTTATCACCTCCTGGATGACCTTTAATTGCATTAGCGTAAACGGGCCTCCATTTCCAACGAAACCTATCCTGTTGGCCGGAACTTGAAACAAATATTCAAAGAATGCAATAAGCCATCCAAACGCCACTACCGCTATCAATGGCAACGATGCAAACCAACTAAATTCTTGTTTCATCTTCAAGTGTCCATACCATGCAAAAGTCATGAACATATTAGAGATGATGAGCAGACCTATTGTGTAAAACGGTTTCATTTCATCAATTTATTATATCGCAATAAAATCATCAAATCATCACACATGAGCACCCGCCACCTCCATGCGCCTTAAAGCACGGAACTGGTGCAATATCATCACTACCGTTATAATGATAGCCAACGCGTCGGCCACCGGGAATGCCGCCCACACGCCTGTCAGCCCGAAGTGAGGGGGAAACAGCAGCAATAGCGGTATAAGGAAAATAATTTGCCGTGTAAGACTGAGGAATATCGACTTCTTGGCCATTCCAAGCGACTGGAAGAAGTTGGTAGATACAATCTGGAACCCAACGCCCCAAAACATTATGGTTGTGATTGTAAGGCTCTCTACTATGGCTCGCACCAATTCGGCATCCACTGTGAACGCACGGGCTATATACTGCGGACACGAGAGCGACAGAATGGTACCAAGCACGCACACGACAGAGGCCGACACCACGGCAAGGAAATAGGTGCGGCGCAAGCGGTCGAAACGGCGAGCTCCATAGTTAAACCCTACTATAGGCTGCATCCCTTGACATATGCCTATGACCACCATCACAAGCAATTGCGAATAGGTCGTAAAGATACCCATAGCCGCAACTGCCGAATCGCCTCCATACTTGAACAGCATATTGTTGACTATGGCGTTAATGGCACATCCAGCACAGTTTATAAGGAATGGCGCAGCTCCGATTGAAACTATCGACAGTATTATGGACTTCTCAAGCTTGTAAATTCCTCGCTTGAAGTGAATTTCGCTCTTTTTAGACATAAAGTGAGCCATTACGAAGGCAGCCGACACGCCCATTGAAATATCGGATGCTATGGCAGCTCCCTTAATGCCCCATTCACACACAAATATGAATATCGGGGCGAGTATAACATTCAGCCCGGCTCCGATAAACATAGTCACCATGGCTCTCGTAGGATACCCCGACCCGCGCATGATGTTATTATATGAATAACACAGATTCATCAACAACATGCCCGGCAAGATATACATCATGAAATCCCTTGCATAAGGCAAGGTACGCTCACTTGCCCCGAACAGCAGCAATATGTCATCCATGAATATGGCAAAGATTGTTATGTAGCATATGCCCAGCACTACAGTCATTATTATACTGTTACCTAATATCTTAAATGCCATATCTTTATTGCCTTGACCAAGCACTATAGAGATACGAGCCACGCTACCGGCACCGATGAGCATACCGAGTGCGGTGGCAAGGTTCATTACCGGAAAGGTAATCGCAAGTCCGGCTATGGCATCGGGTCCTACTCCTTGTCCTATAAATATACGGTCAACGATATTATACAGCGACATCACCACGATGCCAACAATGGCAGGCATGCTATAGTTCCACAACAAACGCCCCACCGGCATGTTCTGTAATTCATTAAGTCTGTCTCTCCCTTTGCTATCCATATTCGCAAATCAAAAAAATATTACTCAAAATAGCACTGCAAAGTTACAACAATAACGCCACACAATATATCAACAGAAAACATTATTTACGCCACATGGCAAAAAACTTAGTCTGCTTAGAGGCTGTCTGTTTTTTGCCCAAGATTATTTTCGAGGATTATTTCCCATCGATTTGCCAAGTCAGGATGAAAAGCAATCACTGACAGGAACACGGTGCAACTTGTCCATGGTGCTTAGGCCATATGAAATCAAAAAAACAAAATTTAAATTTAAATTTTCTCAATACGAGAAAAAATAATCACAAAAACTTGCAGCTTTGCCAAAGTGTTATTAACTTTGCACCGCAATTGAGACGAAGAGTCGCAGTTGAGAGGATTGTCTTATGGTGTAATGGTAGCACTGCAGTTTTTGGTTCTGCCTGTCGAGGTTCGAATCCTCGTAAGACAACTCGAATAAAAGAGGAACTTGTCAACCGGCGAGTTCCTCTTTTATTTATTCACCTTTCCCCCACGGGGCAAAATAAAGGGGTCAGTCCAGAAATCCGGTTGCAGTGCAAATGCAGTGATGGCAAAGGAGCTGCCATATTCGGCTTAACACATGAGGCCGGTCTCAAAAAATTAAGCAACACCGCTTAACACTAACATCACAATAACTTATCAGTAGATTTGCAAGCAATGTGCAATGGCAGCAAATGCGGGAATATTGCAGCGTAATTTCTTTTGTGTGCCACGAAAACAGCCTCGGAGAGGCTGCACCCGGCTTAACCGCCGGTGGAGTGAGCGATAGCGAACGTAACCTGCGGAATGGCAGGCATATACATTAAGCGGCTTCGGAGATGCCGAACTATTGTGGCAGCTTAAGTGCGGCAGCTCCGAAGCCGTTTTTCATGTGGGGAAGCCGCTGCTGTCCGCAAGCTGCGCTTCGCTTGCATGTTAAGCATAGTTTGGCAGCTCCGCAGCCATCCCTGCATTTGCTCTGTAACTGAGATTCTGGACCGAGCCAAATAAAATTTGAATCAGTCCGAAATTTCGGACTGACCCACTTTCACTTTATGCCTTTGCAAAACCAATTTTATCGGACAATAATGTAAAAAAATAGACCGGCTACCTACAAAGGCAACCGGGACTAAATAAACACGGAAATTATAGCTTAAATTCGTCTAAAATCCCCCACCAAAAACTCATCTTCAAAAGACAGGTCTTGTGTTTTTTCTACAGGTTAAATCTTGAGATATGAAACAATAAAATCTCACATACCTTTTATGCAAATATAGCAACTTATCTCAAAAAACCAAAGAAAAAACTACAATCTTTTTTTCTTATTATACTTCGGAGATGCGCTAATCTTCAACATCGAAATTCACCGGTATCTCCCTATTTATACTCATTTCAAGAGAGATAAGCGTCTCGGTTGCAGTAACCCCCGGAATGTGTTGAATCTTGTCGTTGAGCAGTTCCATCAAATGCTGGTTGTCACGAGCATACAGCTTTATAAGCATCGTATATGGCCCTGTGGTGAAATGACATTCTACCACTTCGCGTATCTTCTCCAATTCGGGAACCACATCGCGATACATCGAACCCCTCTCAAGCTTGACCCCGATGTAGGTGCATGTAGCATATCCCAACACCTTGGGATCGACATTATAGCCCGACCCCGTTATGACGTCCATATCTATCATGCGCTGAATGCGCTGATGAATAGCCGCTCGAGAAACGCCGCACTCCACAGCCACGTCTTTCGACGGAATGCGTGCGTTTTTCATGATTATCTGTAATATTTTTCGGTCAAGATTATCTATTTTCTCCATCACTGTAATGTTTTAATACATTGCAAATATATGGCATTTTTTCAACAAATCACCAATTTAACTGTCAAAATGACTGACAGACGGCACGTTTTAACCATTTTCAACATGCCGCTGCCACATAATTGTCCCAAACGCAGGCATAAACGATTTTTGCCAAAAAAGCGACTACCGTCGGAAACATTCCGCCCGATAGTCGCAATAACCAACTATCTGTCAACAGAGATATTACTTCTTCTTTTGCTCAAGGCCTACGGTTTCCACCTCGAAAATCAGCGTCTCGTTAGGTTCGATCTTAGCACCTCTCCCATCTACGCCGTAAGCCAATTCGCCTGGAACATACAAAACATATGACGCACCGGGACTCATCATCAGCAAGCCTTCCTTGAAGCCGGGAACCACGCTCACAGGACTCATAACCCTTGCTTCTTTCGATTCGTCAAATACCGAACCGTCGATTTTCGTGCCTTTGTATTTGACCATGATTCGGTCGGTAGTCTTGAATTGTGCGCCCTTGCCGGGTTTTACTACCTTATATGCAAGGCCGCTTTCGGTAACCTTGACGGCAGTATCATTCTTTACAAGGTCTTCGATAAACTTCTTGCCTGCTTCTCGATTCGCTATAGCCTTCGGGTTACGCTCCTTTGCCGCACGCATCTCTTTTTGCATAAGCATGTTAACCTCACCTTGCAGCAGCATCGGGTTTACCGCAGAATCGCTCGTAAACGCCTTCTTGAACTCAGATGCAAATATATATGTGTTCAAGTCAACATTATTTTGCTCCTTTAAGCCCTTTACCATTTCTACCAACTGTGCACCAAACATCACACCTTGGCGATAGCTGTCTTGGGTGGTATCCATGTTCAGAGCCATTTCAAAACCGCGCACAAACTCATCCTTGTCAAATGCCGAATCGCGTTTCGTGAATTGCTCCGAAAGACCATAACCATACATTTCGCCCATCTTCATACTCAACGTATCGGCCGAATTTGCAACTTTGCCGCTATCGGCAATGCCATTGCAGCTTACCATGGAAGACGCGGCAACCACGGCAGCCATTGCAAAAATAGAAACTTTTTTCATTTCCTTCTTTATTGATTTGTTTAAGTTATCCTATAATGTTTATCCCACTTTTATCAATCTGATATCGAATATCAGAGTCATGTTAGGCCCGATAATGCCGCCTGCCCCTTGTGGACCGTAAGCCAGATCCGACGGAACGTATATCCTCCACTCTGCCCCGGGCTTCATCATCTGCAACGCCTCGACCCATCCGGGAATCACCTGCGACACGCCAAACGTGGCAGGCTCGCCTCGCTCTACCGAACTGTCAAACACACGTCCGTCGATCAACGCTCCCGTGTAATGAACCGTCACCGAATCAGTGGCCTTGGGCGACTCGCCTTCTCCTTCCTTTATGATTTCATACTGCAAGCCGCTGGGTGTAGTATGCACTTCGGGACGCTTGGCGTTCTCGGCCAGATACTGCTCTCCCGCCTTCTTGTTAACGTCTTGCAGGCGCGTTTCCATTTCGGCAAAAAAAGCGTTGACCACGCGCTTGGCCTCGTCAAGCGACATCTGTGAATGATCGCCCTTGTATGCAGCCTCCACACCGGCAACAAAGTCGCCGTAATTCAAACTCTCGATGCCCGAACGCATGAAATTTCCTCCAATGCTTAATCCCAAAGCATAGCTCAATTTATCCATAATTATATTATAATTTCACTAATAAACCTCTATTACGCAAGCCCATGCACAACCATGCGGCACATGCGCATTTTTTCAGCTGCAAAGGTAGAGTTAAATACAATTGTACACATTATATTTTCAGTAAAAAATATTAAATTTGCAATTAGAACCATAAAAGCTTGATTAAACCCTAAGTCGTTAGACGACTTGATTGAACAAGCTATTACATGGGTCCCGATAAAAAAACTTGGAAAAATGAAAAAATTGGTAATCTCCACCGGTGCCGGCATCAGTGCCGAAAGCGGGCTGTCAACCTACCGCGACGCAGGCGGGCTGTGGGAAAACTATCCCGTCATGCAAGTTGCAAGCGCCGACGGATTCCGCCACGACCCGGCACTGATACACAAGTTCTACAACGAACGACGCGAGCAACTTGTCAAATGCAAGCCAAATGCAGCTCATTACGGGCTGAAAGAGCTTGAGAAGTACTTCGACGTTCAAATCATAACCCAGAACGTGGACGATCTGCACGAACGAGCAGGCAGCTCAAAAGTCTTGCACCTGCATGGCGAACTGATGAAAGTGCGCTCGATGACGCACCCCGAGCGTGTGTATGACGTGCGGGACGTTACAGGAGGCAGCCTTGAGACATCACTCGACACCCGCGACAAGTATGGCGATGCCGTGCGACCGCACATAGTATTCTTTCAAGAATCGGTACCTAATTTCGAGCCGGCCACCAAGCTTGTCGAAGGTGCCGACATATTCGTTGTTATCGGCACGTCGCTCGTGGTATATCCGGCGGCAGCACTCATATCGTATGTCCGCCGAGGCGTACCCATCTACTACATCGACCCGCATCCTGCCGACACAGGCACACTGCCAGTGACCATAATACGCGAAAAAGCCACCGACGGGGTACGGACGCTCAGCCATATGCTGCTAAGCAAATAGGAAACGGCTTAAGACCTAATCAGATTTTACAACGTCTGTTTAGACCCGTCCGTTTCAAGCAGAGCCTATGCAGGCCACAATCTCTCAACAGGCAGAAACATCAAGGCTTCGCCCACTTGCAAATTTTTTAAAAACAACTTAACTTTGTACTTATAAACGACGAGGCACAATTCCCCGTTGACTCACACAAGCGAGATTCTGGCTCGCACATTGCACATTAGCAAAAACAATGAAAGTCAAAATACATCGAGAGGGCCTTAACATACTACTGGCATTGTTGTTTATCCTGCTGGTATTCAACATTTCGGCATGGGCATTCATTGAATATAAGATCATACCGTCTATATTCATTGCAATCTCGTCCGTCATGTATTTACTGGCAGTAAACTTCTTCCGAAGCCCGCGCCGCCGGTTCAAAGGCGACCCGGACAATGCCGTAGTCGCTTCGGCCGATGGCACCATCGTGGCTTTAGAAGAAGTATATGAAGACGAGTACCTGCATCGCAACGTGATACAACTGTCGATTTTCATGTCAATCTTCAACGTGCACGCCAACTGGCCGTCGGTAGAAGGCCGTGTGGAATACGTAAAGCACCACTCGGGACGATTCCTTGCCGCATACCTGCCCAAGTCAAGCAGCGAAAATGAGCGGTCGGCAATCGTAATCCGGGCAAAGAACGGAGACGAAATACTGATGCGGCAGATTGCCGGAGCCATTGCTCGACGCATCGTCACCTATGCCGAGCCGGGCGACTATGTAACGCTCGACCAACACATAGGATTCATAAAATTCGGCTCGCGGGTAGATATATTCCTGCCTCTTAACGCCGAAATATTAGTTAAGTTGGGCGACAAGACGGTGGGCGGCATCACCCAAGTAGCCCGTTTGAAATAATACTTCTATACCTTAACCACAAAAACTTATGAACCCACTTAAATCAATCAAAAACAACATACCAAATGCCATCACATGCATGAACTTGCTTGCGGGCAGCCTTGCTTGCGTGTGCGCTTCACACGGTAGCCAGCCAACCGGCTATGGCAGCATGGCCTATTACCAACTTGCTTTCATCATGATAGCCGCTGCCGCAGTGTTTGACTTCTTCGACGGATTTGTGGCTCGGCTGCTCAACGCAGTTTCGCCAATCGGCAAAGAACTCGATTCCCTGTCAGACTGCGTAAGCTTTGGCCTTGCCCCCGCATTGATAGTATTCTTCATGACACGTGAGCTGTATCCCGAATCGTGGATAGCATTCTGCGCCTTGTTAATTGCCATATTCGGAGCCGTAAGGCTCGCACGGTTCAACACCGATGACACACAAGCCACTTCATTTGTCGGGCTGCCCATTCCTGCCAATGCCATATTCTGGATAGGATTCTGCAACCACTTCTACACCCAACCTTCAACGACTGCAAACGAATACATCATTCTTGCAGCCATCATCGTACTGAGCTATGCAATGGTATCGCGCCTGCGCATGTTCTCGCTAAAATTCAAGCATTACGGGCTGCGCGGCAACATTCACCGATACCTGCTCATACTGTGTACCATTTCATCGATAGCCATATTCGGCGTATCGGGACTCGCCATAACCATCATCATTTATTTTGCGCTCGTGCTGCTATTCTTTAATTATGAAAAACGAGCCACTTCCCTGCATTGATTTCAACGGTGACCCAATAACCGGCTTTTGATATTTTGGCCAAAGCCACTTGGCTAAATCTCAATTTTTGCAAAATTCAGGCTGTTTCTTGGCAATACTTATTTGTTAATTTGACGTTTTTTGCCGACATTTGTTATTGTTTTCGGCATAACTCCATGTGTAGCATGGCATGATGTTTGCCAAACACATACAAAACAACCCGTACACGCATCTCAAAGAAACGACAAATGGAATTATTATTCATCATATTTCTGTTGCTGTTGCTGCTGCTACTACCAGTAATAAAGGCTGCTTTCAAGATATGGATGCAAGTGCGCCAGATGAACAGGAACTTCCGTGACGCACAATCACAGTTTTCCGGGAGCAGAAGCCGCAACCAAGGCGGTAATCGCAACAACAACTCAAACAACGGCAGACATCGCCACTCAAGGCGAGGCAAAATCTTCGGCCCCGGCGATGGCGAATACGTTGAATTTGAAGAAATCATCGAACAACGGCAATCTGTCAGATATGTCGAAGTCCGCGACACCGAGCCACGCATCACCGATGCCAAGTTTGAGGACTTGTAGCACACCCTGCCCCCCCCGTCGGAGGTTCTCTATGCCTATCCATGAACCACCACAATGGCTTACACCGACAAAAGATAAATAGGTCACAAAAAAGAACCGGGTTTGCTTTGTTTTACCCCCGACATAAACTATCTTTGCATAAGATAGGCTGCATCTTGGCATAACGCTGCAAGCCGGCTTGCAACGTTCTTCATTCCACCTGCACTATCTTTGTAATAGATAGCAAACTTGCGGGCATAACAGTTTTGCCCAATGAGCTTGCATAACATTTTCACACAAGCCAATTTATACCGATTAGCATAAATCGTGTTTTTTATATACCATCAAACCAATTTAACTTATGATTTCTAAAAATGTTGTTCTTGGCGCAGCCATTGCTTCAGTGTTGGCACTGCAAGCCTCACCACTATCGGCTGCAGAAAGCGTGGCATCGCCCAATGGCGATGTAGTGGTCAACTTCGACGTAAAAGACGGTTGGCCGGTATATTCGGTAAATTACAAGCAGCAGCCTGTAATCCTTGAAAGCCGTCTCGGCCTTGAACTCGACGACGTAAGCGCACGCAACTCGTTTGAATCGTTCGACATCACAGGCGGCGACACCAACAAGCTCTCTCTTACCGACGGATTTGAACTGACGGCAACCGACCGCTCTACTTTCGACGAAACGTGGGTTCCCGTATGGGGCGAAGAAAGCAGCATACGCAACCACTACAACGAGATGGCCGTAACGCTCACACAGCCTGCACTCGACCGTTACATTGTCATCCGTTTCCGCGTGTATGACGACGGAATGGGATTCCGCTACGAGTTCCCGCAACAGAAGAACCTCGTGTACTTCACAATCAAAGAAGAACGCACGCAATTTGCCATGACCGGCGACCACCTTGCATACTGGATTCCCGGCGACTACGATACGCAAGAATATGACTACACTTGCAGCCGCCTCAGCGAAATACGCGGATTGATGGACAAGGCCGTTACACCCAATTCGTCGCAAACAGTTTTCTCCCCGACCGGCGTACAGACCGCTTTGATGATGAAAACCGACGATGGGCTGTACATCAACCTGCATGAAGCAGCTCTTATCGATTACTCGTGCATGAACCTCAACCTCAACGACAAGGAAATGATCTTTGAATCGTGGCTCACGCCCGACGCACAAGGCAAGAAAGGATACATGCAGACTCCTTGCCAATCACCGTGGCGAACGGTAATCGTCAGCGACGATGCCCGCGACATACTCGCGTCACGCATCACACTCAACCTCAACGAACCGTGCAAATATACCGACACATCCTGGATAAAGCCTGTAAAATATATCGGTGTGTGGTGGGACATGATTACAGGACGCGGCAGTTGGGCTTATACCGACGACGTATATTCTGTAAAACTCGGCGAAACGGATTATACCAAGACCAAGCCTAACGGCAAACACTCGGCCAACACAGAAAATGTGAAACGTTACATCGACTTCGCCGCCGAACACGGATTTGACCAAGTACTCGTCGAAGGTTGGAACCAAGGGTGGGAAGACTGGTTCGGACAATCAAAAGACTATGTGTTTGACTTCGTTACTCCATATCCCGACTTTGATGCCGAAGAGCTTAACCGCTACGCCCACAACAAAGGCGTGCGATTGATGATGCACCACGAAACATCTTCGTCGGTACGCAACTATGAGCGTCACCTCGATGCCGCATATCAATTCATGGTCGATCATGGCTATAACTCGGTCAAGAGCGGATACGTGGGCAACATAATTCCACGTGGCGAACACCATTACGGGCAATGGATGGTCAACCACTACCTGTATTGCGTGACCAAGGCCGCAGAATACAAGATCATGGTCAACGGCCACGAGGCTGTGCGTCCCACAGGATTGTGCCGTACATACCCCAACTTGATAGGTAACGAGTCGGCTCGCGGCACCGAATACCAGGCTTTCGGAGGCAGCAAACCGGGTCACACCTCAATATTGCCGTTCACCCGACTCATAGGCGGGCCGATGGACTACACACCTGGCATATTCGAGATGAACGTAAGCAAGCTCAACCCCGACAACAATTCTCATGTCAACAGCACAATATGCGGGCAATTGGCACTGTATGTGACAATGTACAGCCCGTTGCAAATGGCTGCCGACGTTCCCGAGAATTATGAACGCTTCATGGATGCTTTCCAATTCATAAAGGATGTCGCCATCGATTGGGATAAGTCGATATACCTTGAGGCAGAACCTATGCAGTATGTTACCATCGCCCGCAAGGAAAAAGGTGCCGACAACTGGTTTGTGGGTTGCACCGCAGGCGAAGCCGACCATGAGTCGCAAATCTCGCTCGACTTCCTCGACAACGGACGCAAATATGAAGCTACAATATACTGCGACGCAAAGGATGCCAACTACAAGACCAACCCGCAAGCCTACACCATTACCACAAAGAAAGTTGACAGCAAAACCAAGCTGAAACTCAACGCAGTGGCAGGCGGAGGCTATGCAATCACCATACGACCTGTCGAATAAAGCACTAAAAACGACACCCCCTAACAGAATCGCCCCCGGCTGAGTACGAACACAGCCGGGGGCGATTTGCTTTTATTCCAGATCGATCATTCGATTTGGGGGTAACTTAATGTGAGTTAAGGATGAGGAACAAACACCGCATGACTGTTACTAACCTTCTTTAGAGACGCAAAATCTTGCATCTCTAACTATAAAACAGAATGCAGGAAAATGATAGTACGACGAGAGGCACAAAATTTTGCGCCTCTACAGGATGGATAACTACTGCTTAAATGCCAATACTTACTTATCTCAAACTTGCGTTATCATTGCGAGCGCAAGATATTATCGAACCGCAACGGTTAGAACAGCAGGCTAACGCCACCAAGTACTCCGATTGGCTGCACTCCCATACCGTAATGCGAGTCCCAACGCTTGTTAAGCAAATTGTCAACATGCAAGAAGAAGCCCACAATATCGTTAAGCCTGTAATTGGCCCCCAACGACAAATAATTCACATCTTGCAGGTCTTGAGTCAGCCATTCACCCGCGTTGTCGGTAAAAATAACCGACCGATCGGAACGATATTGATATCCTACAAATATCGACAGATCGTCGATGGGATGCAACATCAGCTTTACGTCAAGCACAAGCTCGGCACGGTCGTCGCCCATCACATATCCCTTGTCTTCTTCTTGTGGCGAGTAGGTGAGACCGATTGAAGCATCGGCCAAAGTGCGGAAAGAATATGCCAATTCGCCGCCCACCTTCCAGCCTTTCATGTCAAAGGTGGCATAATGCGATATGCTGCGGTTGAAACAATCCTCCTGAGGCGTGGGATTGACATAGAGCGCAGGCATCATGACGTTCTTAATCTTTGCCCAACCGCCATACAACGTTGCATTGAACCCGGCAAACGGCCCTACCTTAAAGCCCCCTTGCACGTCGAGCGGCGTATATGAGTTAACCGGCAAGGTCTGTGGCGACACGTAGCGATTGTCGGAGAACATGCGGCTCAACGTATTAACCGACTTGCCACCTTTGGCCTCGGCAAAGAACTGCAAGCCTCGCAACAAGTCGTAACGGAACTTTACCTTCGGCGCAAGGCGAAAAGCTGCACCGTCGTTAAACGACACGTCGAAGTTCACGCCGAGCGACAAGCTTAACCGATTGCCGTTATTGTAAGCATAATATGGAGCTACTTTCAATATCCCGCGGTTCTCGTGCCCCACGACAGTCGATTCTTCAAGCCCGTTATAGTGGTGGATGTTATAATTGATGAAATCAAAAGCCACGTCAAGCCCTATGTGAGAAACGTCGCTGCTTGCAAAGTCACCGTTTAACTTAAGCTTCAAGTGATTCTCGCTATTGCCTTGAGTAGGCTCGAAAATATCGTTTGAGAAACCAAAATAGTTGTATATCGCATTGAACGAATAGTTCAGCCCCTCGTCTTCGTGATAAAGACCTTTCCAACCGACATCTATACGAAACTCGTTGACCGACTGCGTGGAATCTATGGCATACCAATCATTGGCCGAACGACCAAAATAATTAAAGTTGTCGTAGTGATAAAAAGCATTGGCCGACAAGGTTCCCTTGTTGAACCTGTGCGAGAAGTCTATGCCAAGCACATTGTCGTTCCAGTGTTGGTCAACGGCATACAGAGAATTCTCCGACTTGTTTTTCCCTGTCCACGTGGAATTATGCTGCAACCATATTCCCAGTTTGGTGTGGTCTAAGTCCACGAGCCGGTATCCCGCGCTGCCGGTCATGTTGAGACATGTACCAATTCCAAACTCGAAATAACCACGGTGCAAAGAAAAATCGCGCGAGGTGTTGTACCCATACGGCGACAGCGTGACAGCCGATGTGGGGACTTCCGACGGGACAGCCCAGTCGCTATAGCCAATCGAACCCGCACCATCGGACACCTGCGGACGATATACCTCCGGCAACATGTTGACCTTGGCAGCCTTCTGCTCCACCGGGACAAACTCACTGTCGATGGTGATTTCCTTATTCAATTCTTTCTCTTGTCCTGCCACCATGCCACAAACAAGAGAAATTAATATAAATGATATGCAGAATCGTTTCATTTTAAGCATGTTTATGGTTATTGTTATTTTGAAGCACCTTCGGCCTCACTCCACGAGCCGAGGCGACTGTCAATCATCTCAAATATGTCACTTTCCGTGCCGGGATAGTTCTCCTTCAAGCTCTTCAAGTATTGCACGGCCTCAAATGTCTTGCCTTTCTTGTGGTAAACGTCGGCAAGCAATATAAAGCCTCTGGCAAGCCAATATTGATGCGGGGTTCCGGTTTCGATAAACCTGTTAAGCACATCCTCGGCAGCAACGTTGTCGCCCGAAGTGTAATAATAATTGGCAAGGTCATATGCCGCTTGCGCGCCATATATATTGCGAGTGTCCTTGGCAAGCGTCTCAAGGTCGCTTACCGCTCCACCGCCGCTACCAAGCTTTATGTTGGCCGTGGCACGGCAATAACGCGCCTCCTTTTCCTCCTCCGACGACAATCCGCCCAATTTCAGCAACCTGTCGGCAGCATCCCTCATCTCGGCAAACCGGCTAAGCATCAACGAAGCTCTCATAACACCCAGATTAGCATTAATAACGGCATCTTGTGCCGAGGCTTTCTGTGCCATAAGTTCATATGCCACAAGGGCTTCGTCATATTTATTCTGCTTCATGAGTATTTCGCCCTTTATGCGCAAGGCATCGATGGCAAAAGCCGCATCGACGCTTGCGTCAAGCACTTCATTCACGAGCGCAAGAGCATCTTCATATTTTCCCGCCTCATATTCTGATATTGCCATGTAATACTTTGCTTTCGACACATAAGCACCGGCCGGATATTCTTTTATGTAATTCGCAAGCTTGCCCGTATCTTTTTTTTCAAGATAAGCCTTCTCTGCCGCTTCATAAGCAAGGCGGTCGATATCGTCAACGTCGATTTTAGGAGCGTTAGGCACACTGTTAATAAAAGCTATATATTCATTCAATCTGCCCGAATCGGCATAAATCAGTTTCAAGTCCTCGGCGGCCACTGCGGCCTCCTCACTCGTAGGATACAATTTTATGGCGTTCTTATAGGCATCGATGGCTTTATCCACATTTCCCGCGTTACGCTCGGTGATGGCCAATTGCAGCAACCCCTTGCGGGCATCTACCGACCCCGGATATTGTGATATAAGCATCTTGTAGGTATCGATGGCCGAAACGTTGTTGCCCAGGTTTACATATGCCTCGGCCTTCTGAAGCAACGCCGACGAGCATAACGACGACTTGGGATACTGACGCAGCAACTGATCGAGCATGTTGATTTTTCCTTTATAATCACGCTGTAGCCCGAGCATCATCGCTTTTTGAAAAAGCGAATAATCACCGGCCGAATTATCATTGGTATAAGCCTGCTCATAATACTTCTCGGCAGTCTCGTAATCTCGTAAATAATAATACGTGTCACCAATCCTGTTCAAGGCATCAGAGCGCAACCTGTCGGGCAGGCGACTGTCCGACAGAGCCTTGTTGAAGTCGGAACGCGCACCGACGTAATTTCTCTGTTGGAAACGGACGTAGCCAAGGTTATACCGAGCCATTGCCACGTTGCTGCCATCTTCGTCGGTAGCATTTGCCATATAAGAACCCAGCAATTTCTCCGCTTCCTTATAATTTCCTTGCCTGTAACAGCATTCGGCAATCCACAAGTTGCAATTATTCACTACCTGCGAATCGTAATTCCCTACCGCGCGGGCTTGGTTGAAATAACCGGTCGCTCCCGCAACGTCGTCATTGGACAAAGATTGCACCCCCAGTTGGAATAGCACATTCTGCTTGGCGGCAAGGACCTTGCGCGAAGGGCGGGTTATCCGACCTATGCTTTGCAACGCCTTCTGGTAGTCGTTACCAGTAACATACGCGTTTATCAAATAGTCTTCCACGCTATCGGCATAGCGCGAATCGGGAAAACGGTTCAAGAAAGTCTCAAACACGTCGATCGAGCGATTAAACGGAGTGCGTCCGCCCTCGTTTTGCGATACGGCGTAATTATAGAACGCTGTTTCCTGTATCGCTTGGTTATAATCCATGTTCAGAGCTTTTTCAAAAGCTATTGAAGCCGAATTCATGTTGCCAAGTTTCACATAAGCCTGCCCGACATACAAGTATGCACTTTGCGCAAGTTCGTCATCTTCATCGGTCACCCCGGCAAAGCAGTCAATCGCGCTCTGCCAGTCGGCATTGCGATAGTGCAGCACGCCCATTATGTAAAGCGACGACCTCTCCGGCTTGGCTTCGGTGCCTTCGATATACCGCGACAGGTAATCGCCGGCTTCTTCGTCATCTCCGGCATTATATAAGCTTTCGCCCACTATGCGGTTCATCTCGTCGGCATATTCTCCATTGTCACCGACGTTCTCCATTAATCTCCGGCCCGTAGATATCACCTTGTCATAGTTGTTGTTGACAAAATATATCTGGCACATATAATATTGCGACGCCTTGCCAAGCTCGCTTGCCGGCGGCAACATGCCAAACTTCTTTAAGGCTTCGTCATAATCCTTGTCCACATAGTCTGTATATGCGTCATAAAAAAGCCCCGCCTGCCTGTAACGCGATGTATAGGAAATCTTCTCAAACAGAATTTTGGCCTTGTCATATTCTTTGAGTTTCAAATAGCTAAAAGCCTTGCGATATGTGAGGTCGAGCTTGTAATTGTTGGCAAAAGCCGATGGCTCTATTTTATCATATGAAGCCAAAGCCTCGTCATATTCTCCGCGGTAAAAATAGCAGTCACCTATTTTTGCCCAGGCGTATGGAACCCGCACCGATGCCGGATACCCGGCTACAAACTTCTTGAACAGTTCCACGCAATTAAATTCGCCGCGCTCAAACGTGCTTAGCGCGATGTAGAAGTCGGCATCTTCCACATAAGGCTCGCCACCCTCCATCATATAAATGTGTGATAATTGGTCGATGGCTCCTATATAGTCCTTATTCTCATACATTATTATGCCACGGGCGCGATACCCCTCGGGCGATGACGATTTAACACCGGCATCATGACTTGCCGCAGCAGGCAATGCCATGCTTAGGCTTAATAATATTATGCCAATTTTCATGTCTTGCAAATTTGCTGTTATATTACTATGCAAAGATAATGCAAGGCCATAGCAGAACAAAACAAACTTGTTTGTTTTTATTCCCTAAGGTTACAGTTTTTGCCTATGGCACGACATGTTTCTAAATTATTATCGCATTCATAAAAAAACATTTCTCAAGGATATGCTTTACTCGTTGGCGCATCGTGCAATAAGCACAAGCAAAAGTGAATTGCTTGGTAAATATACCATATATAATTTGCATATTACCCCAAAACAGCGTATATTTGCAACACACAACAACTAACCAAACACAACTAATATCATGAAAAACTCAACTTTAGAAATGGCAGAAGAACGGAAACGGATTACCAAAATGCGCAACAAAGAACTGCTGCGCGACTACCGTCGAGTGCTTAACGAGGCGTATGAAAGCAATCAGCCTATAAACCGGCACGACATAATCAAGAAAGTGCTTCTTGAAAGTCGCCCACACTATTACGTAAACTTCGACCATGCCTACAACGTAATCATGCACATTAACAGCAAAAACGAAGTGGCTAAAAAGACCAGGCTGAAACAAACCATGTGGATAGAAATATACCACAAGGTAAAAGAGACGCAAGAAAAGCAACCTTCACTGACGCTAAGCAGCGCACTTGCCAGAGTGCTGGCAACAGAAAGAGCATCAAGATATTATATTTCAGAAGCCTATGCCTACAAATACCTTTACAACGTTTGCCGCCAAAGCCGCAATATTAATTCTGTCGTTTAACGGCCTACTGTCGTCGTGCCGTTCTTCGAGAGAATCGGCCACAGCTTATAGATTTGCACACGCCGCCGACAGCATTGCCGCAACAACCATCTCCGATTGCAGCATCGACATCACAGATAGCATGACGGCACGCATCGACGAGTGGATATTTGCCTCGCCGACCGACGATGCCCGGCATAAACCGAAAGCAAAATTATACAGGCGAACAACGATAACCAAAATCGGAAATGCGACAGCAACCCGAAACGACAGCACATCGACCGGCAAGGAGAGTATTTACGACACCGGGAAATCGTTGCAAAAAACGGCGCAAACCGAGCCACATCGGAAACCGACCCTGAGAATTCTCGCAATACTGGCCTTAATTGCCACAATTGCAATATTTACAATCAGACACAAGATTAAAAGATAGAACATGAACACTCAACATCTACACACATTGTCAATCGGAATAAGCTTTGACGAAATTTCAAAAAAGGTAATGGCCTCTCTGGCTCTGGCCATTGCCTGCCAAGACGACGGCAAACCCATACCCCTATTGTTTGACCGATGTCGGCTGCACGAACTGGTTATCCTAAAGGCAAAAGATGAATGTAGCAATATATGCGCGACACTTGCCGGATACATAACTAATTTACAATCTGACGATTCCTCGGCGACAATCGACATTGCACTACCAGGCAGTTCCTCAAAGGTTGATGCAATGCTTGTCGCATCACGATTCGACCAAGCCGTTACCGAATCGGTAATAGCCGCAATTTGCTCGTCGTCAGAGCATCTGGCTGCTGAATTTGAAAAAAGCAAAACAGCCGGACGACACGCCATTTCGGCACTGAAGCAACTGCTTGCCATACGCTGTTGAAGCGTCACAAATACGCACTCGGTCATCGGTTAGCCAAAGCAACAATCCGGCTTTGCGACCGATGACTTCGCATAATGGGAGTGTCAAAACACGACGACAGTCACAAGGGCGGCAAATATAGACACAAACATGGCACACAGTAAAATCGGACTCAAAACCATGCTGTTGCTTTTCGCCATCTCGGCTCCTACATGAGAATCACTTTTCAGAGACGCAGGACACTTCTTTAACGCACACGACTTGGCCACATACACAAATCGCGCTATGACAGCTATCCACAATGCTACCACAACTGTAAGAATCAATATAACCGGTAATTCTTCCATAAATATGATTTGCTAAAGTTTTTTTACTATTCTTTAAGTCAGCCGACGTGATGCACACACATACACACACATACGCCGACCTTACTGGCCATTTATGTCAAAACTGGTAAAAGTCAATAAAAAATACGACTTCCATGGCATAGCGCCGTACACAACTTGGAATTGTCGCACACCAAATATATTATCAACAAACAGTTTTTAATGGCATCGCCACATGCCTTAAAAGGCACATTTTATTCATATCCGGCAACAAAGATAACATTTATCGCGATACAAGCAAAAGCAATAACAATTTTTAACCGCAAAAAAAATAAACATAAGCATAAGCACACGCTACAATCATGCCACTTTTACATCGTGGCCGAGAGCAATGTTGCCCGGCCTTCGATGCTCAACGATGATGAAACAGCCGGAACCAGTATTGTCTCACCTTGGCTCAGCGGTACCGTGTTCATAAAGCTATCCGTCACCTCTGCCGCACCGGCCAGGCACATGACTATGCAAAATGAATCTTGGTGGCTCAAATCCAAATTACACACGCTATTTACGTTTATCTTACGCACGTCGAAATATTCGCAGTCCATCAATTCGGCCACACCATCCTCCACTTGCTCATAGTCTATTTTATAATTGTCGTGTACTTCATAGTCTATGGCATCAATTGCAAGCTCTGTATGCAATTCTCGTGGCTTGCCATTGACATCCAGTCGGTTGAAATCATATACACGGTATGTTATGTCAGACGTTTGCTGAATCTCGGCAAGAAGATTCCCCGCTCCTATCGAATGCAACCGCCCTGCCGGTAGATAAAACAGGTCTCCGGCATGAGAATCGTGAGCTGCCACCGCATCCATTATCTCGCCACCGGCCACCAGCCGTCGTAAGTCATCCTTAGATATGTTTTTGGCCATGCCCGCGTATATCTTGGCCTCGCCACACGCATCTATTATATACCACAACTCGGTCTTGCCACAACTTTCATGACGCTTGTGCGCAAGTTCGTCGTTTGGATGAACTTGAAGCGACAAGTCTCGCTTGGCATCTATTATCTTGACCAACAAAGGGAAACGGTCGCCACACTTCTCATACACGGCATCTCCCACCAGTGCGCCTTTGTACTTGTGTATCAGTTCGGGCAATATCAAGCCTTTGTCATCCCCCTCGGCCACTACCGATTCATGACCTTGCACACCCGAGATCTCCCAACTTTCGCCTATCTTGTGTTGGTCGGTATGTATCCCTTTATATTGTGCAATGCGCTCGCCGCCCCATAAAACCGATTTTAGATACGGCACAAATTTAAAGGGTCTGATATTATGAATCTTATTCATTACTACTCTGCATTAATATATCACATCCTAACACAACGATTACCATTCACACTAAAGTACAACAGTTTGTTTATTTCACAATGTTGCAAAAATAATATATTTGCCTCGTTCGCCCAATATTAACGTGTATTTCTTTCCTCACGACAGTGCCGGTTGCTTAAAAATGGCGTGCCGTTGCGACAACATCAAAGCATCGCAACGGCACATCATATACAACAAATATATTAACGCTATTAAGCCTTGGCAGCCTTCATTGCAGCCATTATCTTATCTTCGAGTTCTTCGGCAAGCTCGGGGTTGTCGGCGACAGTGCGCTTTGCCGCATCCCGCCCCTGGCCGAGTTTGGTATCCCCATACGAGAACCACGCTCCACTCTTCTTGACAATGCCATACTCCACACCCAAATCGACTATTTCGCCCGTCTTGGATATGCCTTCGCCAAACAGTATCTCAAACTCTGCCTTGCGGAACGGAGGAGCCACCTTGTTTTTCACCACCTTGACGCGAGTCATGTTCCCAAGTATGTTTTCACCGTCTTTAACCTGCCCGGTGCGACGAATGTCGAGCCTCACCGAAGCGTAGAACTTCAAGGCGTTTCCGCCGGTCGTGGTCTCGGGATTGCCAAACATCACGCCTATCTTCTCGCGCAATTGGTTGATAAAGATGCACGTGGTATTGGTCTTTGATATGGTCGAGGTGAGCTTGCGCAATGCCTGCGACATGAGACGCGCCTGCAAGCCAACCTTGTTGTCGCCCATGTCGTCTTCAATCTCCTTCTTTGGAGTAAGTGCGGCAACCGAGTCAATCACTATTATGTCAATTGCCGACGAGCGTATGAGTTGCTCGGCAATCTCAAGAGCCTGCTCGCCATTGTCGGGCTGGGATATCCACAAGTTGTTGACATCTACTCCAAGCTTCTCGGCATAAAACCGGTCAAAGGCGTGCTCGGCATCTATGATTGCCGCAATGCCGCCTTGCTTCTGTGCCTCGGCGATGGCATGGATGGCAAGAGTGGTCTTACCCGAAGATTCGGGTCCGAAGATTTCTATGATGCGGCCTCTCGGGTATCCTCCCACGCCGAGGGCATAGTCAAGCCCTATCGAGCCTGTAGGTATCACTGCAATATCCTCGATTTTCTCGTCGCCAAGTTTCATTATCGCTCCTCGCCCAAACGACTTGTCGATTTTGTCCATTGCCACTTGCAGTGCCTTCAGCTTTTCTTCCGGCACGGGCATACGGCCAAACTTCAACGTCTCCTGCTGTCCTTGCTGGCTTTCGGCATTAGTTTCGGTCGCAGAATCCTTATTCTTTTTCTCAGCCATATTTTTTCGGTATTTCTTATTTATTCAAGTTAAGAATCTGGTTGGCGGCATCCTTGGTGTTGACCTTGGTGATTATGTCTGCCACGCGCCCCTGCTCGTCAACCACAAATGTGGTCCTGACAGTACCCATGCACTCGCGTCCGCACATTTTCTTCTTTTGCCAAACGCCAAATGCCTGATTCAGCACAAGCTCGGTATCGGCAATCAGCGGGAACGGCAACGAATGCTTCTCGGCAAACTTCTTGTGAGAAGCCGCAGTATCCTTGCTCACGCCGATAATCGAGTAACCGGCTGCCTGCAAGTCGCCATACCCTGCCGCCAAGCTGCAAGCTTCGGCCGTACATCCAGGAGTGCTATCCTTGGGATAAAAATAAATCACGAGTTTCTTGCCTGCATAGTCTGCCGCCTTTATTTCATTACCCTCGGCATCAAAACCTAACACATCGGGTATCTTATCTCCTATTTCCATAATTTTAATTGTTTTGTTTGTAAAGATAATGCAAGTTGGGTGTAGAACAAAACAAATTCAATTGTTTTTTCCCATTGACATTGCCAACATGCTGAATCTCGTTGCAAAGATACACCCGCCGTGAGCAACAATCACGCCCATGTAATTGAATTTTTACAAAAAAATCAACGAGTCTTGCATAAAACACGGCTAAGCAAGACTCGTTATAATAAAAACTATTGTGACAGTTGCAGGTTTTTTAAAGGCCAACCCGCCAACACATCAATCTATTATGTCAAAACCGGTATAACGCTGCAAGCACTGCGGTATGCGTATGCCCTCGGGCGTTTGATTATTTTCAAGCAGGGCAGCCATGATGCGTGGCAACGCAAGAGCCGACCCGTTAAGAGTGTGGCACAAATGTGTCTTTTTGTCATCGCCACGGTAACGGCATTTCAACCGATTTGCCTGATAGCTCTCAAAATTTGACACCGAACTTACTTCGAGCCAACGCTTCTGCGCAGCCGAGAACACCTCAAAGTCAAAGGTTATGGCCGAAGTGAAACTCATGTCGCCACCACACAAGCGCAATATATGCCACGGCAATTCAAGCTTTTCGAGCAAGCCTTGCACGTGATTTTTCATCTCCTCAAGTGCTGCATAAGAGTTTTCGGGCTTCTCGATACGCACAATTTCAACCTTGTCAAACTGGTGCAGGCGATTAAGGCCGCGCACATCCTTGCCATAAGAACCGGCCTCGCGGCGGAAACATGCCGAATAGGCACAATTCATCTTGGGCAGTTCCTTCTGGTCAAGTATCACATCGCGATAAAGGTTTGTAACCGGCACCTCGGCCGTAGGTATAAGATACAAATTATCGAGGTTGCAATGATACATCTGCCCCTCCTTGTCGGGCAACTGTCCCGTGCCATAGCCCGAAGCCTCGTTAACGACATAAGGCGGCTCAATCTCAAGATATCCGGCTTTACCGGCCTCGTCGAGGAAGAACTGTATCAATGCGCGTTGCAATCTCGCACCCTTGCCAATATAGACAGGGAATCCTGCGCCGGTAATTTTCACGCCCAAATCGAAGTCGATGATATTATATTTCTTGGCAAGCTCCCAGTGAGGCAGAGCATCCTCCGGAAGGTCGGGCATCGGTCCGCCGGTCTTTTCCACCACGTTGTCTTCGGCTCCGTTTCCTTCGGGAACCATGGGCGACGGCACGTTTGGAACCGACAACAATATCTCGGTGATTTCATTCTCGGCACGCTTCAACCGCTCGTCTATAGCTTTGTTGTTCTCCTTCAATTCTGCTACCGAAGCCTTCACCTGCTCGGCCTCGTCACGCTTTCCTTGTTTCATCAAGGCTCCGATTTCGGCAGCCAACTTATTAAGTTGCGCAGCCTGGTTGTCACGCTTCGTTTGAGCTTCACGACGTTCCTTGTCAAGCTCCACCACCCTCATGATGGGTTCTCGCCCGTCGAAATGCTTCACGGCAAGGCGAGATATAACCTCCTCGGGATTTTCTTTTATTAAAGCTAATGTTAACATTTATCCTCGTGTTTTCTGATTTTTTCTTTACGGGCAACGTCATGCAAGCAATTCACGCACCTTGGCCGAAATGGCCTTGCCATCGGCACGGCCGGCCAACTCTTTAGATGCCACACCCATCACCTTTCCCATCTCCTTGGCCGAAGTCGCCCCCACGCGGGCAACGATTTCCTTCAAGGCGGCAGTCAACTCCTCCTCGGTAAGAGGCTTGGGCAAGTATTCCTCGATTACGCTTGCCTCGCCAAGTTCGCCTTGGGCAAGGTCTTCACGATTCTGGCTCTTATATATCTCGGCGCTTTCGCGACGTTGCTTCAGCATCTTGGCAAGTATCTTGTTAGCCATCTCGTCGGTAAGTTCCCCGTCGGCACCCTTTGCGGTCTTTGCTTCAAGGAATTCCTTCTTTATGCCACGCAGAGCCTCAAGGCGAGCATGGTCGCGAGCAAGCATGGCTTTCTTGATGTCGTCGTTTACAGTATCAAATAAGCTCATAATAAACCTCCATTAATGATATATTATAAAAATGCGGTGCAACAGACGGCACAAGTGCCTCACATTGCACCGCAAAATTACTATAAATTCGGCTATTTACGCAGCCTGTCACAGAAAAATATCACGACTTGGCTTGCCGCCGCATGTTCTGCGGGAAAAAGAATACTACCGCTTAAAGCTTTTCTTTTTAAACAGGAACTTGAATCCGCACCACGCAAGCCAACAGACAAGGCCTCCACCACAGTCACGCTTTTTGCCGGAATCAGCCAAACGTAATTTTCTTGCCGCTTCCTTTCAAAGCTTGATTGTCGCCCTGCGCTTTCGCGCTGTCGTCAACAAGTGGCGCGTGGCGCATCTTCGAGTCGCGCTTAAACGTCGGACTGGCAAAAGCCGATATTGCATTGTCGTCGTCCATTTCTTCGGGCTTAAGCACCATATACTTATTCTTGTTCTTGGTCTGCTCGGTATCTGCCACTTTCGGGCCATAAACTTCCTCTATTGTGGCCTTGCCCGATTTTATGGCAGCATCGTCTTCCTTGTTACGAGGATTCCTGGGTATGGCATCCTCGCCAATCGACGTTTCAAAACCTGCGGCAAGCACCGTCACCTTCACAGTTGCGCCAAGTGAATCATCAAACGCGGCACCCCATATCACATCCACCACCGACGTGTCGAAATTAGCCATAAACTGGTTGACCTCATTTATCTCGCTTATGCCGAGTTGGCTTTCCTTTTCGGTACGAGAGAGATATATATTGATAAGTATGCGCGTGGCTCGATACACGTCACGGTTATTCAACAACGGCGACCTCAAGGCATCGGCAATGGCCTTGCTCACACGATGTTCGCCCTCGCCGTAACCCGTACTTATTATCGCCACACCACTGTCGCGCAGTGTGGTATCCACGTCGTGCATGTCTATGTTGATAAGCACGTCGTCGGTAGTAATCATCTCCGATATGCTTCGCGCTGCCGTAGTGAGCGTATCATCGGCCTTGCACATGGCGTTGACAAAAGTAAGGTCCTCGTATATTTCGGTCAATCGCTCGTTGTTAATAATCATCAACGCATCGACATAGCGTTTCATCTCCTCTGCACCCTGCAAAGCCTTTAATATTTTCTTCTCGCCTTCAAACAAGAACGGTATCGTCACTATGCCCACCGTCAAGATTCCCTTTTCTTTGGCTATGCGAGCCACGACGGGTGCCGCGCCGGTTCCGGTTCCGCCACCCATACCGGCAGTGATAAACACCATCTCGGTCTGCGGGTCAAACAGCCCTGCAATTTCATTGCTGCTCTCCTCGGCCGCAGCCTGCGCCACTTCGGGCTTGTTGCCGGCTCCCAGGCCGTGGGTCGTTTCCGGGCCTATAAGCAACTTCTTTGGAACAGGCGACTTTTTCAAAGCCTGATTGTCGGTATTAAGCACCACATACGACACGCCCTCGATTTTCTGTTGGAACATGTTATTGACTGCATTGCTACCGCCGCCGCCGACACCTATAATCTTGATTTTCGCAGGAGTGCTCTCATCCATTGAAAAATCAGGTTCGCTATCTAATATATTTGAATTGTCTAACATAATTCAATTTGTTTATACGGTTAAATTTATTCCTGGATATCCAATATGCTCACATTTACTTCCGTGACTTGCCGTTGTCGCTGTCGTCGGTATCGTAATATGCGTCTTCCGATTCTTCAAATATCTGGGTGACCTTATATTTCAAGTGTTGGTACATGTCTCTCAACGAACTTGTTTTTCTGACAGGTGCTACGTCCTCACCGTCTTCATAGTCGCCTCCGTCTCCCTTTAATGCGGTATCTTTCTTCTTTGACTTGTAGCCCGATGGCAGGTCTATCGGCTTTTCCTCTGCATCGTTGCCCGAGTCCTCGGATTCTTTTTTCTCATCCGTCGGAATCACGGGATTTTCCTTTACTGCCACCACAGGATCTTGGACGCAACTGTCGCCAATCTTAATCATCGAAGCGGCCAATGCCAATACCGAGTTTATTTGCAGATATTCAAGTCCTTGAGCAGCCTTGTCATGCAACTGCACACTCGATGGCAGGCTACCCAAGCGCACCTTCAATTTAGTCATACGCCCAACAAGGTGGCCGAAGCCGTTAAGCAAAGACCCCCCGCCAACAAGCACCACGCCTGCGGCAATTTGCTCGCGATGAATTCCAGAATATGAAATCTGCTCGTTTATGTTAGTAACTATTTCCTCGCAACGAGCCACCACGTAATTCTGCACGTCGGCCGACTGTACGCCGTCAACGAGCATGCTGCGCCCCGAATCCGATGCTATGGCATTACCAAGCGTTTTCTTTATCTCTTCGGCTGCATCTTCAAGCATGTTCAAGCACATCAGGTCGCGCGTGATAAGCTGGCTTCCCATGGGCAGCGTGGCAAGATACTGCAGCACGCCGCTGCGATATATGGCTACAGTGGTGATTTCTGCGCCAAAGTCAACAAGCATGCATCCAAGCTGACGCTCCTCGTTTGTCAACACATACTCGGCCATGGCGATGGGAGTGACTATGTAGCCTTTAATCGAATATTGCGGCAGAAGCGCACGCTCAATGTTCATCTTAAGCATCGTCTTGGCTACAATCCCGTTGAATTGCACCATGACATTTGTGCCATATGCCCCTATTGGGTTGGCAATCTCGTTGTTATCGACAAAATACCGGCACGGGATTACCTCAAGGATGTCGCCGCCTTGCACTTCGGCCTCGCTATAATAACGCCTTTTCAACGACTCTATCACATTCTCGGTAATCATGCTTTCTTCATCGAACGTAGTGGAAATTGACTTGGCATAATTGCGCAACGACCTTCCACTGACTCCGACATACACCCCGCTAATCTTCTTCGGACTTATGCGGGATTCCAGCCGTGATATCACACGATTGATGCGCACCTTGGTTTCTTCAACATTTTGTATGCATCCATATCTTACACAGTTGAGCGAACGTTCTGCCTCTATATCGAGAACGTCCACCCCACCATTGGCATTAGGCTCTCCCACAACGCCGACGATTTTGGAGCTGCTTATCTCCAATGCTACTACATATTGCTTGCTATCCATATCCTTGTCATTAATTTCCATTTCTTTTTTCCTAAGGGTTGCCCTTGGAGAATGCGTCTTTAACCACTCTCCCGGCTTCGCTTTTCCCTGTCTGCTGCCCTGTGCCGATGCCCATCTCGTCCAACGCTATCGACTCTATGGGAGGAGCCTGCTCGTCTTCGGCCGGATTATAAGGAGCCACATACGGAGTCTTCCTGCTGCGCAAGGTGGCCACGACTTGATAATCCCACTTAAGCGAGACTTCGGTATAAGCGTCCCAACCCTTTTTCGACATTACCTTATCATAAAACAACTTTAGTTTCTTAAATTTCGAATCCAACCCTTCTATGCGACCCAAGTTAACCACATGCCCGCATATTGTCGGAACGAAACATACATTATTAGAATCGCGAACCGAATACATCGACACCAATCCCACAAGAGAAGTGTCGTTTTCAACATAATTAATCAACGGAATCAAGCGTAGCGGATCAAACTTGCCGGTGAAATCTCCCTCGACTACCGGGACATCTATATGATAACGTCCGTCAACCAACATGTGCTTACCGTTGCGGTTGACATAATAGACCGTGCCGCTTCCACGGTCGTACACCCTCATTACCGGCATGAACTGGCGGGCTGCAACGACAAGATGATTGGCATTCGACACAAAACACTCCACGTTCTCCAAATAATCGCACCTGTCAAGCACCCGTTCCATACTGTCGGTGTCGATGCTCGACACGAGCTTCCCCTCGGGATGCAAGCCATAAGCCTCAAGCTCCCTCATGATTCCCTTAGGAGTCACAAATGTAGCCGAGTCATCGTTCAAAATGACTACGTCCACCTGCCCGCACACTTCGAGACGGGAACGATGGTTGGCCCACACGACCGCACTCGCAAGCAATGCCGCAAGTATTATCAGAATTATGTTTTGCACCGTCCGTTTCATCTATTTTGTTCTTATAGTCTCACATATTCCGGGCAAATAATTACATATGTCCCCGGCTCCGGCTGTCAACAACACTTCAAAGTTATAATTTTTAATCGTCTCAAGCAAATTTTGCTTGTTACACAGCACCTTATGCCTGCATTTTATATCTTTAAAAATTATGTCGGAAGTAACACCCGGCAACGGGGCTTCGCGTGCCGGATAGATATCGAGCAATATAACCTCATCGGCCAGCGACAACGCCTCGGCAAACTGCGAAGCAAAGTCACGAGTGCGGCTATACAGGTGTGGTTGGAAAATAACGGTCAACTTGCGCCCGGGATACAGGTCCCTCACCGAGCGTATGCTTGCCTTTAACTCATCGGGATGATGTGCATAATCGTCAATCATCACCCTGCCATGCTCTCCGGGTTCTTTAAGCCAAAACTCAAACCTGCGTTTCGCCCCAAGAAAAGACCCCATGGCATCCCTCATGACACCGGCATCAACGCCAATCAAGTGGCACACCGCCATGGCAGCCACGGCATTTTCTATATTGATATCCACCGGCACGCCAAGGCGCACATCTTCCACAACCACGCCACCGGGCGCAACAAAGTCAAACACGATCTCGCCATTGCCCTTGCGCACGTTGCTTGCGTGGAAGTCGCCTTCGTCGCGCGAATAGCTGTACACGCGCACTCCCGGAGCCGGACGAGGCTTCATCTTAAGTCCCGTATGCACGATTAATGCTCCACCGGGCCTGACAAGCTCGGTAAAATGGGCGAAACTTTCCAAATAAGCATCTTCGGTGCCATAAATGTCGAGATGGTCGGGATCGGTGGCTGTCACAACGGCCATATAAGGACTCAAGGAATGGAACGAGCGATCGAATTCATCGGCCTCTATCACACTATACCTGCTATGGGCATCAAGCAAGAAATTACTGTCGTAATTACGCAAAATTCCACCAAGGAAAGCATTGCACCCTACCGGCGAGCAGTGCAATATGTGTGCGGCCATGCTCGATGTCGTGGTCTTGCCATGTGTCCCCGAGAAACACAATCCCATAGAGTCGCGAGTGATAATGCCAAGCAATTGTGCCCGCTTTATAACCTTGAAGCCGTTGCTTCTAAAATACCGCAACCCTTCGTGGCTGTCGGGTATTGCCGGCGTGTAAACCACCAGAGTGCGATTTGAGTCCAAGCAGTAGCCGGGAATAAGACTTGCAGCCTCGTCATAACACATTTCCACTCCCTCCTTGGCCAACTCGTCGGTCAAAGGGGTGCGAGTGCGGTCATAACCGGCCACTTTACAGCCTTTCGCAAGGAAATACCGTTCAAGGGCGGCCATGCCTATTCCTCCGGCTCCTACAAAATATAATGAATCATATTTTATTTCTGTTTCCATAACCGGGCAACGTCAAATCAATGTTTAACCAATATTTTCTCCACCTCGTCCACTATGTGCTTGTCGGCATCGCGCAATGCCATTTTGGCGACATTAGACGACAATGAAGCAAGGCGTGCATCATCGGCGACAGTCTCAATCATCAATTCGGCGAGGCACTTCACCGCGTCGGCATCACGCACCATCACCGCAGCATCTTTAGCCACAAGTGCCATGGCATTCTTCGTCTGGTGGTCTTCGGCCACATTTGGCGACGGAACCAGTATCGACGGCTTGCCAAGCAGTTGCAACTCTGAGATAGAACCCGCTCCGGCACGGCTCACCACGAGGTCGGATGCACGATAAGCCACATCCATGTCAGAAATAAACGGTGTACGCAAGACATTTTCCGCCCCCGACCGTTCAAGAGCCTCGCGAGTGTCGTCATCATAATATTTACCCGTCTGCCATATCACCTGCACCTCTTTATCATGCGACTTTATCAATTCAAGACCGGTTTTGATGCTCTCGTTGATGGTTCTGGCACCGAGGCTGCCCCCCACCACAAGTATAATTTTGCGGCTTGAATCAAGGCCAAGCTTCCCCGCGGCTTCCTCGCGCGACAACTTGCAATCCACAAGATTGCGCCGCACGGGATTGCCGGTCATAACTATCTTGTCGGCAGGGAAAAACTTGTCCATCCCTTCATACGCCACGCATATGGCATCGGCACGTGCGGCAAGCAGCTTGTTGGTCACGCCTGCATAGGAATTCTGCTCCTGTATAAGCGTAGGCACATGCCGTTTCTGCGCCTCTTTCAACATGGGACCGCTGGCATAGCCACCCACGCCGATGGCGATGTCGGGACGGAAATCGCGCAACACCGCCTTTGCAATCCTCATGCTGCGATACAATTTTATCAACACGGCAAAATTGCGCAACAAATTCTTGCGGTCAAAACCACTTACAGGCAATCCTACGATTTCATAGCCTGCGGCAGGCACTTTCTCCATCTCCATGCGGTTCTCGGCGCCTACAAACAATATCTTGGCATCGTTGCCATAACGCCTCTTTATCTCGTTGGCTATTGCCACGGCAGGGAATATGTGCCCGCCCGTGCCTCCACCGCTTATCAATACCCTAATTTCTCGTTTCATCGTAACAAGCTCCTCTTTATATCGTGCTTAACTTAATTGGGCAGGATTCTCGGCCTGCAACACTTTTGAACCGGCATCGGCTCCATTGTCCGACTGGCTTACCTTGCCGTCGTCGCCCCTCTGCACGGCATATTTGCTAACGCATATCATCACACCGAAAGCGATATTGACGACCACTATCGACGAGCCGCCAGCCGAAATCAACGGCAACGGCTGCCCCGACACTGGCACCATTCCGCAATTAATGGCTATGTGCGACAGAGCTTGCACCGTTATCATCACCGCCGCGCCAAGCACGAGCAAGGCAGGAAATGCGCGGGTGCAGCGTTTCGCTATGTGACCGGCACGTCCAAGCAAGGCAAGGTACAATATAAGCAACACAATTCCGCCTACAAGCCCCATTTCCTCAATTATGATGGAATATATGTAATCGGAGAATGCCAACGGCAACCGGCTGCTCTCTCGCGAATTGCCGGGAAACACTCCAAACACGCCTCCGTGCGCACGAGCCATGTAGGCATATTGCTCTTGTTGGTACATCGTGGTCAGCGGATGTTCGAGGCAAGAATCCTCGTTCCAGTCAAAACGCGCGATACGGTTTTCGCGAGTGGTGCTTCGATCTATATCCCTTTTATTGACAACAACATTTTCAGCTACCACCGATTCATTTTCAACGTCGTCACCACCACTTGTAAGATGATGGTAAGACGCAGCCGCAATGCCATACACAAGCAAGACGATGATAAATTTCTTCATCTGCACACCGCCTATAAGCATCATCGACAGACTGATGCACATAAGAATGGCCGTATTGGTAAAACCCTGCCGATATGTAAAAGCCCCGAAAGATAACACGACAACCGCGCTAAGCACCACGCCAACCGTGCGCACGCCTCCGGGTTCTTGGTAACGCGACATTATCAATGCGACGAGCAACACCGTGGCAAGTTTGGCAAATTCGGCAGGCTGCACCGAGAAGCCGAATACGTCGAGAGAGCGCACCGCTCCATTAAGCATTTGCCCATGCTTCATCACCAGTATGAACCCAACAATGGTAAGTATGGCCAGGCCGATAATGCTCCACCTGAATATTTTCTTTTGGTATGAAATGCTTTGAACCACAAAAAGGAACGCCGCACCCACAAGCAGTGTAATAGCATGCTTCCCTATGGGGCCATAGATTCCCGCCGTGCCCACCTGCTGTATCGACGCGCTAAATGCCTCGACCAACGACACAAGGCACAACGTGCAGTATATGCCCCATATCCAAGGGTCGCCATATCGCTTGGCCGCCTTTGGCTTAACCGCCGTATTGTTCAATTCCGCACCCATGCGACACACTCTATTTTAAGGCGTTCACACAATCTTTAAACTGGCATCCGCGGTCCTCATAACTCTTGAACAAGTCAAAACTTGCACAACAAGGCGACAGCAGCACCGTGTCGCCCGGAGCAGCAAGGCTACGGCACTTTTCCACGGCTTCTTCCATGCTTCCGGCATCTTCCACTACAGGAATCTTTCCGTCGAAGAAACGATGTAGCTTGCTATTGTCAACGCCAAGGCACACAATGGCGTGAACCTTCTCCTTGACAAATTTCTCTATCTCGTCATAATCGTTCCCCTTGTCCTTGCCGCCAAGTATCAACACCACAGGCGTGGTCATGCTTTCAAGAGCATACCAACACGAGTTTACATTAGTTGCCTTTGAATCATTGACATAACGCACGCCATCGACAGTCCTCACATATTCAAGCCGATGCTCCACTGCCTCGAAGTCTTCAAGTGCGCGACGTATCACATCCTTTTTTATGTCGAGTATCGATGCCGACAATCCGGCAGCCATTGAATTAAACATATTATGCAACCCCTTCAGAGCAAGGTCGTTCTTGTCGATAACAAGCTTGTCACTGCTTTTGCCTATTACCACTTCGCCTTCACGGCCTATGTAAGCCGCCGCGTCGGGGGCATACTGTTCCGAGAACGGGTACATCCGGGCTTCCACCCTCAAACGTTTCAGCTGGGCGGCTATAATCGGGTCGTTTTCCCAAAATATGAATGAGTCTTCACCCGTCTGGTTCTGCAAGATGCGGAATTTGGCAGCCACGTAATTTTCCATTTTATGGTCATAACGGTCAAGGTGGTCGGGCGTTATGTTCAACAACACGGCAATATTGGCTTTAAACTCATACATGTTGTCGAGTTGGAAGCTGCTCAATTCTATCACATACACATCATGATGCTCCGTCGCCACTTGAAATGCCAGACTGCGACCGACATTCCCTGCAAGACCCACGTCGAGTCCCGCTTCCTTCAATATGTGATAAGTGAGCAACGTAGTGGTGGTCTTGCCGTTGCTACCGGTGATGCACACCATCTTGGCATCGGTAAATCGTCCGGCAAATTCTATTTCAGAAATCACTGGGACATTCTTGCTGCGAAGCTTCAGTATTATAGGAGCGTCATTGGGAATGCCCGGACTTTTAACCACCTCGTCGGCACTCAAAATACGGTCGATAGAATGGCTGCCGTCTTCCCAGTCCACCCCATATTCATTGAGCCGGGCTACATACTTTGGCGCAATCTTGCCCGAGTCGGACAAGAACGTGTCAAACCCTTTTACACGGGCAAGCACTGCGGCACCCACGCCGCTTTCGCCTCCACCCAATATCACAATACGTTTTTTCATATTCTGTTGCGTTATATTCTCATTACCTTATTTTCAATGTCACAAACGTCAATGCCGCCAAAAAAATGGCCACTATGCAGAACCGCATCACAATCTTTGGCTCTGGAACAGCACGCACGGGACGCTGTATAAGAGCATCCACGCCCGAGTTGCCCTGCACCTGAAAATGGTGGTGCAGCGGTGTCATCTTGAAGATGCGCCGACCCACGCCGGTTTTCTTTTTCGTATATTTGAAATAAGCCACCTGTATCATGACCGACAAATCTTCAATCAAGAAAATGGCACACATTATGGGTATCAGCAATTCCTTGCGTATCAATATCGCAAACACGGCAATAAGCCCGCCAAGCGTCAAACTGCCCGTGTCGCCCATGAACACTTGCGCCGGATAAGAATTATACCACAAGAATCCTATGGTAGCCCCTATGAACGCCGCGGCAAACACCACAAGTTCGGCACTGTCGGGGATATACATGATGTTAAGATACGACGAATAAATGACATTCCCCCCCAGGTAGCACATTATTGCAAGAGCCACCCCGATTATCGCCGACGTTCCCGTTGCAAGCCCGTCAAGCCCGTCGGTAAGATTTGCCCCGTTGCTCACAGCCGCCACCACGAATATGGTCACCAATATAAACAATATCCATCCGCCTGTCTCGGCATTGTCACCGAGCCACTGGGTAAGACTCGAATAGTCAAAATTGTTGTTCTTGACAAACGGTATGGTAGTCTGCGCAGCTTTTATGTCCTCGGTCTTGTGGCTGACGACAATCTCATGGTCGGCAACACGGGTCTCTACATTCTCGCGCATCACAATGTCGGGACTCAGGTACATTGTCAGTCCGACGATAAGCCCAAGCCCCACCTGGCCCACGATCTTGAATTTGCCCTTCAGCCCATCCTTGTCGTGATGAGCGACCTTGATGTAATCGTCGGCAAACCCAAGCGTGCCAAGCCACACGGTGGAAATGAGCATCAATATCATATACACGTTGTCGAGCTTTCCCACGAGCAGGCAAGGCACAAGGATTGAAATGATAATGATGATACCACCCATCGTGGGAGTCCCTTTCTTGCTCATCTGTCCCTCAAGTCCAAGGTCGCGCACAATCTCACCCACTTGCATCAACTGCAACCTGTCGATTATGCGCCTGCCTATTACGGTAGCTATGAACAGCGACAGCAGCAACGCCATTCCCGAGCGGAAAGTGAGATAATTCATCAAACCGGCTCCCGGAAAATCAACTTTTTCTAAATATTGGAACAAATAATACAGCATCTAAGCCTTATGATTATATTTATTTTTTCTCCTCTGCAAATATCGCTTCAATCACTTCCTTGTCATCAAAATGATGCTTGACTCCCTTTATTTCCTGATAGTCCTCATGCCCTTTCCCGGCTACGAGAACCACGTCGCCCGGCTCGGCAAAGCATGTGGCGGCCTTGATGGCTTCACGCCTGTCGGCAATCTTCAGAGTGTGACGGGCAGCCTCCGTGTCAAGTCCGGCTTCCATGTCGCGCAATATCTCCTCGGGATCCTCAAATCGAGGATTGTCACTTGTCAGTATCAGCCTGTCGCTGCGTTGTGCCGCCTCCTTGGCCATGATGGGACGCTTGCCCTTGTCGCGGTTTCCACCGGCTCCGACAACGGTAATTATCTTTCCGCGCGTCCCTGTCACCTCTCTGATGGCATTAAGCACGTTCACGAGCGCATCGGGAGTGTGGGCGTAATCCACTATGGCCGTATATCCGCGGGGAGAAACGAGCGTCTGGAAGCGTCCGGCAACCGGCACAAGCAAGCTCATCTTCACAGCCACGTCTTCCTCGGGAAAACCGAGCAGCAGCGAAGCCCCATACACTGCCGTGAGGTTGTAGGCGTTGAACCGGCCGGTAAACAGCACCTCTATTTCACGTCCGTTGATATCGAGCAGCGTTCCGTTAAGGCGGCTTTCAATGATTTTACCCTTGAAATCGGCCATCGAACGAAGTGAATATGTATATTTGCCTGCACGGCTGCTCTGAACCATCACCGTTCCCACCTTGTCGTCTATGTTGACCAATGCAAATGCATCGGAAGGCAGTCCGTCGAAGAAGCTCTTCTTGGCCTTGATGTAATTTTCCACTGTCTTGTGGTAATCGAGATGGTCGCGAGTGAGATTGGTGAATATTCCCCCACGGAACTTAAGCCCGTCGATGCGATGCTGCACGCAGGCATGAGAACTTACTTCCATAAATGCATATCGGCAGCCGGCCTCTACCATTTCATGGAGCAGCCTGTTGAGTGTCAACGGGTCGGGAGTGGTCTGCTCTGCATGAACGACTCTCTTATCGATGATATTGCGCACGGTCGAAATCAATCCGGCCTTATAACCGAGCAACTGAGCCATTTCATACATCAGCGTCGCTGTCGTGGTCTTGCCGTTTGTCCCGGTAACCCCCACAAGCGACAATTTCTCTGACGGATAACCATACCACGCCGACGCAAGCAAGGCAAGAGCCTCGCTACCGTTCTTTACGACTATGTAGCACACTCCGTCGGCCACATCTTCGGGCAATTGCTCGCACACCACGGCAACGGCACCGTCGGCCACCACCTGCGGTATGAACTTGTGGGAATCGACAGCCACGCCCCTCACGGCCACAAACATCGCCCCCGGCACCATGCGACGCGAGTCGCATACGAGGTCTTTTATCTCTATTCCGTCGGTATTGCCTACTACCTTTTCGGCAACCAACGGTTTTAACAATTCCTTTAACAACATATTTTCCATATTTATGGCACTTAATTACGCAGTGCAAGCGTTATTTCAGCTCCTTTAACTATATTGCTTCCCGGATGCAAGCTTTGGCTATGCACATAGCCTACACCCGTAAATTTAACTTTCAGTCCTGCCCCTTCCAGCACGTCGATGGCATCGCGTATCCCCATCCCTTTCACATCGGGAACTTTTCCGGCTGCTTCGCTGCGCGGGCTGCGCATCTTCACGAGAGAATTAGCCGCATATGCCCCCACAAACGAACGTGCATCGTGCTTGCCCGCAGTGACATACATCGTTCCACGCTTGCCCACGCCCGACGAGTCAATCGCAGCAGTGTAATCCCGGCCATTATCAAGCATTCCGCGCGCATGCATCTTCATGGCTATGCGTTGAAAAACCTTGCCGCTGCTGCCTGCCGCTCCATATTTTCCGCGTTCAAACACCACCATGCATGAGTACTTAGGATTGTCATAGGGGAAGAAGCCGCAAAACGAATAGCGTTTCATGCTCGTGTAACGGCCCTTGTCGAGTACGTAAGCCGTGCCGGTCTTGCCGCCAAAGTCAATGATGCTGTTGCGAAGGCTCTTGCCGGTGCCGTGCGGGTCATGCACCACAGCATGCATCATCTCACGCAATTTTAAGGCATTGGCCTCGCTGCATATTCTCTCCCTTACGTAGGTCACAGGTATTACAGAGTCGATCTCGCTGTCATGCCGCAGCTGCTTGAGCAACGTAGGCCGCACAAATCGCCCGTTGTTGGCTATGGCATTATAAACAGCCAAAGTATAGATGGGGGGCGTTGACATCCCGTATCCAAACGACATGCGCGACAATTGAATGCGATTAGAATTGTCGTGGTTGCCAAAGTACATGAACGGGGTCGATTCTCCCTTTATACCGACTACGTTAAACGGGTCGAAGAATCCTATTTCCCGCAGCCGCTCCTTAAACGCCTTCGGATTGCTGCCATACTTTGAAGTGACAATCTTGGCTATGCCTATGTTGGACGAATGCGATATGACCTCGGTCACGCTCTTGTCAGTGCTGCCGTGCGCGTCAGAAATGGGACGCCCGCCGCTGTAAGCCCACGTGTGGCCGGTGGGGATGCGCTCGTTCACGTCCACCACTATGCTGTCTTCAAGAGCCACAAGCATTGAAATCACTTTCATTACCGACCCCGTCTCATTTCGCAAGAAAGCATAATTCTTCTTCTCGAAATATCCTTTGGAAATGTCAAACGAGTCTCTCCGCTCGAAATTAGAAACCGCCTTGATTTCGCCACTCTCCACATCCATGACGATTGCCGTTCCCCACAACGGCTCGGCTTCGAGGCACATGTCATACAATTCCTGCTCAACGATGTCTTGTATCTCCACGTTGATAGTTGTGAGCAGGTCATATCCGTTAACGGCAGGCACATGCTCCCACCGCAACGTGCGCACGGTAGATTGCACTTCCTGCATCTGACCGTTCTTGCCGTAAAGGAGCGAGTCGAACGCTCCTTCAAGCCCCGTCAAGCCGTGCATTACTATCTGGTCGTCGTAACGCCCCGAGTCGAGTTCGAGCTTGTCCATCATCACCTGCCCAATGCTGCGCGACGCTATTGAGCCATAAGGCTTGCTTCGGCGCAATTGTTCGGAAAATACCAGACCCGACTTGTTACTGCCCTTGTTGAAAAACGGGAAACTGCGCAGGCGGTCTCGCTGCTCGCGGGTAAGATTCGACGCCAACGCGTAATTGCGCAATCCTCGCGCCTTGGGATTCTTACGCTGTTCAAACTTTTTCTTGAACTCGCGTTCCCACTGCTTTGCAGTCTTTCTACCGGGAAAGAAAGCGGCAAGGCTGTCGCTCAGTGCCGGCAAATAATAATAAAATGTGTCCTGTTTTATGGCTTCGCTTTTCCAGTCAATCTTAGCATCATAAAACACCACATTGGCCGCAAGTATCGACCCGTTGTCGGCAAGTATCTTGCCGCGCTCGGGTATTGCCGGTATGACATCGCCAAACGAGGCCATCGCCTTCTCGTTCCACAGGTCGGCCTTTACGATGGTGGTTTGGACGATACGATACACAGCAACGGCCGAAACCAACGTTATGGCCAAAGATATAAGAAAATAACGCCACATTATATGCGTCTTATTCTTCTTGCTGCTATTTCTTCTCCTTTCAGTCATTTCCGGTGAGCATGTATGGTGGTTGTTGCGGAGTATTCAAGTCAAGCTTCATCGTATCTACAAGTTGGTGCATCGTCTTTTCCCTGATTTTGGAAAAATATTCCGAAGACGACATTATAAACGACGATTCAGAATTCTTAAGTTCGGTTTCAAGATTGTCGATACGCCGCATTTCAAGCATACCCGAGAAACGGTTGGCTATGTAGCCGAATATGACGAACAACAGTAATGCAATCTTTGCAAAGTGCCGCTTCAGGAAATCTACAGTTATGATTTTCCCGCTCACCACATTCCACATCCTACGGAACATGGCTTTTATGCTCGACACTATGGTTCTCTTAGTCATACTAATTCCCCCCTATACTATATATGTCATAATTTCTCTGCAATCCTAAGCTTGGCACTGCGCGAACGCGGATTCCGCGCCACCTCCTCGTCTCCGGGTTGGATTACCTTGTTATTGACGGCCTTCAAAGGGGCGTTAACCCTTCCAAAGAAGTCTTTCTCTATCTTGCCTTCCACGTTTCCGCTCTTTATGAAATTCTTCACTATGCGGTCTTCAAGCGAGTGGTAAGTGATTACTGCCAACCGCCCGCCCCGGCACAACACGTCGAGCGACTGGTTAAGCATCGACCGCAACGCGCCAAGCTCGTCATTCACGACTATGCGCAATGCCTGAAACACCTGCGCCAGTTCTTTCTTCTCCTGCGCCGGCATGATGAAAGGCTTCACCACCTCAATCAATCGGCCCACGGTGGCCACGCCGCCTGCGGAGCGAGCCTTGACAATTGCAGCCGCCATGCGACGTGCCTGTTTCAACTCGCCATAATTGTATAGCATGTCGGCAATCTGCTCTTCGCTGCTGTCGGCAAGCAAGTCGCTCGCCTTTAGTCCGGCGTTACGATTCATCCTCATGTCGAGAGGCGCATCGGCGCGGAACGAAAACCCGCGCTCTGCGTCGTCAAAATGATGAAACGACACTCCAAGGTCGGCAATTATGCCATCTACTTCTTTTACTCCGTAATAACGCAAGAAGTTTGCCATGTAAGCAAAATTCCCGTGGACAAAAGTGAACCTGTCATCGTTGATGCGGTTGGCATACGCGTCCATGTCTTGGTCAAAGCCATAAAGCCGTCCCTTGTCGCCAAGGCAAGAAATAATGGCACGAGAATGCCCGCCACCGCCAAATGTGACATCTACATAAGTCCCGTCCGGACGAATATTAAGCCCGCCTATGCTCTCTTCAAGCAAAGCGGGAATATGATAGATTGGTTGCCGGTCATTCATCACTATCTATTTAATTAACACTCAATCACTTGGAAATAATCTTTTCATTAGCCAACGGTCGCCGTTACCAGCATGTGGCAATCTGTACCTTTCCAGGTTGTAAAGTTAGCAAATAATCCCGTCGGTTTACAAACTTAAATTCATATTTTTCTTTGCTTTAACACAAAAGTTATCAACAAGCCAAATCAGATGTTGTACAGCAGAAAAACGCACTTCCATGCCACCTCGCCCGACATATTTACACCCCATTACGTTTGCATTTGTAAATCCTACGGCAATACAAAAAGAGGGCATACCGCAAAAAGTAACGGTATGCCCCACCTTAACCATATTCCAAAAGCTTTATAAGCCGAAAACGTATGGCTTATTACTTCTTGAAGTAGCGGTTGTACAGACCCTCAAAGCCTTTGCCGTGACGAGCCTCGTCCTTTGCCATTTCGTGTACGGTATCGTGGATGGCATCGAGGTTAAGCTCTTTTGCGCGCTTTGCGATGCGGAACTTGTCGGCATTTGCTCCGGCCTCGGCGAGCATGCGCTTGTAAACATTGGTCTTGGTGTCCCATACAACATCGCCGAGCAATTCGGCAAACTTGGCTGCATGTTCAGCTTCTTCCCAAGCATAACGCTTGAAAGCCTCTGCTATTTCGGGATAACCTTCGCGGTCGGCTTGGCGCGACATTGCAAGGTACATGCCAACTTCGGTGCATTCGCCGTTGAAGTGAGCGTTCAAGTCCTTAATCATTTCTTCGTCGCAGCCCTTAGCAACGCCGATTACATGCTCTTGAACGAAGGTAACTTCTTCCGATTCGTCAACTTCTTTAAACTTGCTGCCCGGAACACCACATTGAGGGCACTTTGCAGGAGCTTCTTCTCCTTCATAAACATAACCACAAACCGTGCAAATAAATTTCTTTACCATAGTCGTAACGTTTTAAAAAATTGGTCTTTAAATAAAATATGTCTCTTTTGCTAAAGCAGCATCTTCCTCTTCCCTGCATCGGTCACACAACCCGTCGTAATACAAATGCGTGTGTTCTACCTTGAACCCGTCGGGGGTAGCAGGACTTCCGTTCAAGCCTGTACCGGCAAGCGGAACGTCAAATATCCGCCTGCACTCCCTGCACATGAAATGTGCATGAGGCTTGACATCGCCATCATAATGGACGTTGCGGCTGTCGATGGTAAGCACCGACAGGGCATCCTTGCCTTCGAGCAACGACAAGGTGTTATAAACCGTCGTCCTCGACAACGTTGGCATCATCGCATGCAGGTCGCGATATATGTCATCGACGGTGGGATGCGAACAATGCTCCATCAAGTAGCGCATTATAGCCACCCTCTGCACCGACGGCCTTATACCATGATCTTTGAGATGTTCAACGACAAAATCCATTACTCGAACGATTATAAATTTGAAATCGTTACAAAATTACAACAATTTTATTAACCGTCAAATTTTTCAGCAAAATTTTTCCATTTTTTTCGCAACGAGCATTGAGAAATCTGCCACGCACGTTTTTTGGAAGATTTTCCCATAATACGAAACAATTTTACCGTGCACCGTAAATCCTCATGCCGTATTTTTGCAACATACACGCAAACAGCCATAAACATGCACACGGCATCGTGAGTATATAAGCCCGGCGGTGCGTTAAGCAATCAAAGGAACTGCATAAAGCCTTACATTTTACCTGCGCATAAAATCTTCTAATATATATTAAACCGATGAAATTAAAATCTTTAGCAATCGCCTTGGCAGCCATTTCGACATCATTGCACATGTCGGCACAATATGCGCCCGCCGGAGACAAAATCAAGACAGAATGGGCATCGAAAATCGATGTGGAAAATGTGTGGAACGAATACCCTCGCCCAATCATGGAGCGTGCCGACTGGATGAACCTGAACGGACTTTGGGACTACGCGATCGCCAAGAAAAACGCCGTTCGCCCTTCTAAGTTCGATGGCGACATACTTGTGCCATTTGCAGTCGAATCAAGCCTCTCTGGCGTAGGCCGCACACTTAAAGCCGACGAGGCATTATGGTATGCGCGCGAATTCACAATACCGTCTAAATGGAAGAACAAGCGAGTGTTGCTACACTTCGGCGCGGTCGATTGGCAGGCCGACGTATGGGTAAACAACGTGAAAGTGGGCTCACACACGGGCGGATACACTCCTTTCTGCTTCGACATAACCTCGGCGCTGAAAAGCGGCAGCAACTCTCTCGAAGTGCGCGTACTTGATAGCACCGATGCGGGATTCCAGCCCCGAGGCAAGCAAGTGAGCAAGCCCGAAGGCATATGGTACACGCCGGTAAGCGGCATTTGGCAGACGGTGTGGCTCGAACCGGTGGCCGACACATACATAAGCGACTTGAAGATCCTGCCCGACATCGACAGCAACACACTGTCGGTAGATGTCAAGAAATCGAGTTGTGATGCCGACATTGTTGCAACGGTGCAAGTTAAAGAAAACGGCGAAGTGGTTGCAGAGGGACGCAGCGTAAACAACAGCCGCGTGGAAGTGGCCATGCCCGACGACGTAAAACTGTGGTCGCCCGACTCTCCCTTCCTCTACGACCTTGAAGTGACGATTGCCAAGAAAGGCAAAATAATCGACAAGGTGACCGGCTACGCTGCAATGCGCAAATACTCGATAGCCAAAGACCGCGACGGCATCATGCGCTTCCAACTCAACAACAAGTTCTTATTCCACTTCGGAACACTCGACCAGGGGTGGTGGCCCGACGGGCTTTACACCGCACCATCCTACGAGGCGATGATTTACGATATCGACAAGCAGAAAGAATGGGGTTACAACATGATACGCAAGCACATAAAGGTGGAACCCGCCACATGGTACACACATTGCGACCGCGTAGGCATGATAGTGTGGCAAGACATGCCGAGTGGCGAACAATGCTGCCCATGGCAAAACCGCTCCTACTTCCAAGGGACAGAATTCCAACGCTCGCCGGAATCGGAAGCCAATTATCGCAAGGAATGGCGCGAAATCATCGATTGCCTGTATTCCTACCCGTGCATAGCCATGTGGATACCTTTCAACGAAGCGTGGGGACAATTCAAAACTGTTGAAATCACCAATTGGACCAAGCAATACGACCCGTCGCGCATAGTCAACTCGGCCAGCGGAGGCAACTTCTTCAACTGTGGCGACGTGCTCGACCTGCACAACTATCCTGCCCCCGAAATGTACCTGTTCGACTCTTACAGGGCAAACGTGTTAGGAGAATACGGTGGCATTGGATTCCCCATAAAGGGACACTTGTGGGCCGCCGACCGCAACTGGGGCTACATCCAATATAATTCGATAAAAGAAGTGACCGACGAATACATAAAATATGGCGAGCAATTGCTTAAACTGATAAAACGCGGCTTCACCGGCGCAGTATATACGCAAACAACCGATGTCGAAATCGAAGTGAACGGCATAATGACTTACGACCGCAAAGTAATCAAGATGGACGAACCGCGCATAAAAGAAATAAACGATCGCATATGCCACTCGCTCGACCATCTCAACGATTGACAATAATATTGATATAAGGTAAATAAAGGTTTATTTTTAGGTTACGCAGGCAGGAATCTTTTTCTGCCTGCTGTTTTTTTGCAAACGAAATTTTGTTTTACGAATTTCTTGTCATATCTTTGTGATATCAAAATAATATCACAAAGGAGATATAAAATTATGGAAACAAAGGAAACTAACTTCAACGGAATGAAAATTAACGGCTTTGCCATGCTTTTCATCCACTTGGTGATGTTCACCGCCGCCATCGTGCTGTGCTTTATGATGCGCTCGGCATGGTTCTATGGACTGGGCGCGGCATTATGCCTGATATGGCTCATCTTGCTCGCCGGATACATGCAACTTGAGCCCAACGAAGCCCGCGCAATGGTATTCTTTGGGAAATACCGAGGCACTTTCAAGGATACCGGATTCTTCTGGGTCAACCCGTTTTATGACAAAAAGAAATTGTCGCTGCGCGCACGCAACCTCAATGTCGAACCCATAAAGGTAAACGACAAGGTAGGCAACCCCATCTTGATAGGACTGGTACTCGTGTGGAAACTTAAAGACACCTACAAGGCGATGTTTGAAATCGATTCGCAAACCATGGCACAATCGGCCACAACGATAGGCAAAGACTCGATAAGCGTCGGCAGCGGAGTGGCTGGCCGGATGAATGCTTTTGAAAATTTCGTACAGATACAGAGCGATGCCGCGCTTAGGCAGGTGGCCGGGCAATATGCCTACGACGACAACGAGGGCGAAGCCGGGGAACTGACGTTGCGCTCGGGAGGCGAGGAAATCAACGAGCAACTTGAACAACGCCTTAACGAACGCCTCGTCATGGCCGGGCTCGAAGTGGTGGAAGCCAGAATCAACTATCTCGCATACGCCCCCGAAATAGCCGCCGTGATGCTGCGCCGTCAACAGGCCTCGGCCATCATTGGCGCACGCGAAAAGATTGTGGAGGGTGCCGTGTCGATGGTACACATGGCACTCGACAAGCTCGAAAAAGACAACGTGGTGGAACTCGACGAAGAGAAAAAGGCCGCCATGGTAAGCAACCTGCTCGTGGTGCTTTGTGCCGACGAGTCGGCACAACCGGTGTTAAACACAGGCACATTGTATAATTAACAATTCCCACCGTGGCAAAAAAAGAAACATCTACCAAGAGCTTCGTGCTGCGCGTCGATGCCGCCACGATGGATGCCCTCGAAAAATGGGCAGCCGATGAATTCCGCAGCATCAACGGGCAACTGCAATGGATAATAGCCGATGCCCTGCGCCGAAACGGGCGGCTGAAGAAGTCGGACAACACAGATGCCGAACAACAGAAACAATCAAAAACGCAATAACTATGAACATAGACACCTATCGAAACAAGCAAAAACTGCCCGACGTGAAATTCCACCCCGGGGTGCCGGAACGACTGATGGAAGCCGCCGCACTGCTGATAGTGGCTGCAACATGGATATACGTATTCTGCATGAACCACATAACCGGGGGAGACAAATTTGTGGATGCCTGCGTCGGAGGAACAATTACAACCATAACCTTTGCATTACTGGCATTATGTGCCTATTCCCCGGTAAAACTGATAAATTTTCCTTTCCGCCCTACACCACAGAACATCACAGAACAGTATGTGCTGGCAGTGCGATTTATCCGCATAATAAACATCACCATGTGCCTATGCATGATGTCATGCACTTTGTTGGTTTACCACCCATGGGCCGAAATAATCATATGGGCATCAATAGCTCTGATGATAGTGGAAACCACGATATACATAATCATCGCCAAGCTTCGCAGCTGAAGCCACGGGCGCAACCAAAAAAATGAGTGAGACACGCCAAAAGCAGCCTCACTCATTTTTTAATATCTGCGGTCTAATTACCGTTTTGGGTTACTTCTCGGGCTTGGCTTGGAAACAGCTCCATGCAAGCCATATTATAAGCAAAGCATACAATACCAACCCCAAGGCTTGTAGCGTACCCTCGCCCATAGAATGGCTATATTCAAACCCGGCAAACTTCACACCTGCACTCACAACGCCCATCAATGCGCCTCCTGCTATAAAGCCCGATGCAAGCAACGTGCCACGGTCAAGGCGAGCCTTGTTGACGGCAGCATCCTTTGAACGCGTGCTGACAAACCAACTTATGGCACCGCCGACAAGCAGCGGAGTGTTAAGCTCGATAGGGATAAACATACCAAGAGAGAATGCGAGTGCGGGAACTCCGAGCCAGTTAAGCAAAACGGCAAATATGGCTCCCACTATATAAAGCATCCACGGGGTTTCGCCACCCATCATCAATGGGTCGATGACGGCAGCCATAGCATTGGCCTGCGGAGCGACAAGTGCGTCCTCGCCTACGAAACCATACACCTCGTTGAGAAGCAGCATCACTCCGCCTACGGTAGCCGCCGACACAAACGTTCCGAGGAATTTCCACGACTGCTGCTTGGCCGGAGTAGTACCTATCCAATAACCAATCTTCATATCGGTCACCATTCCACCGGCCATCGACAATGCAGTGCACACAACGCCGCCTATAACCATCGAAGCAACTATCCCGGCCGGACCTTCAAGGCCGATTGCGACGAATACCCCCGACGCAATGATAAGCGTCATGAGCGTCATGCCCGAAACCGGGTTGGTTCCCACTATCGCTATTGCATTGGCAGCAACCGTGGTAAACAGGAATGCTATCACCGTAACGACGATAAATGCTATCACCGTCTGGAACAAATCATGTATCACGCCAAAGTAAAAGAACACTCCCGTCACAAGCAGTGCTGCTATCAGAGCGAAAACAAGCACGTTCATTGCAATATCCTTCTGCGTGCGAACGATATCCTTAGCCGTTACCTTGTTCCCCCTAAACTCCTTGCCTGCAAGCCCCACGGCATTCTTTATGATTGGCCACGACTTTATGATGCCTATGATGCCCGACATGGCTATGCCGCCAATGCCGATATACCGGGCTTGGTCAGAGAATATCTGCTCTGGAGCCATAGCAGCAAATTCGGGACTCATGCCGAGCAACGGTATTATCACAAACCAGATGAACGCCGAACCGGCGAAAATGATGAAGCTGTATTTCAATCCGACGATATAGCCCAACCCGAGCACTGCTGCCTGAGTGTTGATTTTAAACACCATCTTGGCATTCGTCGCAATCTCGTTGCCCCAAGGAATGATTTTGGTGGTCAAGACATCGCTCCACCAACCAAACGTGGAAAGCAAGAAATCATAAATTCCGCCTATCGCACCGGCCACAACAAGCGGCAAGGCCTGGTTTCCTCCCTTCTCGCCCGAAATAAGCACTTGCGTAGTGGCCGTAGCCTCGGGGAACGGGAACTTGCCGTGCATGTCGGAACAGAAATACTTGCGGAACGGGATAAAAAACAATATGCCAAGCACGCCGCCAAGCATCGAGCTCAAGAACACTTCAAGGAAGCTTACGGCAATCTCGGGATACTTGGCCTTGAGTATGTAAAGCGCAGGCAATGTGAAAATGGCACCGGCCACCACGATGCCCGACGAGGCACCTATCGACTGAATGATGACATTCTCGCCAAGAGCATTCTTGCGCTTCATCGCCGACGACAGCCCCACTGCTATGATGGCAATTGGAATCGCGGCCTCAAACACCTGCCCTATCCTTAGTCCGAGGTATGCGGCTGCCGCACTGAACACCACGGCCAGTATCAGCCCTAAAGACACGCTGTAAGGCGTGACCTCGGGATAGGTCTTGTCGGGGCGCAGCACGGGTACATACTTCTCCCCTTCTTTTAATTCACGGAAAGCGTTATCTGGAATTTTCACTTCTCCGTTAGACATCTGTTTAACTTCTTCGTCGTTTTGCATCTTATTTAATATTAATTAATATCCTTCTTGGTAAGCTCGTCACAAATTTATTGGCTGAGAAAAACGCAATGCGCCAATGGCAGGCGACACTTCTATCTTTACCGACTGCAAGTTTGCTCCTTTTGCCCCGATTTGCCACTTGAAGTTATTCACGCTGTCGAGCAAGCCGACGGCATACTCTCCGACATTGGCACAAACCCTGAGGCAATTTGTCTCTCCGGCAAGTCCATATACTCTAAATATGCTGTAATGCGGCACCTTACATATAAACTGCAACTCTTGCCCGCTAAACACCATTGGCTGTTCAAACCTGTATTTGGTGGCCTTTACATCGACATATACCACACTCTCATTGGGCATCTGAATGGTAAAGTCGTAAGGCATACCCAGCTCCTGGTCGCGGTTCATCCAATTGTAAGATATGATTTGTTTCCCAAGCTTCAGCCTTTCGAGGTATGCAGCCACCAGAGCCTCACCCATGCGCCCGGTAGTCTTAAATACCTCGCTCGCCCGGTCTATGTCGAAAGGCTTGAAGCTCTCCGAACCGGCCTGCGAAGCAACTTCCAATTGTTCTAAAATGGTGCCACTGTTGCTGTTTACAATATCTTCCAAATAGGCTATAAGGCTGTCAAACCTTGAGTCGCCAAGTTTTATGCGGCCTCTGCCCTTGCTCAAATCTATTATGTCGTTGACGCGTTCATAATCGGGCATATGGTCGTTAAACAAATAAAAAACCATCATGCCGCTTTCCAACCCGAACCATATCAGGAACCACTTGTAATATCGCGGACACTCAGCGGCCTTATCTCGAATCACAGTAACCACCGAAACCGCATTGTCCTCTCCCTTGCGTATCTTAGGACTGCGGAAGGTGCCGTCGGGCCTCTCGATTCTGTCAAAATAACAATCTATTAAATCACTTTCGTTGTTGTATATAAACATAGCCTCCTCTTCGACCCGGCGGTCATACAAGTATGTGAGGATGTCGTCAAACAGTCCTATGTGCGTCTGGTGTGCCGTGGGTTTGGAACCCAACTCGGCATCGGTCAATTGCTTATATCCTATGCGGCCTTCGCTATGTAACTTAAAGAACATATTGCATTAGATTTTGAGTTATGAACAAATAATGTAAGATTGCATACACGGTATTCACGCTCACCGCATTGCCGGCCTGCTTATACAATTGATGGTTGCTCACCCCCGCACTTTGCGCATTAAGCACGAAATTCCTGTCGAAACCCTGCAAGGCAAAAGCCTCGGCAGGAGTGAGCTTGCGTATGCGCTGCTTTGCAAGTTCTTCCTTGCTGAAAATTTGTTCAAGGTATTTCACGGGGTCGGGACTGTTTATGAACTCGTCGCTGAAATAATTGTCCTGACAGGCCCTGTGCATCTTCACCATCGTTGCTGTCAACGGGCGGGCGACAAGTTGGTTGATTTCCGACTTGGACTTAAAGTTTTTCGAGCCATCGGCAAGAATGGTAGGCTTCAATGTCTCGGAAAGATAATACTTAGGTTCGGCGTTTTTTTCAAGCACGTCGAGAACCGTGTCCTGCCTCATCAGCGAAGTGCGGGCAGTTATTCCGTCAAAGGCTTTCTTCACCACATGCCCATTAAAAGCAAAACCCTCGGGAAGGTTTAACGAAGAAGCAAAAATATATACCCTGTTGCGTTTCTGCGCAAGCCCGAAATCATTGGTATTGAACACGTCGCAATACACATGCCGGTATCCTGCGTCGGATATGGACGATATTATCGTCTTGAACGTCTGTCCGCTATCATGCGTCTTAATGTTCTTTACATTCTCAAGCAAGACAAATGGAGGTCGCTTGATTCGCAATATATCTATTATCTGAAAGAACACGTTCCCCCTGACGTCATCAAACCCACACTGCTTGCCCATCATGCTGAACGACTGGCATGGAAAACCACCCGTCAAGATGTCGAAGTCGGGCAAAGCCCTGATATTTGCCTCGTCGGCGGCAAAGCGCACGATGTCGCCCATCTCGGTTTCCCCTTCGACGCTATAATTTGCCTTATAGGTCTTGCTTGCAAAAGCATCTATCTCAGAAAAGCCGACGCATTCCACGGGAAAACCGAAGTCATTCCCAAGGAAATCCAATGCCCTGCGGAATCCGCCTACGCCTGCAAATAATTCGAGATGCCTCATTGCAAATGTTTTATTATGTGTTTGCCTATCACTGCCGCCAGTTTTACCGGGACAGCATTACCTATCTGCGCATACCATCCGTTCTGAGGCCCGGTAAACACATAATCGTCGGGAAACGTCTGTATCCGCGCAGCCTCTCTCGGAGTCAACCCCCGAGGTTCTCTGGGATGAATATACATGTTGCAGTCATATTTCATATGGGAAGTGATGGTCTTACACACTTCATTCTCGTCCAACTTGTAATACTTGTCCTTGAATATGTGGTTGCGAGTCTTATAAGGCATTATGTCGGCAATCGACGGATGCAGCGAATCGGCACCCTGCGGCAGCATGCCGAATATCTTTATGTCACGGTCGTTGTTATACCGATTCTTGTGGTTGTACAATACCGAGATTTCACGGTCGCCATTTATGAACCTGTAAAATGCCGTGCGGGCATACTCATATTCCACTGCCTTGAATCCACAATCCTCATTTTCAATGGAATTGTTATTTTTTATCCTGTTGGGCTTCAGCCGTGGCAAGTCGCAAATGGCATCGCCGAGAGTAAACGGCTCCATTGTGTCAGACTTGATGTCGTCGAATATCTCATTCACGTCAACCCCTACCCGATTGCCTATAAGGAAAAAACGCAACCTGTTCTGCGGCACGCCGTAATCCTTGGCGTTAAGCAATGCATAATCACACTCATATTCTTCACCAAGGTATGTTTTCAAATCGTCGAGTATGTCCCCTATCTTCTGCGCCATTCCCCTCACGTTTTCCATCAAGAAAAACTTGGGCCTGACGTATTGCAAAAATTGCAGATATGCCTTATACAGCACATTGCGCGGATCGTCGATGATGCGCTGCCTGTTGGCGTTAGAGAAACCTTGGCACGGCGGGCCGCCACATACCAGATCGACATCATTGAACAGCGGCATGTACTTATCAATCTCGGCATTCAAGTCGTTTATGTCGCCAATGTAATACCTGTCCCTATCCAACCGGTGATTGCGAATATAAGTTTCGCAAAACGTCTTGTTTATCTCATTGACAAAAACAGGTTCAAACCCGGCCTGTTCCAATCCAAGGCTGAGTCCTCCGCATCCGGCAAACAAATCTATAAGAGAATGATTTCCCATATTCTTACAAAAGTAAGGCATATATGCTTACCTGCCAATCGACAAGTGCCGATTTTACATATTTTATGAACCCGCCTTACTATTACCGACGATTATTCTGCCGCATATTTGCGAGGAGAACAACCCACGGCCTTCTTGAAATATTTTCCGAAAAACGAGGCACTGGCAAAATTGAGGTGTATGCTCACCTGCTGCACATTGTACCTGCCGCTTTTCAAGAGAGCCTTTGCCTCAAGTATCACGTAGTCCCTAATCCAGTCGCTCGCATACCGCCCGCTCGCCTCATACACCATCCTCGAAAGATATTTTGGCGTCATGCACATCAAGCCCGCATAATACTGTATCTCACGCTCGCGCGAATAATTCTCCTGCACGAGTTCCACGAAACGGTCAAATATCACATGCACGCGCTCTTCCACCTCGTCGGCCTTGTTCTGTTGCATTCGCAACATATTATGGCAGGCATTGCTGAACAGCACTTGCAAATATCCCGCCATGACATTGCGGGTGAACTCGTAATCGTCCTGCTCCATTTTCTTGCGCATCTGGCGGTATATGAACATCGATTCTTGCATCTCGTCATCCGAAAGGTGCAACAGCGGACATTTGCGCATCATCGAGACATAAGAGAAGTTACCCACCTCTCCTCCAATGGGAGAAGTAAACGCCATCATCACCAACTTGCATTCTTCGGATATGTCGAGGCACTCTCCGATTGCACCAGACAGGCACACAAACATGTCGCCTGCACATATGTCCAGTTCGCGCAAGTTGATGTTGACGCGCATCCGCCCTTCCACACAAAAAATCAACATCGTGAAGTTAATCAAGAACGGATAAGAAGGCTTGACAAAGACCCCGTCCTTTACCTCATCGTATGGCGAATTGAAATTATCTCCCACCATAAACTCATTACCATACACAAGCGTGTTGCCCGTATTTGGCAACATCGCCATATCTAATTGCGAAAAAGCATCATTCTTTTTTTCCATGAACAATAAGCATTTAATGGCAAAATTAACCTTTAGAACAATTAATTGTGCATATACAGTGTCGATTATCGCATTTATTCATCCTTTTTACCATATTATTAGCCTAAAAGAACTTATTCATATGGACTTTTTATAGGAAATTTGTGGTCGGAAAGAATCTAATTATCCAACAATAAATATGAACAAATTTATTTTTATCTCAGCTCTGTGCTTGCTGCCCCTTGTCGCTTGCACAGGCGGACAGGAACAATCCACACACCTGCGAAGCGTGATAGCGGTGCGCCCCGAACCCATGAGTACCGAAATCACCAAGAACTTTTCGGGACGCATAGAAGAAGCCCGTGAAATAAACCTCGGCTTCAAGACCGCCGGGCAAATAGAAGAAATCCTCGTCGAAGAAGGCGACCGTGTAACCGAGGGGCAATTAATAGCCCGCCTCGACGACAAAGACTACCGGCTGGGAGTGGATGCTCTCGAAGTGCAATACGACCAATTGACACAAGAATTGGAACGGATGAAACTGCTGCTCGATGCCAAAAGCGTTTCGCAAAACGACTATGACAAGGCCGTGGCAGGATGGAAGCAACTGGGAATACAATTGCAGAACAACCGTAACCAGCTCAGTTATACCCGGCTCGAATCGCCCATAAGCGGATACGTGCAGAGCGTGAATTTCGAGCCGTCGGAGATGGTCAATGCCGGGACTGCCGTAATATCCCTGCTCGACACGCACCGACTGGAGGTAGTAGTTGACATACCGGCCGAAGTGTATCTGCAACGCAACTCCATAAAAGACATATACTGCGACTCTCCGGCTTCGGAAGAGAAAGATATACCAATGCGGCTGCTAAGCATTACGCCCAAAGCCGACGGCAACCAACTTTACCGCATGCGGCTCGCATTTGCCGGCAAAACTGCCGGCCTAACCGCCGGAATGAACATCGAGGCCTCGTTTAGAATAGCTGTAGCCGACTCGGCAATTTCACCCGCCGTATGCACCCTACCGATGCATGCAGTGTCGAGCGACAACGGCAAGAGCTTCGTGTGGGTAATATCGCCCGACTCAACGGTACACAAGACTCCCGTAACCCTAAGCGGCATGGCCGACAACGGAGATGCCATAATAACAAGCGGAATAACCACCGACAACCAGGTGGTAAAAGCCGGGGTAGAATACCTGCAAGACAGTGAGAAAGTAAACATATTACCGGCTCCGTCAGGGACCAACGTTGGCAACATTCTGTAACACACGACGATGAAGATAACCAGATTTTTCATCGAACGGCCTACTCTGTTTTGGTCGTTCATGGTAGGGATAATTATTGCCGGGCTGTTGGCATTCATCAAGATGCCAAAGCTCGAAGACCCGGCCGTCGCCACAAAGCAGGCAATGGTGGTGGTCATGTACCCTGGAGCCTCGGCTCATGACGTGGAGCTTGAGGTGGCGCAACTGCTCGAAGACGAGCTGCGCAACCTGCCCGACGTGAAAAAGGTGAAAAGCGAATGCACGCCGGGGATGGCCACGATAACGGTTGAGTTCAAAATGACGGTCATGCTGTCGGAACTCGAACAACACTTCGACCTGCTGCGCCGCAAAGTAAACGACTCGGCGAGCCGCCTGCCGCAAGGATGCTATGCCCCGATGGTAATCGACGACATGATGGACGTGTATGGCATATTCTATGCCTTCTCGGGCGATGGATATGAATATCCCGAACTTTACAAATATGCCAAGAAACTGCGCCGAGAACTGATGAGCGTGGATGGCGTGAAACGGGTGAACATCGTCGGCAACCGCGACGAAGTGATAAACATAACCCTGTCAAAAGACCGCCTGTCGCGCAACGGCATAATACCCACCCAAATAATGATGACGCTGCAAAATGCCGACAAGAAAGTCGCCGCGGGCGATTACGGCAGCGGCAGCGACAGGTTGCAACTGCGCGTGGCCGACTGCGTGGAAGACGAGGACGACATTGCCGACATGCTCATTAGCACATTCGACGGCAAGCAGATTCGCCTCGGCGACGTGGCCACGGTGGAACGAGCCTACTCCGAGCCTCAGCGCAACGGATTCTTCGTCAACGGCAAGCCTGCACTCGCCATTTGCCTTGCGATGGAAAGCGACGCCATCGTACCCGACGTAGGAAAGGCTGTCGATGAGCGGCTCGCCCGGGTGATGGAGACATTCCCCGTGGGAATGCTCACCGACAAGATATTTTTCCAACCCGACAAGGTTGACGAGGCCATAAACTCGTTCATGGTCAACCTGCTCGAATCGGTAGTCATAGTCATTCTCGTACTCATCTTCACCATGGGGCTGCGCAGCGGCTTCATTATCGGCTTCGGCCTGCTGCTCACCATCGCCATCTCGTTCCCCATCTTGTTATGCTTCGGCACCACGCTTCAGCGCATCTCGCTCGGCGCATTCATCGTGGCAATGGGAATGCTCGTCGATAATGCCATAGTGATAATGGATGGCATACTCATCGACAAGAAGCGCGGCCTGCCACCCGACACCTACCTTTACCGCATAGGACACAACACCGCCATGCCTCTGCTGGGAGCCACGGTGATTGCCGCGTCAACATTCATCAGTGTTTACCTGTCGCCCGACTCGGCAGGCGAATATGCCCGCGACCTGTTCCTCGTGCTGTGTGTGAGCCTGCTTGCAAGCTGGGTGCTTGCTCTCGTGCAAGTGCCGTATTGCGCCAACGTGTGGCTGCCCCGCAAGGAGAAGCCCGCTAAGCCAGGCGAAGGGGTGATGAACTCGCCAGTGCACCGGTTCATACGCCACAGCATAAGTGTACTCATAGAGCACAAGCGGCTCACCATTGCCACCGCATTCGTGGCACTTGTTGCCTGCATATTCGGCATGACGCGGGTGCGCAACCTGTTCTTCCCCGACTTTGACTACAAGCAATTCGTAGTGGAATACTTCTTGCCGCCACAGACGAGCCCCGACCGCGTAAGGCACGACCTGCTTGAAATCAGCAATTTGCTGCTCGAAAACCCTGCAGTGGAACGCGTTGCGGCAAGCATGGGGTCGGCTCCGGCTCACTATTGCCTCGTGCGTCCCATGACTTCGGGTGGCGACTGCTATGGCGAGCTGATGGTCGATTGCAAGGATTACAACACCGTGGTGGAACAAATTCCCGGCATACGCAACCAGTTGCGCGCGCTATATCCCGATGCCTACATACGCATACGCAAATATAATTTCTCGATAGCCACATCCCACACCGTCGAGGTAGAATTCACCGGCCCCGACCCGGCCGTGCTGCGTGACCTGAGCCGCCAAGCCGAGGATATCATGCGCAATTGCAAGTATGTTGACCCCTACTCGGTGCAGAACAACTGGAAGCCGCGCGGCAAGTCGCTCGTCGCCGAATACTCGCGCGAAGATGCCTTGCGCTCGGGCATTGAGCGCAGCGACGTGGCCAATGCGTTGCTCGCCGCCACCGACGGTATGCCAGTAGGGGTAATCAACGACCAAGAGAAAATGGTGCCGGTGAACCTGTTGGTACGCAATGCCGATGGCTCACGCATCGACAAGCTCGACGACATCCCGGTGTGGAGCATGATGAACATGCGCCTTGACGAGGACGACGTGCAGGGACTGCTTGCTGCCGGTACAGGTGCCGCAAGCAAGCTGCAAGACGAGCTGTTCAGCTGCGTGCCTCTTAGCAATGTGACGAGCGGCATATCGGTGGGTTGGGAAGAAGAAATGATACAGCGCGTCAACGGCATCCGCGCCATCGAAGCCGAATGCGACCCAAACCCCGAACTCACCGAAGCCACACCGGCCAAGGTGCTCGAAACCATTCGCGACGAGATAGCAGCCATCACGCTGCCCGACGGCTACAACTGCCGGTGGGTGGGAGAGATAGAATTGCAGGGCGATGCCACCACCAACGTGTTCAAGTATCTGCCATTGACATTCTTCGCGATACTGGGCATACTGTTGCTGCTGTTCAACAGTTGGCGCAAGGTTATCCTCATCATCATCTGCTTCCCCTTCGTGTTCTGCGGCATAACGCCGGCCTTGCTTGCCACCGACACGCCTTTCACTTTCATGGCGATAATTGGCATGATGGGACTGATTGGCATGATGGTGAAAAACGCAATAGTACTCGTGGACGAAATCAACAGGTTGCAAACCGAGGAACACGTGCACCCCTATAATGCCGTAGTCGAAGCCACCGTTTCACGTGTAAGACCGGTTATAATGGCTTCGCTCACCACAATCGTGGGAATGATTCCGCTCGTCAACGACCCCATGTATGGCTCGATGGCCGTGACCATAATGGGCGGGCTGACCGTGGGGACAATCATAACCCTAATATTGTTGCCTCTTTTCTACACAGCCCTATTCTCTATACACAAACCCGAAGATTCGCAAAAATTATGACACATAGATTGATAATACTGATATGTTGCCTCGCAATTGCCCGGCTCGCCTCGGCTGCCGACAGCAGCATAACATTGTCGCAAGCCGAATGCCGACAAATGGCCTTGGACAACAACGAACAAATAAAACAGGCCGACAACCGGCTGCGACAAGCCCGGCTTGAAAAAGAAATCGCCTTTACTTCATATCTGCCCAAAATCGACGGAATGGCCTCTGCCGTTTACATGGTTCCCGACCTCGACATGATGGGCATGGAATTGCAGATGCGCGGGATGTACATGGCCGGCATAACGTTGACGCAACCGTTATACACAGGAGGCAAAATACGTACCGGCAACAAGCTTGCCCGAATCGGGGTGGAATGTGCCGAACAAGAACAGCGCAAAACACGAATGCAGGTGATTGCCGATGCCGACAATGCCTACTGGACCTACATATCGGTCTTGTCGAAAGTAAAAATGCTTGAGACATACAATGCCCAGATGGACACATTGTTGAAACAGGTGGGAACCGCCGTCAAGGCCGGCATGGGAACAGAAAACGAGCTGCTGCGCATATCGGCCAAACAAAGCGAAATAACCTACCAGTTGCAAAAGGCGCGTAACGGTGCCGACCTGTGCCGGCTGGCTCTGTGCAACGTCACGGGACTGCCTTTCGAGACCACGATAACCCCAACCGACACCGTAATACAGGCCACCGAACCTGTGGCACTTGACGGCGACATATCCATGCGGCCCGAGCTTGCGCTACTGCAACAGCAAGTGGAAGCCAACGAGCAACAAATAAAGCTCGCCCGCGCCGACATGTTGCCACAATTAGCTCTTAGCGCAGGATACACCTACTACGGCAACGTCAAGGTGAACGGAATGAACGTTGACGCACAAGGCAACTACATACCGTTTACCCAAAAGTTCCAAGACGGAATAGGCCTGGTAATGGCATCGTTGAGCATACCCATACTGCACTGGGGCGAAAACACCAAGAAAGTAAAGAAGGCAAAAATAGAACTATACAATTCCCGGCTCGACCTGCAACGAAACACCCGGCTATTGAACATCGAAGCGAGGCAGGCTACGCAAAACGTAATAGACGGATACAACCTCGTGCAAACCGCACAAACAGGATGCCGACAGGCCGACGAGAACCTGCGTGTCATGGAAACGCGATACCGTGCCTCCATGTGCACCCTCACCGACTTGCTCGATGCACAATCCCAATGGCAGCAGGCACACAGCAACCGCATAGAGGCTTTGACGCAATACAAGATTTACCAAACCGAATATCTTCGCGCCACAGGCACACTTGAATAACACGTCAAAAACAACCCATTTTAACTCAAACAGGTCGCCGATGTGGCTATTTGCTACTTGGCGGCCTGTTTTTTAACATAATTCGAGCGTTACCGTAGTTAATTAGAACAACATTGTATCCTTTCAGGTATCTGATAGAAAAAGTTTAATTTCTATTTTTGCAACGATGCAAGACCAACTCTTTATCCATTAACTATGGAACCCAAACAATACACGGACACAAGGTTTAACGACTTCAGAAACTACATCTCGGCTCATTATTCCGATAGTGAACTGTCGGTGTGTTTCAACGTGGGAGACCTCGCCCTTGCCAACAAGTCGCTAAGCCTTGATGCATACCTGTTCTTGGCTTGCATCGACGGCGACATAAGCGGCGAAATCGACACGAGCAATTACTCTCTGCACACCAACGACATACTCGTGTGCCGCCCAAACAGGCAGATGAGCAATATCGTGTGCAGCGACAATTTCAAGTGCATAGCGATAACCGTGTCGCAACAGATGCTGCTCTCTACCCTGTCTATAAACGAACGTCTGTATAGCAGCAACATACATTTCGCATGCTATCCGGTGGTAAGCATCAACGACTCGGATGCCGAGAGGATGCGTACATATTATACCCTTCTGAAAGCCGAAGCCTCAAACAACAACGGCACCCGGTACAGGCACGAGATCGTGCTGTCGCTTGCCATAGCCACAATCCACAAGATGCTGCACTTCATCGACAAATACCTGGGCATAAACGGCAACGGCCAGATGAAGCAAAGCGAGATTCTCTTCGGACGATTCATAGAACTGCTATCCGACAGCGACTTGAAACAGCGCACGGTACATTACTATGCCGAGAAACTGTGCATCACGCCCAAATACCTGTCAGTGGTGTGCAAGCGCACAAGCGGCAAGACGGCCTCGGAGTGGATTAACGAATTCGTGGTCAAAGAAATAAAGAAGCTGCTAAAGCATTCGTCCAAGTCAATAAAGGAGATTTCTCTCGACCTCGACTTCCCAAACCTGTCATTCTTCGGCAAGTATGTAAAGGCACACCTTGGAGTGTCGCCCACACAATATAGAAAAAAACTTTTTGAATAACCGTTCTTCACAAAGCCAGGAGAGGGACAAATCAGCGGTCGCCATAATTCAAGGTTTCAAGCAGCTGCCTGTTCCATTGCCTGCGTTCCTTGTCAAAAAGCCACCCCCACTTGTTAAAATACTTCACCATGTTTGCCATGTGCACTCTCAGCATCTTACTGCTTTTATACGACGATGCCCGGTGGGCATGGACTATAGTAACGCCGGGCCAGAACATTGTACGATAATGGCGATGCATGCGACGAGTGATATCGATATCCTCGGGATACATGAAGAATCGTTCGTCAAACAATCCTACCGTTTCAAAGCACCTTGTGCGGAAAAACATGAAACTACCCTGCATGTAAGGCACATTCAACGGGTGGCTATGATTCCAGAACTTAAGCAAATACCTGCGATTCATAGACTCCACCATACGCGAAGGCAAGAATCGCCTGAATATAAGGTTCATGGGAGTCGGAAGCAGCCTACACACATATTGAAGCGCGCCGTCGGGATAAACCACATTTGGGATAAGTTGCGCAACATCTTGATTGCCTTCCATGTAAGATATTATACTCTCAATGATTTCGGGAGCAAAATAAACGTCGGAATTCAGTACCAGATGATAATCGGCATGAGCCGACATGCTGCGACGGATGGCAACGTTATGCCCGGCTCCATAGCCTATATTTCCATGATTATGGACATATTCCACCTTGGCTTGAGATGAGCAAAAACCTCTAAGCCTGTCATCGGGCGAATTGTCGCTTATATAGATGGTATGTACCGAGTCGGATGCCAACGACTGCAAGCATCTCTCCAACTCATCCCTATCGGTATTGTAGGTAACTATCGAAGCCGTAACATGCATATGACAATCAAAAAAAACGGGTGTGCCTGTACACCTGCACACCCTGTATTTTAAAAACACGACTTAGGCGGCAACCCGATTACTGTTGCTCACCCACCTCCTTCACAAGGAAAATCTCGGTAGGGAAGTGATCGCTGTAACCATTAAGATAAACCCCCGAAGCATGAGTGCGCAACGGATAACCCTTGCGGTCGCCTTCCGTGGTTTTCAAGAAGTCGAAGTTCAAAACCTCGTGCTTGAACAAAGTGAGCTTTGAACGGTCGCCAAGGAAATACTTCGACACAATTATTTGGTCGAAAAGGTTCCACGAACCGCGATAAGCCAAGGTGCCTATTCCCTTGTCGAGAGTTTCCCACCACGGATTGTACAAGTCGCCCGGCTGCTCCACGTCGTCCTCGTCCTTTTTGGCTCCGAGAACCTCGGCCACACTTGAATTGAACGGGTCGTCGTTCAAGTCGCCCATGATTATTATGCCTTGATTAGGGTCGTCAACGAGAAGCGAGTCAACCGTTTGCCTTACCCGGCGAGCCGCTGCTTCACGCAAGTAGTTAGACTTTTCCTGCCCGCCCGAGCGAGACGGCCAGTGATTGACAATCACACTCACTTTTTCTCCCGCGAGCAACCCGGTAACGCACATTTGGTCGCGAGTCTTGAATTCGGGATACCCGTCAACCACCACACGCGAGTTAACCACGTTAAGCACCCTGAAGAAACGCGGATTATACAGCAGCGCCACGTCTATCCCACGCAGGTCGGGCGAATCGTGATGCACAATTTGCAGCCTCCAGTCTTTTATTGCCTCATTCTTTACCAAGTCTTGCAGCACCGTGACATTCTCCACTTCCGAAACGCCGATTATGGCCGGTCCCATGGGCGTGGCCTTGGTGGTCATCTTGCTTATCGCATAAGCCATGTTATGGACCTTGTTGCGGTACTTCTCGCCGTCCCACTGTTTGGAGCCGTTCTCGGTGTACTCGTAGTCATACTTGCCATTGTTGTTGATTGTGTCGAAAAAGTTTTCCAAATTATAAAAACTGATCCCGAACACTTGATAACGTTTGTCGCTGCCAGTGGCGGCAAACACCACCGCCACAACGACTATCAATGCCAATAATTTTTTCATAATCAATCGCAGTTATACATTGTACGCTTCAAAATTAAGAAAATATCCGCAAAAACCGAATACCGAGGCAAACAAAATAAATAATTGTAACATATTGGAGAAACTACGCGAGACTGCGCCCATCTTTTTTTACACCGCTGTTATACCTGTTACCGCCTGCCACATTAAATTTGCACAGAATTGCCACAACCGTTGATTGGTCGGAATTGCACAAAACTTGTCCTCATATTAATTTCTTTTCACACGAGACAATGACTTTTCAAAAGAATTGTATATATTTGTTTGCATTTTATGCCGTTTTATACGGCTTGATTTGCAGCTTCGCTCATTGCAGATGCTTCGACCATCTTATTTAGGACATAAACAAAAACTTAATTCAATAACAACCCATTGCTTATGAGAATCAAATTACTACTTCTCATCTCTCTGCTCGCCGTGTTCCAGACTTTGGCTCAAAGTTCGGGACTGCATGGCGTGGTGGTAGATGCCCGTAACGGACAGCCTTTGGCCGGGGCAACCATCATTCTTGCAGAACAAGACATAACGGTGACGACCGGCCCCAATGGAGACTTCCAGATTTCATCGGCCTCTCCGGGCGTGGGCGACCTACTCGTCTTGTGCGCCGGCTATGATGACTGGTCGTCGCAAGTTGAAATTACCAACGGCGTAATCCACGACATGGGGAAAATCCTCTTGGAGTCACAATCGACCTATTATGCCGGTTTCGGCGGCGATGAAGACCTCATGATCGACGAGTCGCAGCTCGAAGACGAGGAAGGCAACAGCCAAACCATAGGATTACTGTCGGGCGCGTCCGACGACGTTTTCTACCAAGCCGCGAGTTGGGACTTCAGCGTGATGCGCTTCCGCCTGCGCGGTTACGATTCAGAGTATTCCGAAACCTACATCAACGGAGTAAATTTCAACGAGCCGGCTCGCGGACGCTTCAACTACAGCATGCTCGGCGGATTGAACCAGGCCTTCCGCAACAAGAATGTAGGCATCGGCCTTGAATCGACAAGTTTCGGATTCGGGCAAATCGGCGGCGCGACCAACATCAACACATTCGCACGCGACTACGCCCCGGGACTACGCGCCAGTATCGCATACACCAACGGCAACTACTATGCGCGAGGAATGGTGACATATGCCACCGGCCTCAACAGCAAAGGTTGGGCTCTGACGGTATCAGCAGTAGGACGCTACTCCGACGAAGGAATCTACCCCGGAACCTTCTACCACTCTGGCGGATACTTCTTATCGGCCCAGAAAGTGTTCAACGACAGGCACAGCCTGTCGCTCACCACCTTCGGTGCACCGACACAACGCTCCAACAATTCTGCCACATACGAAGAAGCATACGACCTGTCGGGCAGCAACCTGTATAACCCCAACTGGGGATACATGCCCGACGGCGACAAGCGCACAGCACGCGTGGTGGAGAGCTTCGACCCGACGGCAATACTCAACTGGCTGTGGACTCCCAACAACAACGTATCGCTGAACACAGGCGTTGCCGTGCGCAAGTCTTACTACTCGTCGTCGGCATTGCAATGGTACAATGCGGCCGACCCGCGTCCCGACTATTACCGTTATTTGCCATCATATTACGAAGACGAGTCAACAAAGGCTCTTTACACCGACCTGTGGCAAAACGACGAGAACTACCGTCAAGTAAACTGGGGCTCGCTATACCAAACCAACTACCTCAACAATTACGAGTCTGACCTCACTGGCGTCGAGAAAGGCTCGTCATACATACTTGAAAAGCGTCACAGCAACCAGTTCAACGTATTGTTCAATTCGACGCTCAACATGCGCCTCAACGACTACATGACACTGCAAGGAGGTATAGGGCTGAACTACACACGGGCATCATACTACAAGACGGTCAAGGACCTGCTCGGCGGACGCTACTGGGTCGATATCGACCAATTTGCCGAGCGCGACTTTCCCGAAAACGACATGATGCTGCAAAACGACCTTAACAACCCTAACCGCCGAGTCCTCAAAGGCGACCGGTTCGGTTACGACTACGACATCAATTCCATATCGGCAAATGCCTGGCTGCAAAACGTAATCAACCTTCCTCATTGGGACATCAACTACGGATTCCGCATCGGCTACACGCAATTCCAACGCGACGGAAAAATGCGCAACGGACGCGCCCCGGAAAATTCATACGGCAAAGGCGAAATGCACCAGTTCGACAACGCCATGTTCAAGGCCGGAGCAACCTACAAACTTGACGGACGCAACAGCTTCCGCATACATGCCGCATACGGAACCAAGGCTCCGACGTTTGAGCAGTCATACATATCTCCACGCATCAAGGACGATGCAATAACAGGGCTGAGCAACGCCCGCATCCTGTCGGGCGACATTGCCTATGCCTTCAATTATCGCAACTTCAAGGGTACGATAACCGGGTTCTGGACAAACATATACGATGACACAGAGCGCACCTCGTTCTACGACGACCAGTTCTCTACATTCATGAACTATGTGCTTACCGGCGTCAACAAGACCTACAAAGGCGTTGAAATAGGACTTGCCTACAAAATCACGCCATCGCTCACCGTCAACTTTGCAGGCACATACTCGCGATACCAGTACAAGAACCGTCCTACCGGCACGCGCAGCTATGAGAACGGCTCAATGCCCGACACGACGCAAATAGTATATTTGAAAAACTTTTACGTCAGCGGCACTCCGCAACAGGCCTACAGCCTCGGATTCGACTATGTTGCCCCGGGCATGTGGTTTTTCAACGTTACAGGCGTATGGATGGGCGACAGCTACGTCGATTTATCGCCCATACGCCATGAGGCCATGCCGGGACTGTGGACCACGGTAAGCAGCGAGGAAGAATTGCAAAGGCGCATAGAAGGCATCACGCGCCAAGAGAAGCTCAATGACGCATTCGTGCTGAACTTGAGCATCGGCAAACTGATATACCTCAACCGCACAGCCTCGCTCAACTTGAACTTGAACATCGACAACGTGTTGAATAACAGAAACATCCAAACGGGGGGATACCAGCAGGGACGTTTTGACTACACCAACTACACCACCACCCGTTACCCCAACAAATACTATTACGCACAGGGCATAAAGATTTATTTCACCATGGGCGTAAGGTTCTAAATTTAACGACAATAATAAAAACAGACACATACACACACTATGAGACTTTCTAAATCATATCTCGCTTCTGTGTTGACGTTGGCCGCCGCGGGCATCGCAGGCTGCTCCGACAATTTCGATACTCCACCCATGGTCATACCGCATACCGATATCGAAGCCAACATCACCATCAAAGACCTCAAAACGCAGTATTGGAATTCCGACCGCAATTATATCGACACAATAGGCTTTGCCGAAAACGGCGACAGCCTCTACATAAGAGCCCGCGTCATCAGTTCCGACGAATCGGGCAACATATACAACAACCTGTACATACAAGACGAAACCGGTGCCCTGCCTTTGTCGATACGCTACCCCGACATGTTCAACACATATCGCATAGGACAAGAGGTGGTGCTGTCGGTGAGCGGCATGTACATAGGCAAGTACAACGGCCTGCAACAACTTGGCCAACCCGAATATACCGAAGAATATGGATGGGAAGCCACCTTCATGTCGCGTGAACTGTTTGAATCCCGAGTATTGCTGAACGGACTGCCCGATGCCACAAAAATCGACACCGTTACCGTGTCGCTCGACCAACTCACGTCGTCAACCGAAGACTTGATAAAGTACCAGGGACAACAGGTCCGCATC
>CALUNI010000001.1 GCA_944321905.1 uncultured Muribaculaceae bacterium | reverse complement strand
ATGCCGAGCCGCCGCCTGTCGGACTCGGAACGAAACAAACACCGTTTTTATGAGGGCTTTTAATGCCGGTATGGGTAAATCCCGGTTAGGCTTTGCCTCCTTATCGCAGCAGCAGGGTTGCATCGCCGTAGCTTAGGAAGCGGAAGTCGTGGGCTAAGGCATAGTCGTATATGGTGCGCCAGTCACCGTCCACGAATGCCGATACAAGCAGCAGCAGTGTGGATTGCGGTTGGTGGAAATTGGTTATCATTCCATCGATTACATGGTAGCGGAATCCGGGTGCAATCATGATTTGCGTGCTGCCTATGTAGCTGTCGGCGTTGTGGCGGTCGAGGTAATCGACTATGGCCTTAAGTGCCGTCGGGGTATCGGGTTCGTCGGCAGCGTCGATGGTGTAAGGCATCCATTGGCCGATGCACAGTTCTTGTTCGTCGGCATCGGGGTTGCGCAGCAGTGTGAGGCCTATGTAATATAGGCTTTCGAGTGTGCGCACCGATGTGGTTCCTACTGCGATTACCGGGCCTGTCGTATTGTTGATGAGGTCAACAAGCAGCGAGCGTGTGACTGAGATGAATTCGGTGTGCATTTCGTGGTCTCCTATGGTCGAGGATTTTACGGGTTGGAATGTCCCGGCTCCGACGTGCAATGTGAGTTCGCGTCGGCGTATTCCGAGTCTGTCGCACTCGGCAAGCACGCTGTCGGTGAAGTGCAAGCCTGCTGTAGGTGCGGCCACACTGCCATCGATGTGCGAATACACAGTCTGGTAGTCGCGGCTGTCGCTTGGCTCGGTTGCACGGTTCAGGTATGGCGGTATGGGAATTTCGCCCACGGCTTCGAGAACCGAGGCAAATGAAATGTCATCGCCGTCCCACGAGAAGCCGACGATGAATGCGTTGCCGCGCCGCTCGCCACGCACGGCTGTGAGCGTTATTTGCCGGTCGCCTATGGCGAGGGGCATGTGCAGCGGTTCGTTTTTCCACCTTTTAGCGTTTCCAATCAGGCAAGTCCAACGGCAACTGCCGGTGGTGGCAAACGCTTGGGCATAGTCGCGAGGCTCAAACGGTTCGAGGCAGAAAATCTCAATCCATGCGCCATTGTTAGGCTTGCGGAAACGCAGGCGTGCATTTATGACTCGTGTGTTGTTGTAAACGAGCATCGAGGCGTGTGGCAGCAGTCGAGGAACATCGGCAAATCGATATTCCCCTTTTAGTGAATGGTTGCCATACAACAGTAGCTTGCATTGTTCCCTGTCGGCAAGCGGATGCTTTGCAATGCGCTCGTCGGGCAACTCGTAATTGAAATCTTCTATGTGCAGGTTGCGAATGTCGTCGATTGTCATAATAACTTTTTTTGTTGGCAGCTGACCGCGTGGTGGAAGTGTGTTCTGCGTGGACATATAAAAAAGGCTCTTGCTTGTCTTGTGCGTGACGGCACAGGAGCATTGCAAGAGCTTGGAGGTTCCTGGCGGAATCGAACCGCCGTACACGGTTTTGCAGACCGTTGACTAAGCCACTCATCCAAGGAACCATGTCGTTTTTGGTTTTGCAAAGGTAAAACCATTTTTGCAAATATGCAACACCTCACATGAAATTTCGTGGATTTTGCCTAAATTTGCACCACTCAAAAAAACGATGTATCACGGTGGAACAATTTCTCAATAATGTCGGCAGCATGCTCACCAAGGTGAGTGACGTGGTGTGCGGTTATCCGTTTTTCGTATTGTTGATAGGCGGAGGACTTTTCTTTTTCATCTATTCCGGTGGGATATCCATTCGCCGTTATGGCGATGCTATCAAGGCATTGCGTTATAACCAAGGAAATGGCGGCGCAGGCCAGATAAGCTCGTTCCAAGCCTTGATGAGCGAAATATCATCGACTGTCGGCATGGGTAACATAGCAGGTGTGGCCATTGCCCTCACCATGGGGGGACCCGGCGCCATATTCTGGATGTGGGTGAGTGCCATCGTGGGTATGTCAACCAAATTCTTCGAGGGGGCGTTGTCGATAATGTACAAGGGAAAGGACAGCGCCGGAGAGGTTCAAGGCGGCCCGATGTATATTATAATGAACGGACTTGGCAGGCGGTGGAAGCCGATGGCGTATTTCTTTGCCATATTCGCATTGCTCGGCACGCTGTGCTTCATGCAGGCCAACCAACTTGTAGAAGCCGTGACTACGGTCATTACTACGCCGTTGGGCGTGGAAAATACATTGATGCTACGTTTTGTGCTCGGTGCCGTGATATGTGCCATTGTGGCATCGGTGATACTGGGCGGCATAACACGCATCTCGCAGATTGCCACCAAGATTGTGCCTACCATGGTGGGCATGTATTTTCTGCTCGTGTTTGTGATTATTGTCATTTATATCGACCAGATTCCCGGCGTGTTTGCTTCGATATTTCACGGGGCGTTCAGCTTCGAGGCAGGCATAGGCGGCTTTATCGGGACGGCGATAATAGGCGCTCGCCGGGCAGCCTATGTCAACGAGGCCGGAGTGGGAACCGCCTCGCTCATGCATGGGGCTTCGCGCAACGACAACCCCATCCGAGAGGGACTTGTGACGATGATAGGTCCGTCGATCGACTCGGGGTTGGTGTGTACGTTGACGGCAATTCCTATTCTTATAGCAGGCAATTATACGGGGCTTGGCGAAATCAAGGGATTGTTCATCGCCTTGAATTCTTTTGAGTCGTTGTTGCCGGGATACGGACACTACCTATTGATGGTGATTGTGTTGTTTTTTGCATTTTCTACCATGTTTTCATATTCTTATTACGGACTCAAGTGTACCAACTTCTTATTTGGCGCACATAGGGCAAAATATTACAATTATTTTTACCTCGTAATGATAATCGTGGCTGCCATGATACCGCTTGGCTCGGTGGTGGCCGTGATGGACTTGTCGTTTGCTCTCATGGCGTTGCCTAATATGATAGCCCTTGTGCTGCTTGCTCCGAGGGTCAAGCGACTTGCCCGGCAGTATTTTGCCCGGCAGTGACGGCGCATGACCCGGAAATGCGTTTTATTTGCGATTGCTTGAAATGACAATGCCCACGGCTATGAATATTAGCACCATGCCCAGGGCAATTGGCAATGTGAGCTGTTCGTCGAAGAGGATTATGCACATTACCACTGAAGTGGCCGGTTCCATTGCGCTTAATATCGATTCCATCGTGGAACCAATTTTTTTAACGGCATAAACCACAAGTATGTTGGCTATGACGGTGGCTATGAAGGCAAGGCCGCCAAAGTTGAGCAGTGTCATGGCATCGGTGACAAGCTTGAACTCGCCACGCACCAAGGCAAACCCCATGAAGAACAGTGAAGTAAACACAAGCACCCAGAAGGTGAGGTATAAAGAATCGAATTTGCAGGCGCGTCCGCGTCCTATCCATACGAGGTATGAGGCATATCCTATTCCCGACAGTACTACTATGGCCACCCCTTCGGCTCGGTCGGCTCCCGCAATGAATGCGGCCTCGCCACCGAGCGCGCCGAGGCAATAAATGCCTGCGATGGCCATGATAATGGCTATTACCGATTTTGGCTTTATTCGTTCCTTGAAGAAAAGCAGCACGATGAGCAATACAAACACGGGATAGGTGAAATGTATGACACCTGTCACTCCTCCCGACATGTACTCATAGCCCACCATCAAGCATCCGCCGGAAATGCAATAAAAGACGGCAAGCATCGCCATGACGGGGATGTCGCTTAACTTTATGCCCAATGGGCGACGCTTGATTTTTAATAGTATGCCTAAGGCAATGGTTGCCAAAGTGAAGCGGTAGGCTAATATGCACATGGGCGACAGCCCCTGCTCTATGGCCGGCTTGCTGAAAACGGGAATGAACCCGAAGCATATGGCACCAAGCAGTCCGGCTGCAATGCCGGTGCTTGGGAGTGCCTTCTTGATTTCTGTCATTATGGTTTTAAGACCTAAAGTCTCATTGAACAAGGTTTAAACAGACTTTTAGCGACTGTTCTTGAAAATTCTGTTAAAGATTAAAGCGGTTTCTCAGCCCACTTCATCGGGAATCATGAATATCGAGAAATTGACGCTGCCATATGCCCTGTGCTGCTTGAAATACCGCAGGTGAGAGAAATCGTTATTGCGGGAATGTTCCATTATGAATATCGTTCCCGGCTTGACCATTGCCGATTCAAGCACTAATTGGGGCACTTCGGGAAGCCGTGGCAGGTCGTATGGAGGGTCGGCAAATATAATGTCGAACTGTTGCCGGCACGTATCGATGAATTTAAATACGTCGCCACGTATCGGCAATATCTCGTCGGCTTGCAGTTGCTGCTTTACTTGGGAGATGAATCGGTATTGGGTTGTCGCCTTTTCGACACATGTCACCGTGCGGCATCCGCGAGAGGCGAATTCAAAGCTTACGGCTCCCGTTCCGGCAAACAGGTCGAGTGCCACGGCATCCTCAAGGTCGATTATGTTGTCGATGACGTTGAATATGTTTTCCCGGGCAAAGTCGGTGGTCGGGCGGGCTGTTATGCTGTGTGGCACGTCGAACCGGCGACGGCCGTATTTCCCTCGTATTATTCTCATATTGCCAAAATTATTAAGTTGAAAGGTGCTTTTGATGCGTCAGAGGCCATTCTTATGGCACTTGGCGGCATCATTGCAGGAACCACATATGTCACATATTCGCGAAGCCGGGGCATTATGGCCGAACGGATGGATTTGTTCCCGGCAATCTGTATCTCATCGGAGCGTGGGTCGAGTCCCAACATGTTCCACACGGCAAGTGTGTAGAAAATGATGTCGTCCTCGGTGCGGTATTGGAACGTATTGGCTATTTGCAGCTTTCCATGTTTAAACGCGCAGATGTCGATGTATCCGTCACGTATGTACACCGCTTCTTTGTTGACGTTGGAGGTGTTTGTCCTTCCACGGAAGTATGAACTAAGTACCTCGATGTGCAGCCTTACGGGTGTGTTGCTGAATGTGCGCCGCAGGAATTGCAATACTCCGGGTGGCAACATGAATGCGACATCGGTGCGGCAATTGTGTCCACGGGAAACGGCAAAGTCGCCGTCGCTGTCGGGAAATGCTATGTCGAATGCTCGTCGGGCATCATCGTCGCAGCCATAGCCCGGCGGCAGGAAAAGGAATTTTTGAGAATCCACGCTAACGTTGACGCGCTTGAAGTCGCTTAGCAGGAGCGAGTTGTCATATATGGCATTTTCGACGGCTTTCAAATATTCGTCATCGCCAACCCATCGGTCGAGGCTTATGCTTCGGTGGATGAGCGAGTTTGCCACCATGTCGTTATGCACCATGAAGTCGATGTGCCGCTTGTCGATGAACAATGAAAGTGTCCACAGATGAGGGTCTTCGATTTTTATGTCTCCCGTTATGTCCGACAAGCTACTCATTTCTTACCGTCTTCTTCGCTTTCGGTGTGCATGTGTTGCTTGTTCTTGTGCGCGAACAGCGTGTTTTCCCGGGCGTGGAGCTTGTTGAACTTAAAAGGCAGGACTGATATTGCCGCTGATATGAGCGACAAGAGCAGAGATGCGTATCCGACGTAGAATCCCACTCCCAGTGATTCGATTTTGAAAAATTCGGGCTGTTGTATCAGCACAAAGTCTTTGGCATCGACATAAAAGTACAGTCCGAAGCATATTATTATCGCCACGGCAATGCCCCAAAAGCGGTTCTTCATGCAATTGAAGCTGATTGCGGCAAATGCGACTATGAATGGAAGAAGCGAGAAAATCTGCTTCAGCAGTTCGTCGCTGTTTGATATGGTATATGCAGTGTAGTCAAACCCCGTCTGTCCGCCCACGAGCGATACGTCAAATATGGGCAGGAATGTGTATGCTATTATGTATATTATTAGCAATATGTTTGTTATTGGCTTCATAGCAGGCTTGTTTTGTGATTGTTAAAAGATTCGGTATGTGTGGAGACGGACTGAGCGTCTCTATGTCGGAATCTATTATTTTGCGAATTTACAAATTTCTGTCAACACATTTTGTGCAAAAGCGACAAAAATAGTAACAGACTGTTTAAATTTTGCTCGGGAAGCCACTTATGCAAAATAGGGCGGGTTTAAGCATGTAGCAAAAACAGCCCCGGGATTCCATATCGGTATCCCGGGGCTGTTGAAATGTTGCCGTTGTGACGGCGTGTGTTATCTTATGATCTTTGCCATTACTGTTTCTCCGTCGGCTTTAAAGGCTTTCACCAAATAAATGCCTCGTGGCAAAGCCGACAGGTCGGCTTGGTTTTCGCCCGACAGTGACATGACTTGCGCACCCGAAGTGCTGTAAATCATGGCATGGCTGTAGTCGCCGTTGATGTAAAGCGTTTCGTCGTATGCGTAGATGCTTAACACACTTGCGGCGGCATTTCCGATGCCCGACGTTGCGGCGATGTCGAATGTTATCGACAGCGGATCGGAAGAGCCTGTGGCAAATTTTTGCACGACGGCTGCCGTGTGTGTCCCGTTGGCAAGGTCTGAGAAAGTGTATTCGGTTTCTTGAGTGTCGGTAACTTTGGCATCGTCAAGGTAAACTTCATATCCCGTCACGTTCACAGGCATGTAGCTGTTGCCTACGACCTGCTCGTCAACACCGATGAACACATCGTCCACGAGTAGCATGAAATTGTCGTTGGAAGAACTGTTGAGTACCACATACTTGGCTTCTTGCGGTATTACATATTCATACTCGACATATTCAATTTCTTCAACCCTGCGCAGTTCCTCGTCAAGCCATATGAAGCTTGAAAGTTCGGTGTCGGTGGTTGAGTATCCCACTCTGATGCGTTCGGTACGGCTTTCGTCTATGTATGAGTTGCCTTCGTCATCGATGTTGTATTGATGTTCATACTGGCGTGCATAGAATCGGAAAACGAAGTCGCGGTAGGGCTTCAATTCGGGCGAGATGAAGTAGTCGTCGCTTGCATGGAATGTGACTCCGCCCTCTTCGTCAACAGTCGGTTTTGCGGCAAAGAATGCAAGCGCGCGCGAGCCCGAGCGAGCCGTGTTGCCCACGTTGAGCGGCGGCGTGGTTGCCTGCGAATTGAAAGTAATGGCTGCCATGCGTTCGCCCATGTGTGGGAATGTGATTTGAACGTAATCTGAATTGGTGCCGAAGCTGTAAGGAATCAAATAGTCGTTGTCGATATACGACCATCCGAAGTTGCCTGCCGGGTTTACTTCAAAATCGGTGTGGCCTTCGCCGTCGAAGTCTTCAACAATGTTGGGCTGCATGTTCCAGAGTAATTTTGCCGAAGACCCGTCGATTAATACGTCGAGGCTGATAGGCTTGTCAAGGCTTTGCGTCAGTGTGTAATCGCGGCTGAACGCCAAGTCTTCGCCTGTGAAGTTCAAGCCACCGTCTTCGAGAAGGTCGAATCCGTTTTTGCGTATGGTTATCGAGTAAATGCCTTTTTCGACATTGGCAAACGATGCCTTGCCATTTTCCACGGCAGCCGTGTAGTTGTAGCTGTCATTGTAAAGAGTAACCTTGGCTCCGTTGGCGTGAGACGGGTCGGAGTTGGCACTCACGTTTATGGTAACGTCGGCAATCATGTTGTGCTCGATAGTGTTTGAGAACACGGCTTCGGTGGTCTTTCCGAGGTCGGTGTAAGTTGCCTTTACTGCATAGCGGTAGCTGCCGCTCTTTGCGCCGTTGTCGGTAATACTCTGTGCTGAGGTTCCTGTCGCAACCGACACCCATTGCGTTTCGTCGTCTTGAGCCGCCGATGCGGGCATTCTCCACACGTCATATGTCAATGCAGGCACAGTGCTGCCGTCATCTTCGATATTCTCGCACACGGCGCGTATCAAGAAGTGGCATGAGCGGTTGCTCAAGCGGTTGTCGAAGTAGCTGTAGCCAAGGGGAGATTCTACACCCATGTTGCTGTAAACCTGTGTCCTTGGATGGTCGATAACGTCATTTTCGTTGCCGCTGTCGAGGGCGAGGCGTGCGTTTGTGCCGCCGAATACCACCATGAAGCCGTTTTTGTCAACCTTGACAGGCGCGGGCAGGCGATAGGTGTTCCATTCGCCATGTACGGTCGGAACGGTAGCTTGGTGCAGCACGTTTGCCGACGGGTTGCCTTGGTCGTCGAGGGCGATAATCGACATGATGAGGCTGTTGGCACTCTCTTCGCCATATTCTGCCGATTGCCATTTTACTTCATATAAGTTTCCGGTTTCGCGGAATATGGTTCCCATTATGTGGCTTTCGTCGCTATATTGTCCGAATCCATAATCGCTGTCGGCCACGCCGTTGTCATATGCTATTTCATATAGCGACTTCGGCGCGTCCCATGCAACCACGATGTCGCGGTTTGCATCGTCGGCGGCAGTTACCCGGTAGGGTGGCAGCACGTCTATGCTCAAGGCAAAATTGGCATTGTCAATGTCGTCGGACAGGTCGATTTCTTCGGTTTGTGCGACGTAATTGTTTTTCTTGACGGTGACATTATACGAGCTTTCAAACATTTCGGCATTGTACAATCCTTCGTCTCCGCTCACGACTGTCACAGTGTCGTATCCGACGAAGTTTATCGACGCTCCTTTTATCGGATTGCCTTTCTCGTCGGTAATGGTTCCGCTTACTTGGTGTTTGGCCAATTGCGTGAGGATGAAATCGACCGTTATGTTGTCTCCCTCGTTGAGCGTTACGTGTTCCACGCCAATCGAGGTGCCTTTGATGTATTTTGCGGTCACGTCATATTCTCCCATAGGGATGCCGCTGATGGTGTATTTGCCCTCTTTGTTAGTGTAGGTTGTGAAGTCGCCTATGGTTATCAAGGCATTTGCGGCTTTGGTGTCGTATGGCGTTCCCATCATGTCCATCCGATATATGACGGTACCCGACACGGTGGCTGTGCTTTCAACTTCTTTCCACGTGAAATTGTTGATGTGGTAGCCTTCGGTTGCCGGATAGGAGTAGCCTTGTTCGGCTTTGTAGCGCAGGTATATGCAATAGTTGCCGTCGCTCTCCACCTTTGGAATGTTCAGTGATACAGGAATAGCGTTACCATAGAATCCTCCTTCAGAGCCTTTTATTTCAAGCGTGTCGATGGGTGTCGCATTTTCGATGGCTGTTCCTGCGGTTGCCATGTACACTTCTATTCGTTCGGTGTCGTAGTATGTGCAGTACATGTCAAAGGAAATGGCCGACGCTGTTCCTGCCGTTAATGAAGCCGGAGGCGAAATGAGCCAGTCGTCGTTTTCGCCATATCCCGTCGAGCGGTATATTTCCACTCCTAAGTTTCCGCCGCCCCATTTTGTCCCCATTTGCCAAGTGTTGCCATCGTTGTTGGCATCTACGACAGTCCACAGGTTGAGGTCGGAGGCATCGTCAAACGCCGTGGTCTGTGGAAGTGGCTGTACGTCGCCGGCAGCAGCCGCGTTGGATGTCGCGCTGCCACCCTCGCCCGCGTTGTTCTTTGCCGTGACGGTATATGAATAACCTGCATATGCGCCTTCTATCACATCGGTAACCGATGTTTCTGCTGTTGACTCGGCAATGACTTTCTCGTCGCTGCGAACCACTTTGTATGTGATGTTGCTGCCTATGTTGCCGCCGTTAAGGCCTGTGGTGGGAGCTGTCCAACTGACCGTAATGGTCTTGCCGTCGGATGTGGCAACTACGTTGGCAGGTGCGGCCGGCACGTCGCTGCCCACATATTCCGAGGCTATGGCAAACATCCCTTCGCCGGCTTCGTTGCTCAAAGTCACCTTGTAGGTGTAATTGCCTGCCACCGGTACATTGTCGGTATATGTGGCTTTTGCCCCAGGTGTGACATCGGTGGTCGTGCCCACGGCCTCTCCGTTACGGTAAATGGTGGCGTGGGTGAAGGATGACAGTGGTTGACGGTTGAATGTCGATGAGGGGCATGTCCAACTCAGTTGGCAACTGTTGCTGCCATCGCTTGCCGGGGTTATGGCAAACTCTGACGGCGATGCCGGGGTCATGGGCGTTGCGTTGGTGTACCCGGTGTAAAGGCCTGTGTAGGAATTGCTTTGGGTGTTGCCTATCTGGGCATTGGTTTGTGCCTCGATATCTATCTCAAACAGTGAGGTACCCTTGTCGAAGTAGCCGTTGCTGTTGCGCAGGTAATATAGTTTCCCCGTGCTCAAGTCTGCGTCGAGCGACCCGGTATCGCTGCTTCCTGTGGCCGAAATGCCACTCTTATATACGCTCGTGGCCGAGCCGGCCTCGTCATCGACGCTGTAAATTTCGCCCCAGTTGTCGATGGCGTATATTTTACCGTCGAGAGTCGCGGTTACCGAAGCCATGGCATAGTCGAAATGGCAAATTGTGGCATATTCTCCCGACGACAAGTCCAACCTTTGCAAGTCGTTTGACGTCAGCAGTAGCAGCGTCTGCGTATTGTAGTCGTATGCCATGTCTTCATAGGCGGTCGTTGTCGTTGTCACGGTTTCCTTGTTGCCGGTGGCAAGGTCGTAAGCCACTATCTCGGCCGGGTTGCCGTCGATGTAGCGCAATGCGTAATAACTGCCTTCGGCAAATGCTGCGGCTCGCACGTCGTCTTCGACAGCGTGCCGCATTTCGACAGAGGAAAAATCATCGAGATTGAAGCTTACGATGCCATAATCGCCTTCTGTGCGGCTGAAGGCATAAGCAGTCTTGCTGCCATCTGTCGAAGTTTGCGCATAAACCTGTGAAAATAATAGGTAGAATGCAATCAAAAATACAGTTTTTCGTAACATTTTGTTATGGTGTAAATTTGTTTAAAAAATATGTGGCAAATATAATATTTTTGACAGTATGCAAAAAATATAAATTTGATTTCTTTGAAGAAATATTTGCTTTTTTCTTCATGATCGACCGGTTTTGATGTGATATGATGTGAAAAATGGGCTATTGGCGAGAAATATGTTTTTTTTGGCTTGCTCTTGCATGGCTCAAAAAGCAGCATAAGCCTTCGGCAGCGAAAAGGCTCAAAAGATAGAGGCTGTTTCGAGGTAAATATATACTTTTGCGCCCGTTATGGAAAAAGTCAGTATTAAAGGCCACATCTCAATGTTTGCCGCCAACGCCATTTGGGGGCTGATGTCGCCTATAGCAAAGGTCGTGATGCTTGGAGGCGTGGTCACTCCGCTTGTTGTCACCGATTTGCGCGTTTTCGGCGCGATGTTGATGTTTTGGCTGGTGTCGCTGTTCCGCAAGCCCGAGCATGTGGCACCAAAGGATCTTGCGCGCCTGTTTGTTGCCTCTTTGCTCGCCATTGTGCTTAATCAAGGGAGTTTCATATTCGGCGTTAGCTTGACTTCGCCCGGCGACGCGTCGATAATCACCACGAGTATGCCGTTGTGGGCGATGGTGCTTGCCGCCGTGTTCCTTAAGGAACCCATTACGGGGAAAAAAGTCATGGGCATTGCGGCTGGCGCATGTGGCGCATTGCTGCTCATCATCGGCAGCGGCGGGCAGGCTTCGGGTCAGGACGGGGGCGAAAGCCACATCCTTGGCGATGTGTTAGTGCTAATGGCTCAGTTGAGCTATGCGCTATACCTTGTGCTGTTCAAGAATTTCGTGACGCGCTATTCGCTTGTAACGATAATGAAGTGGATGTTCACTTATGCGTTTATATGCCTGTTGCCGTTCTCTTACGATGACTTGATGGCAACCGACTGGCTTGCGCTCGACATGGAGAGTGTGTTGTCGTTGTGCTACGTTGTGATGTTTGCCACATTCCTAAGCTACCTGTTAGTCGTGGTCGGTCAGAAGAGTTTGCGGCCTACGGTGGCCGGAATGTATAATTATGTGCAGCCGGTTGTGGCCTGCATCGTGGCCATAGTGCTTGGTCTTGATTCTTTTAACGTTGTGAAAGGCTTTGCCGTCGTGCTCATTTTTGTCGGAGTGTATTTGGTGACCATGAGCAAAAGCCGCGCCGAGATGCAAGGGGAGCAGTGAGCCATAAAACAATAAATCGAAATGGCGTAACGACGGTGAAAGAGTCCGTCGGTACGCCATTTAGTCGGTTTGGTTAACTTTTATATGTTATTTTCCCGAACCCGAGACTGCAACATTGCCGTTTTCGTCATACTTTATGTTGCTTACTTTGTGTGATGCGATTATGCCGTCTGATCCTGCAATAAAGGCGTCTAACTTATCGACGGCTATTGTCAGATTCTTACCAACAGGGGTTATTGAGCTGAATCCGTTATGAAATACAGTTTCGTCGTCCATTATCGTATAAGACTGAAATTCGACTTTCCCTTCAATGTGTACGCTGTTTCCGGTGAACACAGGTGATTGTTTCTTGGCGATTTTCACGACTGCGCTTAGGTCGGTTGGCAACTCACCTTTTTCGCGAGAGAACGCCACCGATTGTTCCCATTCTCCTCCGTCAAGTGTTGCCGTGGCGGTTTGGCCGTTGTAGTCGGTGTATTCTACTGTCACGTCAAGGAAGTCGAGCATGGCAGGGTCGATTTGTGCCTTGTAGGTTACAAGCATCCCTTGAACTTCAGGCTGAGGGTCTTTCGGCTCATCGTTTTCGTCTGAGCAAGATGCAAATGAAGTTGACAGCAGGGCTATTGACATAATCATAGCCGTGCGAGAAAGAATTTTTTTTTCAACATAACTTTGTAATAAAAAAATTAGAAATTAAACATAAAAAACAAAGCACTGTCCTACCCGTCTTATATCAAAGGTAGGGCAGTGCTTTTTATATTGGATAAAATAGTGATTATTTCAATTTTGCTTGGATAGCAGCACTCTCGGCCTCGTAACCCGGCTTGTTGAGCAGGGCAAACATGTTTTTCTTGTAAGCTTCTACGCCAGGTTGGTTGAACGGATTTACGTCAAGGATGTAACCGCTTATGCCGCAGGCTTTCTCGAAGAAGTAAATCAGTTCGCCCAGATATTGTTCGGTTAATTCGGGTATGGTGACAAGGATGTTTGGAACACCGCCGTCAACGTGAGCAAGGCGAGTACCGAGTTCGGCCATCTTGTTTACCTCGTCAACGCGCTTGCCTGCTATGTAGTTCAAGCCGTCGAGGTTTGCTTCGTCAGACGGGATTACCTCGGTGTAGCGCACGTCGCCTACCGAAATTACGGTTTCAAATATGCTTCGTTCGCCGTCTTGTATCCATTGTCCCATCGAGTGCAGGTCGGTGGTATTGTCAACCGCAGCCGGGAAAATTCCCTTGCCGTCCTTGCCTTCGCTTTCGCCGTAAAGTTGTTTCCACCATTCGGCAAAGTAGTGTAATTTTGGATTGAAGTTCACAAGAATCTCTATTTTCTTGCCTGCATTGTAGAGGGCGTTGCGGGTCATGGCATATGTCTCGGCGATGTTGCCTGTGGCCGATGTAGCTTCTTCCATGGCCTTTGCGCCTGCAACGAGAGCTTTGATGTCGTATCCGGCAACGGCAATCGGAAGCAACCCTACCGGGGTGAGTACCGAGAAGCGGCCGCCTACGTTGTCTTCGATTACGAATGTCTTGTAACCTTCTTCGGTGGCGAGCTTGCGCAATGCGCCTTTGTGGGCATCGGTTATTGCCACGATGTGAGCCGAGGCAAATGCCTTACCTTCCTGGGTTTCGAGCATTTCGCGAAGCATGCGGAATGCAATGGCAGGCTCGGTGGTTGTGCCTGACTTTGAAATGACTATGATGCCGAATTTCTTGCCTTTAAGCAGGTCTTTGAGTTCATACAGGTAGTCTTCGCCGATGTTCTGGCCTGCAAACACCACGCGCGGCCCGCAGGCAGGCTTGTATGCTGCAAAAGAGTCGCTCAGAGCCTCGATTACTGCCTTGGCTCCAAGGTAACTGCCGCCGATGCCTATTGCGACTACATATTCGCAGTCGGCAAAGCATTTGGCTGTGGCGTTGATGTCGTCGAGCAGGCTCTCGGGAGTAGCGCTTGGCAGGTGTAGCCAGCCAAGAAAGTCGTTTCCTGCGCCGGTGCCGTTATGGAGCTTTTCCATGGCCTCGGTGGCACGAGCTTGCAAACTGTTGATGTCGGCTTCGGAAACTGTTCCGAGCACGTTGCGATTGATAACTTGTATAGTTTTCATCTCTATGGAGTTTATTTAAAACAATCTTTCAGTAATTTGTCATGCGTCCATTTAATGGAACGTCGATGCCATTTCTATTATCATCTTCGTAGCCGGACGGTAGTTGTACAGTATCTCATACATGCCGTCGAGAATGGGCATTGGAACCTTCAGCTCGCGGTTTACCTCGTGGATGCATTTGGTTCCGTAGTATCCTTCGGCCACCATTTCCATTTCCATCATGGCTGCCTTTACCGAATAGCCTTTCCCTATCATCGACCCGAAATTGTGGTTGCGGCTGAACCGAGAATAGCTTGTCACCAACAGGTCGCCAAGATATACCGAGTCGCAGATGTTGCGCTTTTCTCCCGGGCTGGCTACCGATATGAAGGTATCCATCTCGCGTATGGCGTTGGACAGCAGCACGGCAAGGAAGTTGTCGCCACCTTTCATGCCATGCACTATGCCCGATGCTATGGCATACACATTCTTCAGCACGGCGGCATATTCTATGCCGGTCACGTCGTCCGATAATATGGTGCGCATCGACTTGCAGTTGAACCGGTCTGACACGGCAGCCGCCAACTCGTGTGACTTGGAGCCGATGGTCAGGTAGCTTAGCCGTTCGAGTGCAACCTCTTCGGCATGGCAAGGCCCGCTTATCACGACGATGTTTTGCTTGTCTATGCCGTAAAAACGGTTCATGTATTCCGATACCACGAGATTCTCGTCGGGTACGATACCTTTGACTGCGCTTACGAGCAACTTGCCGCTTATGTCGGCGGTGAGCTTGGCAAGGTGTGATTTCAAGTATGGCGACGGGATTGCGAACAACAGCGTGTCGGCCTTGTCGCAAATCTCGTTGATGTCGCTTGAGAAATATATCCGGTCGGTGTCGAAGCGTATGTCTGACAGATACACCGGATTGTGGTTAAGCCGCTTGAAGTCGGCGATGCGGTCGTCGCGGCGCATGTACCACAGTATGTCGGCATCTTGCGCAAGCAGCAGTAGTTTGGCAAGGGCGGTAGCCCAACTGCCACCACCCATGACTGCTATTTTGCCCGTTAAGTCTTTTGTCATGATATTATATTGTGGAATATATGTGTTGTGATATGTTTATTGCTTGGCTGTCGCATTCTCAATCCAACTTTTTACCTCGTCGATGGTCGGATTCTTCAATTCAAGATGATATTTCTTGTTAAGTCCGCACAGGTCTTGGTGCAATTTCCCGGCACCGGCACCTGCCAGAGCCTCGACGGTCATGCATCCGGCCTTTTGCACGGCTTCCACCCATTCGGCAGGCACGCCTATGGCCGTGTATTTGTCGGCCTTGTCGCGCTGCTCGGTTTTCTCGGGACGCATTTGTGGGAATAGCAGTACTTCTTGGATTGTCGATTGGCCTGTCATGAGCATCACGAGGCGGTCCATGCCTATGCCCATGCCCGATGTCGGCGGCATGCCATATTCGAGAGCTCGCACGAAGTCTTGGTCGATGAACATGGCTTCGTCGTCGCCTTTCTCGCTCAGCCTCAATTGCTCCTTGAACCGTTCGGCCTGGTCGATTGGGTCGTTAAGTTCCGAATATGCGTTGCACAATTCCTTGCCGTTCACCATCAGCTCGAAACGCTCGGTGAGGTCGGGATTGTTGCGGTGACGCTTGGTGAGCGGCGACATCTCTACCGGATAATCGGTGATGAAGGTGGGCTGTATGTAGTTGCCTTCGCAGAACTGGCCGAATATCTCGTCGATAAGCTTGCCTTTGCCCATCGTGTCGTCGATCTCCATGTTCAACTGTTTGCATATGTCGCGAATCTCGTCTTCGTTCTTCCCCGAAAGGTCGTAGCCGGTGAATTCCTTTATGCTGTCGAGCATGGTGACGCGTTTGTATGGTGCCTTGAAGTTGATGATGTTGTCGCCTACTTTTACCTCGTAGGTGCCGTTAACGTCCATGCACACCTTTTCGAGCATCTTCTCGGTGAACTCCATCATCCAGTTGTAGTCTTTGTAGGAAACGTATATTTCCATGCACGTGAACTCTGGATTGTGGGTGCGGTCCATGCCCTCGTTGCGGAAGTTCTTGCCAAACTCATACACGCCTTCAAAACCGCCCACGATGAGGCGCTTCAAGTAAAGCTCGTCGGCGATGCGCAGGTAGAGCGGGATGTCGAGCGCGTTGTGGTGGGTAATGAACGGGCGAGCGGCAGCTCCGCCGGGTATGGATTGTAGGATTGGGGTTTCGACTTCGAGGTATCCCTTGGAGTTGAAATATTCGCGCATCGAGTTATACACCTTGGTGCGCTTGATGAAAATGTCTTTTACGTGGTCGTTTACTATCAAATCGACGTAACGGCGGCGGTAGCGCAGTTCGGGGTCGTCGAAAGCATCGTATTTAACGCCGTCTTTCATCTTTACGATGGGTAGCGGGCGTATCGACTTGCTAAGTACCGTGAGACGCTCGGCGTGGACGGTGATTTCGCCCATCTGGGTGCGGAACACGAATCCTTCAATGCCCACGAAGTCGCCTATGTCGAGCAGTTTCTTGAACACGACGTTGTAGAGATCCTTGTCCTCGCCGGGGCAAAGGTCGTCACGGCTAATGTAAACCTGTATCCGTCCCTTTGAGTCTTGCAGTTCCATGAATGAAGCCTTGCCCATTATGCGCCGGCTCATCACGCGCCCGGCGATGCTTACGTGCCGTTGCGGCGCGTCGTCGCTGAAGTTCTCTTTTATTTCGTCGGTGTAACCTGTTACAACGTATTCGGCTGCCGGATAGGGTTCTATGCCCATCTTCCTCAACTCGTCGAGGCTGTTGCGCCTTACTATCTCTTGTTCGCTCAAGTCAAGTAAACTCATTTCCTTTTTTGGTCTTAAAGTCTTTTAATTTGCAAAGTTAACAATATTCCACGACATCTTTGGAATTTCGCACGTAAAATGTCTTGGCACACGGCCTATCAGCCTATTATACCGACACTTTCGCGCTGATGTGTGGCCACGGGTCGTATCCTTCGAGCGTGAAGTCTTCGTAACTGAAACCGAATATGTCATCTATGTCGGGATTGATGTGCATCTGCGGCAACGGCCGCGGGGTGCGCGACAATTGTTCTTCAACCTGCTCGAAGTGGTTGGTGTAAATGTGAGCGTCGCCAAGGGTGTGGATGAAATCGCCCGGGCGCGTGCCGGTGACTTGCGCCATCATCATCAGCAGCAGGGCGTAGGATGCTATGTTGAACGGTACGCCGAGGAATATGTCGGCACTGCGTTGGTATAGTTGCAGGCTCAGGCGGCCGTCGGCCACGTAGAATTGAAACAGCATGTGGCACGGCGGCAGGTTCATCTTGCCAAGGTCGGCGACATTCCACGCGCTGACGATTATGCGCCGGGAATCGGGGTTGTTTTTGATTGCATCAACGGTTTGCGAGATTTGGTCGATGTGTCCGCCGTCATAGTCGGGCCACGACCGCCATTGATATCCGTATATGTGTCCGAGACTTCCGTCGGGGTCGGCCCATTCGTTCCATATCCTCACCCCGTGGTCTTGCAGGTAGTGGACGTTGGTGTCGCCGCGCAGGAACCACAGCAATTCATATATGATTGATTTCAAGTGCAGCTTTTTTGTCGTCAGCAGGGGGAACCCTTCTTCAAGGTTGAAGCGCATTTGGTAACCGAATACGCTACGGGTTCCGGTCCCGGTGCGGTCGGCCTTAAGCACTCCGTTGTCGCGCACGTGGCGCAACAAGTCAAGATATTGTTTCATCGCTTGGTCGGAATTGTTGGTACTTTGTGTGCAATATTCGTAAAAAATCGTGACATTTGCAAGTGTGGCACTGCGTATTTGTCGAGTCTATGAACGGCGGGTGTCGCTTGCCGTCGATGACGCATCTACGGCTTGTTGCGGCCGGCCGGCGGTCATTTGTGGCACTTTACGGTTGATTTGCTGCATCAGAGGCGTTGACAGCCGTTTGCGTGTGGCCGAGAAGCGTATCGCATGGTCGTTGCAGGCGGCAGTGCAGTTCATGCACAGCACGCAGCGGCTGTAGTCGATGGTGTGAGCCTTGGCGTTGATGCACGATGCCTTGCACTCTTGCTCGCAACGTCCGCAGTTGGTGCATAGGTCGGGGTCGATTTCGAGCTTCAGCAGTGATATGCGGCTCACGACGCTCAGCGACGATCCCACGGGGCATATCGTGTTGCAGAAAGTGCGCCCGTTCTTGAACGCCAGTGCCGATACCGTTACAAGCGTTACAGCCGAGATGGCAATGCCGAGCGCGCCCGGTAGCACCACTTCTCCAAGCATGGAATCGGATACCGCCCCCGACAGGTTGTCGATGAGATTTGCAAACACGAAGTATGGGTCGATTATCTCCGGCAGGAACATTTGCCCGGCCATTATGCAAATGACGACTACGCCCAGTATGACGTAACGAAGCCGGTTCTCGGCTTGCGAGTATCGGTATAGCCGCAGGCTTCCGTCGCGGTTGCGCCGCAGCATTTTCCCGATTCTCCCGAACAGGTCTTGTATTACACCGAGCGGGCATACCGTTGAGCAGTATATGCGGCCTATGAATAGGGTAACGGCAAGCCAGAACAGGCATACGCCTGCCGAGAGCGACAGCACGGCGGGCAGCAGTTGCAGTCGGCACGTCCAGCCGAGCCACGATGCCTGTTGCGGGTCGTGGCTTAGCAGCGCCAGAGTGAGCAGCACCGCGAATGCCACCGAGAAGACTATGCGTAGTATTTTCAATCGTTTCATTTATTCTTGAATATCACCACGATTTTACAAAAGTAATAAAAATTGCATTTCTTGCAAAAACGGTTTTTAATGATTATGCGATGTCGTGCAATGCCGGGATGCAGATGTGTTGGATTATTTGTAATTTTGCGGCATGAAGCAACGCGACACACTGATAGTGATTACAGGCCCTACCGGGGTGGGAAAGACCGCAACGGCCATCGAGGTGGCACTGAAGCTCGGCACGGAAATCATTTCGGCCGACTCCCGGCAGGTTTTCCGCGAGATACCGATAGGCACGGCTGCCCCTACCGAAGAGGAGCGTCGGCAGGTGCGCCACCATTTTGTGGCGATTAAGAGCCTTGCCGATTATTACAGTGCGGCTCAATTTGAACACGACGTGATGGAGATGTTGCCGGGCGTTTTCGGACGTTCGCCACGGCGATGCGCCGTGATGTGCGGCGGCTCGATGATGTATGTAGATGCCGTGTGCCGCGGAATCGATGAGATGCCTACCATCAGTCCCGAGATTAGGACAAGGGTGTGGGGCATGTACCAAGATTGCGGCATAGAGGCTGTCGTGGCGCAGCTTGAATTACTTGATCCCGAATATCTTAAAATAGCAGACCCGTGCAACCACAAGCGACTGCTACATGCCCTTGAGGTCTGTTTCCAGTCGGGGCAGTCATATACCTTGTTGCGCAAGGGGCAGGCAAAGGCTCGCCCGTTTGACATCGTGAAAGTGGGGTTGAACCTGCCTCGCGAGCAATTGTTTGACCGAATAAACCGCCGGGTGGATGCCATGATGGCTGCCGGGCTTGAGCAAGAGGCTCGCACGGTGTATCAGTTGCGGCATCTTAATTCGCTCAACACTGTAGGGTTCAAGGAAATGTTTGCATATTTCGATGGCATTATGGACCGGGATACCGCGGTGGAGCGTATAAAAAAGAATACCCGCGTCTATGCCAAGCAGCAAATCCGTTGGTTTGCCAAAGACCCCTCTGTGACGTGGCTCGCTCCCGGCCATGACGCTGCCGACCGCATAATCGGCATGGCCGGAGTGTAAAAAAACAGCGTCGCATTAAACAATTGGCATAGAACGTGTGTGAAAAACATCTGCGGTACGCCGGCAGCAACGTACCCGCAGTTCTTCCTTAAACCTAAAACGATCATTAGGCCGCAAATATTTGTTTTGAAAATGCTTTTTATGCCGCTTTTAGTTTCTGTCGGCAGGTTTTCAAGGCATAAACCTTGACATAGCCCGCTATACCTGCGGCTCGTGCCTTGAAAACCTGCTTGACATAATCCTAAAAATCACCATAAAATCTAATGGCCGATTTGGGTTAAACGGATTTTGCCTCGGTAGTGTTGCCGCCGTTTTTTGCAAACTGCTTTGGCAGCATGCCGAATTGCTTCTGGAAACTCTTTGTGAAATAAGACTGGCTGTGGAAGCCCACGAGTATGCAAATTTCGTTGATTCGGTATTCGCCGCCTCGCAACAGTTCGGCGGCTTTTTTAAGGCGTACCACTCGTATGAAGTCGCCAGGCGTGAGTCCCGATATTTCTTTTAGTTTCCGATGCAGGCTTGTTCGGCTCATGTTCATCTCGCTTGCAAGCTCATCGACGTTAAAGTTCTCCTCGTCGATATTGGCAAGGATTATTTCGGTAAGGCGGTTCAAGAATTTCTCGTCGGTCTTGTTCCGAGCCATTGATGTAGAATCTATGAATGGGTTTTGCGCGAAATTCTTACGCAGCATGCTGTGGCTGTCGAGTAGATTTTCGATTTGCGCTTCGAGCATTTCCATCGAGAACGGTTTCTCTATGTAGGCCGCGGCACCATTTTTTAATGCCTTTATCTTGCTGTCGAGGTTTGTGCGTGCGGTGAGCAGTATTACAGGAATGTGGCACATTTGCAGGTTTGTGGTGATGTTGTTGCACAAGTCTATGCCGTCCATTATCGGCATTATTATGTCGGAAACTACCACGTCGATTTTCTCTGCCTCAAGTAGTTTAAGAGCTTCGGCACCGTTTGAGGCAGTGTACACGTTATAAGTTTTTGACAACGAATTGGCAATGAAGTGCAACAGTTCTTCATTGTCTTCGGCTATCAATATCGAATTGCGGTTACGAGCCGAGCTTTTACCGCTTGCATTTTCTTCTTTTTCCGGTTCGTGGGTTTCGTTGTCGGTCTGTCCGTCATTGGCATCGCCTTGGTTTTCTTGTTGGCTGCGACTCGGATGCTGCATGGTGTCGCCTAACGGAATTTGTACGACAAACGATGTATCCCGGGCTTTTTCGTCAACGAATATGTGTCCGTTATGCAGCTGAACGAGTGATTGCGTCAATGCGAGTCCCAGTCCCGAGCCAGAGCGTTGCGGGTTGTGGTGAAAGTCGATTTGGAAAAACGCGTCGAATATTTTTTTGTGGTATTCTTCGGGTATCGGGTCGCCGTCGTTGCTCACGCGAATCTCGAAGTATTTGAATTCATCGTTCTGCGAGAGGGAAATGTTGACATACGACTTGGCATATTTTATGGTGTTGGTAAACAGGTTGCTGCATACCTTGGTTATTGCTTCCTTGTCGATTATGGCGCTTATGTGCTGCTCGGGCAGTTGCAAGTCGATTTTCAACCCGTTTTGTTCCATTGCCGGGCGGAAGCGAATGAGTGTGTTGCTTATCAATGCATTGATGTCGGTAGCTTCCATGTGTAGTTTGCGTATGTTTGATTCGGTCTTGCGGAAGTCGAGCAGTTGGTTTATTAGGTCGTACAGTCGGTCGGTGTTGCGTTTGATTATTTGCAAGTATTCTTTTGCTTTCAGCGTGTCTATTCCCTCGTTGAGTATCGAGTCGAGAGGTATTTTTATAAGGGTAAGCGGCGTGCGTATCTCGTGCGCTATATTCGTGAAGAAGTCTATCTTGGCGTTGTATATTTCAGTCTGTTTTTCCCTTTCTTGTTTTTCTCGTGTTTCATCCTGCTTTTTGCGCGAACGTTTGCGGTAGGCTCGGAATGAAAGCATGCCGATGCAAATGCCGGTGGCGGCATAGAATGAACGAGCAAGGTCGGTTTCATACCAAGGCGGCGTGACGACGATGCGCAATGTGGTCTCGGTGTTGTCGGTGCGTCCGTTGTCGTTTGCCTTGACACGGAACGTGTATTCGCCCGGATTGACGTTGCTGTATGAGACAGAGTGTCCCTCGGTGTATATCCAGTCTTTGTCAACACCGTCGAGGCGGTAGGCAAAACGGTTGGTTTCGGATGCGGCGTAGTCGAGCAACGAAAAATCTATGCCGAACGACGACTCGTTGTGCCGCAGGTTGGCTTCACCGGCATATGCGATCGATACTCCGAGTGGCGAGTCGGGCTGTCCTATTTCAACCTCCTTGTCCCATATGCGGAATTCGGTCAGTGTCACCAATTGTTTTTTGTTTTGTTCGTTCAAGTCGTTAGGGAAGAAGGCTATCATGCCGTTTATGTTGCCGAAGTACAGCATTCCGTCGTCGGAAGCGAGGCCCGAGTTGTAGTTGAATTGTTTTCCCGGCAGGCCGTTTGATGTGTTGTAGTTGTGTATGATTCTTGTTGCCGGGTCGAAGTTCGACAATCCGTTGTTGGTGCTTATCCACAGGCGGTGATTCTTGTCTTCAAGTATCTTATGCACCACGTTGCTTGGCAACCCGTCGGCGGTGGTTATCTGCGTGAAAGTCTCGGTTGCGCTGTCGTAGGAGCATAGCCCGCCATCTTCAGAGCCGAACCACAGCCTGTTGTCATGGTCGAGGAAAATTGTGGTTATGCGGTTGTAGCATATCGATGTCGAGTCGCCGGGGTTGTAGCTGAATTGCCTTATTTCGCCTGTGGCTGGATTATATCTGATGGCACCTATGTTGTAGGTGGCAAACCACAGGTATCCGTCGTCGTCTTCCTGTATGTCGCTGATGTAGAATGTCCCTATATCGTTGAATTTCTTGAAACTGTCGAGGTGTGGGTCATACTGTAAAGCTCCGGTCGATGTGCCTATCCATGTTTGCCCGGAGCTGTCGGTGTAGATAGAGAACACGTCGTTGTTGTCGAGTGCGCCATGCGTGTTGCCATGCTCGTAGTGGCGGATGCTTTTTGTGGCTATGTTATATACGTCGATGCCTTTGTGGTAATAGCCTATCCACAGTTCGTCTTCGTTTAATGATAGAGATTGTATGTTGTAGTATGACAACGAGCCTGCGCCTTTGCCATGAGGTATGCGCTCAAATTGCTTGGTCACGGGGTCGAAACGGTTCAATCCGGCATCCTCGGTGGCAATCCATATCGCTCCCGACCGGTCGCTGCACATTTCCCTCACGCGCAGTCCGCTTATCGATTTAGGCGACTCAGTGGGATAATATTTTTCAAATGTGGAGCTGTGCTTCGACATGTAGTCGATTCCACCAAAATATGTTCCTACCCATATGCCACCGTCTCGGTCTTGGGTTATGGAATAGACGGCGTTGTTTGACAGCGAGAACATGTCGCTTGGCCTGTGGGTGAGGTTTTTTATTACCTTGCGGTCGTCACATATGAATATTCCGTTTTCGGTTCCTATCCAGATGTTGTTGTTCACGTTTGCTATGGTGTGCACAAGCGGATTTTCCTTTTCGTCGCTGTTGTTGAATTGCTTTAGGTCGATGCGGTTGTGCTTCCCCGAAGCCTTGTTGATTATTATCACGCCGCCCGACGATGTTCCGGCTACTAATTTGTTGTTTACGCTGTGTAAGCCTGTGATGCGGTTATACGAATCCTTGTAGAAGGGCAAATATGTGTCGCCATCATATTTTACTATGCCATAGTTGGGGATGGCAATCCATAGTATGTCGTTGTCTAAATATATGGCTGATGGGGCAGCCGAGGAGAATTCTTTTAGGTCGCGTCGTGTCGATTTCAAGGTCTTGCTTTCCTTGGAATACATGTAAAGGTCGATACCCGACAGTATGTGTACGTGGTCGCCGTGGAATGATATGTTAAGCACGTTGCTGCTCAGCGGTGTGCCATCGGATGTGGTGGCATTGAAGAAGTTGAATTTGTCGGTTCGAGGATTGTATATATATGCGCCTTTGTCGGTCCCAATCCACAGTGTGCCGTCGGAGTCTTCGGCGATGCAGTTTATAGTGCTGTTTCCTAATCCCGATTTTGCGTTCCCGCGAGTGTATATCTTGAAAGAGTAACCGTCAAATCGGTTAAGTCCGTTTTTTGTCCCAAACCACATAAACCCTTTTGCGTCCTGATGTATGCAGAACACAGTATTTTGTGACAGGCCGTCTTCGATGTCGATATGGCTAAAGTAGTAAGCGTTATTGGCATGTAGCGCGCAAACGATGGTTGACAAGATGCAAAGTAAAACGATGCTCCGGCGGTGGTTCATTAATTTATTAGGCTTAATGTTGCAAAATTCGGACAAGCTCTAAGGCAAAGTCGTTGAATAATTATTCAAAGTTAATAAAATAATCGGACTTTAATAGTCGGCATTCGGTAAATGACAGGAAAAAGCAATTTTTTGAAAAGATAGAGTTTTTGCTGTTTGTCGAAACGTGTGCAGGGGGTGGAAAATGTTTCTGGCCGCCCTTGTCTTTATGCCCGACAACGATGTTGTGTGGCATATAATGGCAAAATAGCACAATAAATCGGCGATGCTTGGCAGAAAACAGCATTTTTTGTGGAAAATTGCCGGGTTTTGAATTTTGTGCAATGGCGATGCGATTTGTCGAAATAGGTAATATTGTGTTATTCTTTGGAAGAAAAATCAAGAGGCATCTTCGGCTGCCCGTCTAATTTTGCAATAGGAGAAAATAAACCTAAAAACAACAAAAAATGAATTTGCTCAAAAGAAGTATCATACCTGCAGCCGGCTTGTTGGCGATAGCCCTGTCGGGAGCTGCGCAAGAAGCGGCAATCACCTCGGGCGATGTTACGCTGAACGTGAACCGGGCCGACGATGGCACGTTTTACATCTCTTATGCCGCCTACGGTGAAGAATTGAATGGCGATGCCGAAAGTAATCCGGCACTGTTTATCGACACCAACAAGGAATTTTATTGTCGCTATACCTCATATGAGAAAACCGACGACGGGGGCATTTGTGCCGTGGCCGAGGTGGCAGCCACGCCATCGACGGTTAAATTTGAAGTGACCGACATTTATTCTTCTAAAGGGAACGGGGAATTTGAATTGCAGCGTAATGTCAAGGTTGCTGAGCTTGGGGATAATCCTTATACTGCCGGGTTCTACAGCTCGTTTGGCATTCAGGCGACCGAGACGACCGAAATCACCGATAACGAGTATTTCATTCCGGCGGTGTGGTACCGTGGCAATTTCGATGCTGCAGGGAATCTACCCGCCGGACTACCCGTGGCCACCGATGACAATTTTTATTATCGCGAAGACCGTGTGACGCTGCCTGTGGTGATGACTCGCCGCAAGCAGGACGGGCTGACCATAACTCTCATAAACAAGGATACCAAGTGCGAGACAACGATGAACGACCACCTCGGAGTAACTGTCGATGACGGTTACCAATTTGGAGGCATTGGCGTGACGAAGCGCAAGGATGATGTCGTGACCACGGTGGTCACTTATCCGGGTAACGACACTCGCACCGGTGGCATGGGTGAACGCCGTCATCCGTTGCAGCAAGGATTTGACCGGCATAGTTATAAGGTGTATTACAAAATTGGCAAGACCGAGGATTACGCCACGGCAGTGGAGCAATCGTGGCTGCTGGCCTTTAATCTTTACGACCCGGCAGTATATACCGAAGACTTGGGCGCGGCGTATGACGCATTGATTGCAACGCTCGACAAGTATTATATGGCTCCCCCCGCCGAGGCCACCGCACCGGGCTTCCCTTGGAGTGTGAACCTGCGGGATTTTAAGGTCAATACCGATACATACGAACTTGGTTTCGTTGGTGCGCAGCCGACTGCCGGCTATGCATTGTTCCGTGCCGGTTTAGAGCAGGGTAACGAGGATTGGCAGCGCGCTGGTGACAAGGTGGTTACATTCTGGGCGACAAAATCGTTGAGCGACCTTGGGCTGCCCAAGTCTCGGTATGCCGCAATAGGTGGATATTGGGACGACTGGGCTTATACATCCATTCGCCAAGGATGTAACGGCATGGCAGGAGTACTTAATGCATGGGCGTATGCCAAGCGCAATGGCATAGAACGCCCGTCGTGGCTCAACGCCTGCATGAGGTTTGGCGACTGGCTCGTTGACAACCAGAACGACGATGGCAGTTTTTACCTTGAATATCAACCGTTCCAAGTGGTTGATGGCCGTCATCCGGCAGGCAACACCAACAAATATACGACCACATGCAGCCTTCGCTATTTAGTGGAATTATACATAGCCACCGGCGATGAGCAATACAAGGAGACGGCAGTCAAGGCTGCCGAGTTCTGCTACGAAAATGTACACAAACCTTATTATTACGTGGCTTGCGTGATTGACAATCCGCAGACCATTGACAGCGAGTCGGGGCAGCAGGCCGTCAATGGCTTCCTCGCAATGTATGATTTGACAGGCGATGCCAAGTGGCTTGAGGCAGCAGAGCAGGCGGCAATATATACCGCATCGTGGACTTTCATGTATGACGTGCCTGTAGAAACCGACCAGACTGCCGCCACCGACTGGCCTCGCGATCGCAGCATAGTGGGGCAGCATATAATAGCCATCGGCCACTCGGCAGCCGATCTGGGTTTTGCATGGTCGTCGTTTGTTTATTACAGGCTGTATCTGATAACAGGGAAAGAAGAATATTTGCAGATTGCACGAGTGTCGGCTCACGACAGCAAGCTCTCGATGAACTTGCGAGGCGAGCTATATCCCGGCGAGGCCGAAGGTCTGCAACAGGAGGCGTTCACGGTACGCACCAGCAACAACCCGCGTCGCACGAATTCGGTAATGGAGGCATTGACATGGAACTTTGCGGCACACTTAGACCCGATGATGAGATTCAAGGATGCCTTTGGCACTTGCGACATTGAGGAAGTGGAAAAGATGCCTCGCGAGGAGGTGCTTAGGATGAATGAACGCTATGCCCGCTACCAGTCGTCGGACTATGGGCAAGGTTCATCGGTCGATGATGTGGCTCTTTGCGACCATTTTTCGTTTGACGGGCGTACATTGACTGCCCGTGACATGGACTTGTGCCGGATTGACCTTGTTGACCTGCAAGGCCGGAACGTGTTCAGTGCAAGAACCGACCCGGAACCCACCGTCAAGTGTGTCATCGACGACAGTGTGGGACGGGGCATGTACTTGCTTAAGATGACGAGTATCGCCGGTTCTGTAGCATCGGAGAAAGTAGTGATTAAATAACATATAACCAATTAACAACCTAAAATTTTTTACTGATATGAAAAAGTTTTATTTGTTGGCAGCTTGTGCGCTCGTTGGCGCGACTGCCGGAATGCAGGCTCAAGATTATACTCCGGGCGAAGGCGACGGCTTGACGGGTTCTTACTGGAAAGGTGCCACCAATTTTGACCAAGACGAGTCGGAAATATATTGGAGCAAGCGTCCGCAAGGTACGCATGCCACGTGGCAGTTTGACCGTGTTGACCCGGTTATCGACTTCGAGTGGGGGAATGGCAACCCGTTTGACGATACCGAGGAGGATTTCCCTTATTGCATCGAGTGGAACGGTTACGTGCTTGCTCCGGTCGATAGCTATTATACCTTTGATTTTACCTATTGGGACAATGGCTTCTATTTCGACTTGTTTGACTTGGACGACCTTGAGAATCCTATAGCCCACAACGAGGCTTGGAGTACCGACTTCTATTGGGACCGTCCCGAATGGACTGCCGATTGTGAACTTGAGGGCGGCAAGTTCTACAAGATTGTTGTTCGTTACTACGAAGATGACTTTGGCGCACATGCGCGTATGCGATGGTTTATCGACGAGGCATCGGTTGCACTCGAAGTGGTGCCGCAGTCGCAGCTTTACACCAAGTTGCCGGAGGGGTCTTCGGTTGAAGATATTGAAACAGCAAAGGCTTATGTTAATGGTATTAATGGCTGCGTGAATGTTTACGGGCTCGAGGGGCAAGATGTTGCCGTGTATAGCTTGACAGGCCAGACTGTATATCAGAATGCAGGCGTTACGGGTGATCTCAATGTGGAATTGCCGGGAGGCGTTTACATGGTGAAGGTTGCCAATGAGACACACAAAGTCATAGTACGATAAATTTAAAACCGTTTTTTTATGAAAGATATTATTCACATTAACGGCAAGATGCGCAGGCTGCACCTGTTGTTGCTTGCGTTCTTGTTGTCGTCGGTATCGGCCTTTGCACAAGTGGTGCGGGGTACGGTATATGACGAGGAGGGGCAACCGATGATTGGTGTCAACGTCATAGAACAGAATACTACAAACGGTGTCATGACCGATGTCGATGGCCGTTTCCATTTGACGCTGAAAAAGTCGAGTTCTGCCGTCGAGTTTACATATGTGGGATACGAAGCACAGACCATAGCTGTGAAAGGTGGCGATAACATAGAGGTGAACATGGAAGTGAGTTCCACCGTGCTTGACGAAGTTGTGGCCATAGGTTACGCCACTGCCAAGAAGGCCACCGTGGCTTCGGCTGTGAGTTCAATCAATTCCGAGGACTTGTCGCGCACTGCCTCGACCTCGGTTGCAAACGCTCTTGTAGGCAAGGTGTCGGGCTTGACGTTCCGTCAGAAGTCGGGTATCCCCGGTACCGCCGCCACCATTCAAGTGCGTGGCATGGGTGAGCCGTTGTATGTAATCGACGGTATCATGAAGGATGCCGACGCGTTCAACAACCTCGACGTTAACGACATTGCCAACATTTCTATCCTTAAGGACGGTGCCGCAGCCATCTATGGCGTGAAAGCGGCCAACGGCGTTGTGCTTGTCACCACCAAGACCGGCAAGCGAGGACAGAAGACGCAGGTCAACTTGAATGCCAACGTCGGTTGGTCGGGGTGGACCAAGTATCCTGAATTGCTTAACGCATATCAGTGGAAGTATGCCAACTATATGAAGTCGGTCAATTCGGGTAACCTTGTGGGAGCTGACGCAATCGCGGCAGCGCAGGCCGACTTGCAATTGTGGAAGCAAGGTTATTACGAACCGGGAGTTTATATGAATCCCACCACAGGCGAGGATTATCGTGGTTTTGACTGGTATGACGAATTTGTCAACAACCATGCTCCTCAATATTATGTCAATGCCAACATACAGGGCGGTTCGGAGCGTTCGGATTACTATATCTCGGTAAGCCACATCAGCCAGGATGCAGTGTTTGACGAATATACCTATCGCCGCACCAACATACAGGGTAATTTCAACTACAACATAACCGATAAGTTCAAAGTCGGGTTTCAAGTATTGGGCAGGGTACAACGTAACCAAAACCCCGCACTTCCGGGTACTGACGACTATTTCCAAATCCGCCAGTCGATTTATAACTTGATTCCGACCCAGCGTCCGTATGCCAACGACAATCCCGATTATTTGAACTATGTGCATCCGACTCACGACTCGGCTCATAATATGGCAGCTTACACGATAGACAATGCCGGCAAGACGACAAAGGACATTCGTACCATACAGACAACGGCCAACCTTGAGTGGATTACTCCGTTGAAGGGCTTGACTGCCAAGGCACTCGTGTCGTATTTCTACTATGACTACAATGAGGAAAACAATGAAAAGTCGTGGAACGAATATACCTACGACCCTGTGACCGACACTTATAATCTTGCTTATACAAAGACCGATACCTATCTCGGCAAAAATCGTGAATATCATGAAGAGATGACCGGCCAGTTCACTCTCAATTATGACAATGTTTTTGCACGCGACCATCATGTGACCGCCGTTGCCGGATTCGAGTTCTACAAGGAGAACCGTCGTGGCACCAACACGTGGCAGTCGCCGGTTGACAACCAGTTTGTGCCTATCATCAGTACGAGCGAGAATAATCAGGTGTCGGAGATAGCACGTTCTTATTCTACGGCAAGCTTCATCTTCCGTGCAGGGTATTCGTGGAAAGAGCGTTATATCGTTGACTTTGCCGGACGTTATGATGCTTCTTGGCGTTTCCCGAGCGACAATCGTTGGGGCTTCTTCCCGTCGGTTTCAGCTGCATGGCGCATCAGCGAGGAAGATTTCTTTAAGGAAGGCAACATTTCGTCGTGGATGAGTTCGTTGAAGTTGCGTGGTTCTTATGGTGAGATGGGCGACGACATGTCGATTAACTATAACAGTTCTTATCCCGACTTTGCTTACATGCCGGGCTATACCTACAATCAAGGCGGTGCCATCATTACCGGCAACCCGTTTACGGGTGGTGGCGATTCTTACGTTACTGGCACGAAATATAACGGCATACCACAGACCAACCTCAGTTGGATGACCTCGTCGATAGCCAACGTCGGTATCGATCTCGGCTTCTTGAAGGAAAGGTTGCGCTTTGAATTCGACCTCTTCCGCCGCAAGCGTGACGGCATACCGGCCACTCGCGACGATATCATGTTCCCGCAGGAATCGGGCATCTCGATATTGAGGGAGAACCTCAATTCAGACGAAGTTCGCGGTTTCGATGCATCGATTCAGTGGAACGACCGTGTTCGCGACTTTGAATACAGTGTCGGGGTCAACTTCACTCTTGCACGCCAGCGTCAAGGCAAGGTGTATGGGGAAAAGTTCTTGAACGCTTGGGACCAATACCGTTGGGCGACAAGCGACCGTTGGTCTAACGTCCGCAACGGTGCCGTGTGGATGTATGAGACAATCGGCGTTTTCAAGACGCAGGAGCAAATCGACAATTACCCGGTGGACATAGACGGACAGAATAACACGACTCTCGTTCCGGGTGACTTGATTTTCCGCGACGTTAACAACGACGGCATTATCAACGAGTATGACGAGCGTCCGCTCGGTTATGCGGCCACCGACTACGACTGGGATGCATCTAATGCCAACAAGCAGCCATTGATGACCATGGGCATAAACCTCGGTTTTAACTGGAAAGGCATCGACTTCGCAGCCGACTTCGCAGGCGGGTTCATGAACACGTTTGTTGGCGACTGGCACACCAAGTCGGGCGTATCGTCAGACCAGACGGGTTATGTGTATAACAACTTGAACACATGGCATCACGAAGATATGTGGGATCCCACTTCGCCGTGGGTAGAAGGCGACTTCCCTGCATTGCGCGACTATATCCCGTCGCAACGTTGGTGGAACGACTTCTATGCAAAGAAGGTCAACTACCTGCGCCTGCGCAACCTTGTCGTTGGCTACACATTGCCAAAGGCATGGACGCAAAAGGTATCTATCCAAAAGGTAAGATTCTACTTCGAGGGATCCAACCTCTTCTGTATCGACAGCTTGCATGACTATGGCTTTGACCCCGAGACATCGGCTGTTACCGGTTTTGACTATCCGCAACACAGGACATGCCTGTTTGGTATAAATGTTACATATTAATAAACTACGCGCAATGAAACTAAATAAATATATCGCTGCAATTTTGCTCTGTTCGGCCTCGTTGACATCGTGTGAAGACTGGCTCGAACAGGAGAACTTGTCAGGCATGACCGACCAGGAAACTTATTCCACCGATGCCGGTATCAACAGTCTTGCCGCCAACTTCTATTCGCGCATGAAGTACTGGCAGGATTTCGCTACCGACAACCTTAGTTATGACCTTTCGCGTTGGGACGAGTCGGCCGACAACAGCCAGTATTGGGCTTTCTCAAACAACGTGAATTACGACTATCGTGCCTATTATGACTATACGCTTGTCCGCGAGTTGAACCTGCACCTGCAAAACCTTGAGACTTATTCTGCGGGTTTGATAAACGATGATAATCTGCAATACTATATTTCTGAGGCTCGCGTGATGCGTGCGTTTGTTTACTTCCGCATGGTTACGCAGAATGGCGGAGTACCGCTCATCACCGAGGTTACCGAATACCCCGACGACCCGTTGACGCTTGCCAAGCCTCGTAATAAAGAGAGTGAAATATATGACTTCATAGCCGATGAGGTGGATGCAGCCTTGCCCGGACTCGAAGGCGCGCAGTCAAAGACTCGCATCACGCAAGGGGCGGCTCTTGCACTCAAGTGTCGTGCAATGCTCTATGCCGGCACGTTGGCTTATAACTGGGACAAGAGCGCGGCCAAGAACCTTAATCTGGCAAGTGGAGCCACCGGCATAGAGGCAAGCCGGGCGCAAGGTTATCTTGAAAAATGCCTTGACGCGGTGGCAGCCTTAACCGACCTGGGTTATACGCTTTATAACAAGAATGTGGATTATTCGCAGAATTACTATGAGGCGTTTACTGCTTCGCCTGCCGACAATCCCGAATTGATTTTCTGCAAGGCATATGATGGAATACAGGTTGAGAACTACTTCACGCAATGGCACATTCCGCGTTCGCAGGCTGTAGTTGACAAGTCGGGTTCGCAGGCTAATCCCGTGCTGAATCTCGTAAACGACTATGAACTCGTGTCGGGACACTTGCATACCGACATCGATGCATATCAAGGAGAAGAAGTCGTGGAATCGGTCAACGATTATTCATCCACTCAAGCTTATAACGTGTATGACAACGCCGGAGATATATTTGCAGGCCGTGACCCGCGTCTTGCCGCAACGGTGATTTTGCCGGGTTCTACGTTCCGAAACGAGCAGGTTGACTTGCGAGCCGGTCTTGCCATACCGGACGGAAATGGTGGATATACCTTTGAAGCGGCGCGCACAATAGCCGAAGTTGGCGTAGCCAATCACAACGGCGAGATTCTGACAGGCATCGACGGCCCGTTGCGTACCGACGACGGTGCTACCAACTGGTATATCAGTGGCACGGGATTCTTGCTCCGCAAGTTTGTCGATTCTACTTCGGGCAGCGAGTCTAACGGAGCCAGCACGGTTCCTTACCCTGTATTCCGTTATGGCGAGGTGTTGTTGAATGCCGCCGAGGCAGCTTATTACCTGTCTCAACTTGGCGTGGCAAGCTACGACGGGCAGAACACACGCGACTTGGCATTGACTTACATCAATCAAATTCGCAACCGTGCAGGAGGCCCGAGTTTTGAAATATCGGCAAGCGAACTCGACCTTGACCGAATAATGAATGAGCGTCGCGTGGAATTGGCCTTTGAAGACCATCGCTACTATGACATGAAGCGTTGGCGCATCGCCGATGACTTCTGGCACTACGAGATAGACAGCCCGACGGCCACCATATATGTTTTGTGGCCTTACAAGATTTACAACCCGGGTGGGGCGGATGACGGCAAGTGGATTTATCGCAAGATGAAAGCCGGCAACCGTACAAACAATGCCACACTCTCCTTCGACAATACGATGTATTACAACCATTATCCTATCGATGAAGGTAACCCGTATGTCGAAAAGAACCCGAACTATTAATCATAAAAATGAATCAGATGAAAATCAAATATTTTGCATTAGCGTTGGCATTGGCCGGAGCCTCGCTGTCGTCGTGCGAATACGACAATTACGATGCTCCGTCGGCCGAGTTCAGCGGTCGGCTTGTGACTGCCGATGGAGAACCGTTCTTGTATGACAACAACCGCCAATTGTTCGTACTTTATCAGAGCGGATTTGGAAAAGACGACGTAGGCATAAACATGGTTGTTGACAACAATGGCTCTTTCAGACAATTGTTGTTTACTGGCAACCATTATGAACTTACGCTTATTAATCAAGCATTGCCTTTCGACATGCCCGATTTCCCGAGGATGGAAGATAACACGGGGTATGAACGCATCGCTTATGACATAACCGGGAACGTGCAGAAGGATTTTGTCGTAGAACCTTATTACGAAATTTCTGATTTCCAAGTAAATTTGTCGGAAAACGAGCGTAACATCGAGGCAACTTTCAACGTGACGAAGTTGAAGGAGGATGCGCCCGACATCGCATCTACCAAGATTTACGTCAGCACGAGTTCAATCGTGGATTCTGGCATATCCTGTATGCGAAGCAGCAATGTAAGCGATCCGACATCTACGGCGATGCGAGCATCGATACCATTGGCTTACTATCGCGACAAGCAATATTATATAAACAATTTCCGCACTTATGCCTACGTTCGCGTTGCGGTGGAGCTCGATGGCATTCCCAATTATTTCTTGTTCTCCGACATTAAGAAAATAGAGAATCTGCCGGTAACCAATTTGCCCGAATTACCCGAATAAGCCATAAGAAGTTTAATTTTTAAATCAGTGACATGTGCCGGTTAAGCCGGCACATGTTAATTAAGAGTTATGAAAAAAGTAGTATTAGCCATATTTGCGCTGTGGTCTTTTGTCCAAGCACACGCCGAGTTCCTGTTGGAAAGCGGCGATGCCAAGCTTGCAATATCGACCGATGGGAAAAGCGTTGTCATGGCATGTGGCAATGACCGTTATGAAAGTCTCAACGCTCCGTCGCCCATAACTCTTGAGGTGAATGGCGAGACGCTGTGTGGCAGTTACGACTCGGTGAAATCGACTGCAAGCGGCGGTATAGAGTGCCGTGGTGTGGCGAAGTCGCGGAACGGGTCGCTATTTAATGTCGTAGATACTTATGCAACCGAATTGCCGGGTCATTTTAGTGTCACAAGGGAAATAAATGTGGCCTATGCCGCTCCTGGTGATGATTATTTCAATTCATATTTTGGTTTTACTTTAGACCGCAAGGTTGGGGTGTCTGATTTTGAGTTCTTTGTTCCCGGAATTTGGTATAGAGATAACACAAGTCTTCATCCCGGATTCCTTGCAGGCGATTATACTGATAATTATTTTTATTTCAGAGAAGACCGCTTGCCGCTTCCAGTGGTGTCGGCAATGAGCAGAAACGGTGGCATGGCCATAGACATGGTTCATGTCGATGCCGTTCCCGAATCGTTTTATGGCGAGGATGGAGTGAATCGAATAGTCGATGAGCGTATGCAATTTGGCAGCCTCGGATTTGCCGAGACGGGAGTCCATTCTATCGTATTTGCTTTTCCCGGCATAGAAGGGGAAAAGACTTACACCGGGCGATTCCCCAATAACGCAAGGAAAGGTTTCTCCTACCGTAGTCACCCCGTTAAAGAGACTGTCAAGCACAATTATAAATTGAGTTTTGGCTTTAACAAAGTTGACGATTATCCCAAATTGGTAGAGACTGTGTGGAAGCAGGCGTGGGATCGATACAATCCGACAATACACAATGTGGACGTGCATGACGCATACGATGCGAGCATCGAGGTGCTGAATGCCTATCTGCTTAACTTGAATGGTGCGCCCGGTTGGCCATTCTCGATATATCTGCCTAATGGCATTGCACGAGCCTACAATTATCAAATGGGATTCATAGGATTCCAGATATCTAATGCCTACTTCCTGCTCCGTAACGGGCTTGAAACCGGCAATGACGATTATGTGGCTGATGTGTGCGAGGTGATAGACTTCTGGGTGAAAAATTCGCAATGTGACAACGGTCTTGTGCGCACGTGGGCCGACGCATATGTTGACCGTGAAGTCACATGGCGCGACTACGACACTTTCATGCGAGTCACTGCCGGTGGCATGGAAGGAATGATGGGTGCGTGGAGCATAATGAAGAAGTATGGCCGCGAACGCCCCGAATGGCTGAATTATTGCAAGCGTTATGCCGACTGGCTTGCCGCCAACCAAGAGGCCGATGGCAGTTTCTATCTGCGCTACGACTGGAAAACAGGAAAGCCAACCCACGACAGCAAATATACGACCACAAATGTCATACGTTTCCTTGTGGAGCTGTATGCAGCCACCGGCGACAATAAGTATCGCGACGTGGCACTGAAGGCAGGCGAATATAGCTATGGCGTGATTCATCATGACTATCTGTATGTGGGCGGAGTGATAGACAACCCTAATGTGAAGGATCGCGAATCGGGACAGATGGCAATGTATGCGTTTCTTGCCTTGTATGACATGACCGGCGATGAGAAGTGGATAGAAGCTGCTTTGCAGGCGGCACGCTATACCGAAACTTTCATGTTTGCATATCGCGTGCCTATGTTGCAGGGCGACTACCTTACTGATTTCCCGAAGAACGCCGATATAGTGGGACAGACGTTGATTGCAACAGGCCACTCGGGCATAGACAACGGCATGGCGTTCTCGTCGTTCCAATATTACAGGCTGTATTTGATTACTGGCGACAAGCATCTGTTGCAGGTGGCCAGGTTGATACAAAACAACACGCTTACCATAATGGACCTTGACGGGAAGTTGGGCTACCGTTACCGTGGATTGCTCACCGAGTGCTTTAATCCGCAGTCTAACCGCGGGCATAGCGTCAGGCAGCAGTTGCCGTGGAACCAGGCTTCGATACTTGAGCCTATGCACCGTTTCAAGGACGCGTTTGGCGAGTGGGATATCGACGTGATAGAGCAGTGGCCGATGGAGAAACGGCAGGAGCTTATAAGCAGGTATGCCAAGACGCAAGGTATGCAGCGGGATTAATCACTTGAAAACGATATGAAACTATGAAACATGTTATATTATTATTCATTTTCTCGCTTGCTTGCGGATTGCTCGCAGCACAGCAGCCTCGGTTGCCGCATGTTGCCGGGTATATAGATGCTACCGGCGGTGTCAATAATGTGCAGGCTGCAGTAGGCGAGTCGCTGCGTTATAATTTGTTGGAAACGTTGGCTTGCGATGACTATAATTTGATACTTGATTTCCCGAACATCGGTGATAAGGGAGTGCGCGAAGTCATGCCATTTGGCTACAGTCTTAGTGCTTTGTCGCAAGTGGACATTGCAAAGGTTGCCGGTAATATGTCTGTGACAGGCCGTCGCAAATTGTATAACGGCAGCCGCTTCTCGGCGGTGGAATATTCGCTGTGCGATAGTGTAGTTTACGGCATAAAATTGTATTTCAACGCCAGTGATGCCACGGCAAGGGACTTTGTGGTATCTCAATGTGCAAATTTCTTTGGCAAAGCCGATTTCGACTCCGACACAATGACGGTTTTCTCCGACCCCGATTACTTGGTGAAGGTTGGAAAGGATGCGGTCGATGCCTACTCGCTGTATCATTATCCGGGAGAGGAGCAACGTTTTCCCGGAGTGCAACTTTTCAAGTGGAAAGCTCCAAGCCGTGTGCTTGCAGACGGTGTGGCGGTCGCGTTGTCGTTCTACAATCAAAGGACAAAGGAAAACAATATGCAACTGGCCTTTGAAATTGAGATTGATGCAGCCGAACCGTTAGGAATGAAAAAAATGATTTTTGTCGCCGACGGCAAGCCGTATGAGTATGATGTGGAAAGCGATTTTGTCGATAGGGAAGCCGACATGCGTACATTCATGTTTCCCGACGACGTGAAGCATATATTGCGTTCACACACGTTGACCGTCATTATAGAATGTGCCAATGGCAGGCGCATCTCTTATGAAATGCCTTATTATCAAAGGGTTTCGTTGTCGACAGCGTTCACCTATTTTAGGTGGAATGTGACAAATCCGATGATGAAATATCGAGGATGGTAAAAAGTAATAAACTAAAAAATATGGTAAAGATGAGAAGTATTTATTTATTTGTGGTTGTCTCTTTGATGATTTCTCTCAACTATTCATGTTCGGGTTCTAATTCGTCGGGTGATGCCGACGTGGCCATGAAGGATTCAACATACGTAAATCCTTTGCTCGACCGCGGCCCCGACCCGTGGGCGATTCTTCACGATGGGACATATTATTACACCCACACAATGCAAGACAGTATAGTGCTGTGGAGGACAAGCGACATAACCGACCTTCGCAATGCCGAGAAAAAGACGGTGTGGATTCCCTCCGAGGACTCGAACAAGCATGACTTGTGGGCACCCGAAATACACAACATTGGCGGCAAATGGTATATATATTACGCGGCAGATGACGGGAATACCGACAATCACCAACTTTATGTGCTTGAGAATGTCAATGACGACCCGTTTGAAGGCAGTTTTGAAATGAAAGGGCGTATAAGTACCGACAAGGATAACAATTGGGCCATCGACGGTTCGCTGTTTGAAAACAACGGGAAACTGTATATGGTGTGGTCGGGATGGCAGACACGCCGCGTCGATGCCGAGACACAGTGCATATATATTGCCGAAATGGCCAATCCGTGGACTCTTGGCTCGGAACGCGTGTTGATTTCCAAACCCGAACTCGAATGGGAACGGCACAACCGTAACGAGGAAGGGTGGAATCCGTCATATACGATTTACGTGAACGAGGGCCCGCAACCGTTGAAAAGTCCCGATGGTAAATATATACATGTGGCTTATTCGGCAAGTGGCGTGTGGACTCCATATTATGCACTCGGATTGTTAACGGCACGAACCGATGCCGACATGCTCGACCCTAAGTCGTGGCGCAAATCGCCCGAACCTGTGTTCAAGCAAGATCCGAAGGTCGGCGTGTATGGTACAGGCCACAACAGTTTCTTTATGTCGCCCGACAGCACCGAGTATTATATCTTATATCATGCGCGCGACACCAAGGTTGACCCCGAGGGCGCAGGCGACACGCGCTCGCCACGTGCGCAGAAGTTTACGTGGAGCGAGGACGGTTACCCGATATTCGGCAAACCGTTACCTAAAAACTTTCAATTGAAAAAGCCGTCTGGAACAAGATGAATTGAAAAGATAGTATCAATGTTAATTTACAATTTATGAGAATCAAGAATATAAGCTTATTGATAGGCTTGTCGTTGCTTTTCGTCGGGCAATCGTGTGGCAATTCTCAGACGGATGAAAATGCCGATGCGGGAGCCGGTAAGGAAGCTGCAACGTTTGCCAATCCTTTGCTCGATCGCGGGGCCGACCCTTGGAGCGTGTTCTATAAGGGTAACTATTATTACATGAATACAGTAGGCGACCGGCTTGAATTGTGGAAAACGAGCGACTTGACCGAACTGCGCTCTGCCGAGCATAAAACGGTGTGGCACCCCGAGGCCGGTTCGAAAATGAACAGTATCTGGGCTCCCGAGATTCATCGCATAGGTGGAAAATGGTATATATATGTGTCGATTGTCGATCCCGAAGGGGTTGTGCCTTATCATCAGATGTATGTCTTGGAGAATGCGAATGACGATCCCATGCAAGGCATGTTTGAGATGAAAGGCAGGTTGCAAACCGACAAAGATAATAATTGGGGTATCGATGCTTCGGTATTTGAAAACAAAGGCGAGTTGTATATAACTTGGTCGGGTTGGCCGCAGGTTTATCCCGACAAGCAGGTGCAGTGCATATATATTGCTCGCATGTCGAATCCGTGGACCATCGACTCGCAACGTATTTTAATATCTCAGCCAGAGTATGATTGGGAAATGAACTACAAGGAAGCCAACGGACAAAATCCGTTTGACAAGGTTATTTATGTCAACGAAGGCCCACAACCGTTAGCAAGTCCCGATGGCCGGTTGATTCATATAATATATTCGGCAAGCGGCGTGTGGACTCCATATTATCAACTTGGCTTGCTGACTGCCGAAAGCGATAGCGACTTGCTAAATCCCAAGTCGTGGGAAAAAGCCGACAAGCCTGTTTTCAGCCAGAATGCTGAAGCCGGAGTCTATGCGCCGGGGCATAACAGTTTTTTCATGTCGCCCGATAGCACAGAATACTATATATTGTATCATGCTCGTGACGTTCAATTCGATTCTCAGGTTAAAGGCGAAGGTCGCTCTCCTCGAGCACAGAAGTTTACTTGGAAAGATGGCTATCCTGTATTTGGGATACCCATAGCTCGCGGAGTGGCGTTACCGAAGCCGTCATCAAAATAATTAGGTTTCATTTTGTAAATGGTAAGGCGGCATGTGATTCTTGGTTATCGCATGCCGCCTTTTTGAGCGCTGTTTATAATAAAGTTATTTTGTGAGTTCCTTGATTATGCCTATTTCGTTGGGATCATATGGCGAGTGGTCGCCATGAAATATATCGTGCTGCCATTCGCCGGTGTATGGCAGATTTTCCGGGCGATGGCCCCAGCACAAGTGGGTTTGAGTCTTTCCGTTAACCAAGCCCCACATCATGCATCCCACGTTTGCCTTTTTGAACATGGGCATTATGTCGGTGATATAAGATTTGGCCACTCGGTTCATCCACTCGGTACATATCACGGGACGTCCATGAGAGATGTGTTCTTTCATTACACGCTCGGTTTCTTCTTTTGACGCATAGCAGTGGAAAGTGATAATGTCGGAATTGGCAGCCAAGAAGTCGTTTAGTTCCTTGTTGCCATTCCATAATCCGGCGGTTATGGGCTGCGACGGACTGATTTCTCGCGCCCACGAGAATACTTTCTTTAGCAGAGGCCAACTACGTTCGGGCATAGTGGTATTGGTGGGTTCGTTATACAAGTCCCAAACGAATATGCGGTTGTCGTTCTTAAAACGAGACATTATGTCCTTGACATATTCTTCGAGTTTGCCGTGAGTACGTTCGTCCACGACCATTGTGTAACCTGGTGATGGAGACCATGCCCAAGCATACCAGCCTTCGAGCGGATCGGGCTGCTTGCCCACCTTTGGGTCGGTGTTTACGCCAAATGCGCAGTCGTCAAAAAAGCAAGGCATTACTTTTACCCCATACTTGTCGCAAATCGACAAGAAGCGATCGAACGTGGCGATGAAATAGGCGGGGTCATCTTCATATACGGCATATTGCAGCACCACTCTGGCGCAGTTCATGCCGAGCTGTTTCATGAGAGCCATTTCTGATTCGATCACGTCGGGCGAGAAACTCGTTTTGTCCCACATGGCCGTGTAGTTTATGGCATTTGCCGGGATATAGTTCACCCCGCAAAACCATTTGTTGCCTGCATACCATTCTTGAGCTTTTTCCTTGCTCCACACATTGGAATTTTGTGCTTGAGCCGTGATGAATGGCAGTAAAGCCACCATTGCGATTACAAATCGGTTGATTATGTTCATAGCGTTTGAAGAAATTATAATTGTTTGAATTTGAAATAGTCGATATCCACGAAACCTCCGGCCGAGGCTGTCGAATAGTTGAAAATGGCAAATTTGTTGCCGGTGAAATGTGCCATGCTGAATATCATGTGAAACTTGCCGCCTAATTGCAGCCATTGCTTATCGTCTAAGCTGTAGTAGAATGTGGCATCGTCGGTGGTGAAATCGCACAACATTTTTAAGTAAACGCGGTCGGCATCTATTTTTATGCGGCCTTTCTCATTTCCACGGTCGGTCATTGTAATGTATTTTTGCCCTTCTTCCTTGACTATGCCTATCGTGCCCGGTTCGGAGCAGAATGCTGCTAACCCTGCATGGTCGCCATCGTTCATGCCGCTTGTCTCAATAGCTATGGTGCCGGTGCATTGTGGCCCTGCTGTGCGTTGTGTTAAGGTGTTGCGGGCTTCAAATATGTTGTTTACGACTTTGCCTGTCCTCAATCTGAGGTATCCAGGACGCTCGTATAGGGACCACAGTTCGTTGTCGGGATTATGGTTCCATTGCCATGACAGGCCTATCTTCGCCCCGTCGAAGTCATCGCTAACGATAATGTTGCTTTCAACAGGGTCACATCCTTTAACGGGAACTTCCATCGAGTGAGGCACATTGCCACTGGCATCTCCGAGCATAGGCCAGCCATCGACCCATCGGCATGGCATCAATATGGGAACGCGCCCCACGGCTTCATGGTCTTGGAATAGCATTGCATACCAACGTCCGTCGGGAGTGTCGATGAAGCATCCTTGTGCCACTCCGTGATTGTCGTAGCCCATGTCGTCAGACAAGATTACTTTATTCTCATACGGGCCTGTGATGCTGTCGGAACGGAAACATAATTGAGTGCGTATCTCGCCGGCCGGCCACCAGATGAGCGATAAATAATATGTTCCGTCATGTTTATAGAAGTGGGTGCCTTCGAGCAAGCCGGACGGTTCGCCTGATATGACTTCTGTGTTCAGCCCGTTTGGATTTAATCCCGACAAGTCGGCATTAAATTCCACTATTTTTATGTGGCTGCCGCCATAGGCGAGATAAACTTTCCCATTGTCATCGAATAGTAGCGATGCATCGTGCAGGTATTCGTCGATTACACATTTTTTCTCCCATTTGCCGGCAGGGTCTTTGGTGGCATAGAGGTATGACTTGTTGCCGGTGCCAAAAAAGACGTAGAATGTTTCGTCATGATATCGCAAAGAAGATGCCCATTGTCCCCGGCTGTAGATGTTGCCGCCTTCGAGATTGTTTTTAGGACTTTCGTCAAGGGTGTCGAACACATAGCTTATGATTCTCCAGTTCACCAGGTCTTTTGAATGCATGATAGGCGCTCCGGGAGACATGTGTGCCGTGGTACTCACCATGTAGTAATCGTTGCCAACACGGATTACATCAACGTCGGGGACATCTGCAAATATTAAAGGATTGGAAAATGTGTTTGTCGCATCGTTGCCGCTTGTCTTGCAAGATTGAATGTATAATAGCAACAGACTGCATGTTGCGACTAATAATACTCGTTTCATGTTAATTTATAGGTTTATGATTAATTGTTGACAAATTTACTTGTTAGTGCCACGTGGTGGTTGCGATTATTTGCCAGAAATGTGCAACATTCGTATTTTGCAACAATCGCACAATTTATATGAAGAAAATTACCATTAATTTGGGAATGCAGTTCCTAAATTTGCGATAGAAATGCGGCAATAATTGCTTTGATTGTTCGGAATTTATAAAAATACCAATTAACATAAAATTTTGCCTTAATGAAGAAAATATTTCTCTCTTTAATCTTGACATTTTGCCATGCCTCATTGGCATTGGCTCAGTGGGTTCCTGTGGGTGACCGGATAAAGACAAAATGGGCCGACGAGATAGACGTTAATTCTGTGCTGCCGGAGTATCCGCGCCCGTTGATGGAACGCACCGACTGGGTTAACCTTAACGGGTTGTGGGATTATAGAATTGCGCCGGTAGGTCAGTCGGGTTCCTCTGTAGAATATGACGGGCAGATTCTTGTGCCGTTTGTCGTAGAATCATCATTGTCGGGAGTGGGTAAAACAGTGGGCGATAAAAATGAATTATGGTATCGCCGTGTATTCAATATCCCTGACGACTGGAAGTCTGATAAAAGAATATTACTGCACTTTGGCGCTGTTGACTGGAAAACCGATGTTTGGGTAAATGGAGTAAAAGTGGGAAGCCACACCGGCGGGTTCACTCCGTTTTCGTTTGACATAACGGCGGCAATCAACCGCAAAGCAGAAAACACAGTCGAGGTGAAAGTGTGGGATCCTACCGATGAAGGATATCAGCCTCGCGGCAAGCAGGTGAACAAGCCTAATGGGATATGGTACACCCCTGTGACCGGGATATGGCAGACGGTGTGGCTTGAACCTGTACCGAAGCACTACATTACCGGATTGAAGACGACTCCCGACATCGACAAGAATGTGTTGAGCGTAAAGGTCAATACCAATGCCGTAAATAATAGCGACATATATGAAGTAGCCGTTTATGATGGCGAAATGATGGTGGCCGAAGGGAGAAGCATGAACGGCGAACGGGTCGATATTGCCATGCCTGACGACGTGAAGTTGTGGTCGCCGGCATCGCCGTCGCTTTATACGCTCAAAGTGAGACTGTATAATGATGGTAAAGTGGTTGACGAGGTTGGAAGCTATGCCGCAATGCGCAAGTTTTCTTCGGGTCGCGACGAGAATGGCATTATGCGCATGGAGCTGAACGATGAGCCGATTTTCCAATTCGGCCCGCTCGACCAGGGTTGGTGGCCCGACGGGCTTTATACTGCGCCCACCGACGAAGCGTTGAAGTATGACATACAGAAAACCAAGGATTTCGGGTTTAACATGATTCGCAAGCATATAAAGGTTGAGCCTGCACGGTGGTATGCATATTGCGACAGCATAGGCATTATCGTGTGGCAAGACATGCCAAGCGGTGACAAAGGCCCGGAATGGCAAAACAGGAAATATTTCGACGGGACGGAACTAAAACGCTCAACCGAGTCGGAAGCTTGTTATCGCAAGGAATGGAAAGAAATAATCGACTGCTTGTATTCCTATCCGTGCATAGGCACGTGGGTACCGTTTAATGAGGCTTGGGGACAATTCAAGACCGAAGAGATAGCAGAATGGACCAAGAATTACGATCCCACACGCCTCATCAACCCTGCAAGCGGGGGCAACCATTATACTTGTGGCGACATCCTTGACTTGCATAACTATCCCCGGCCTGAAATGTATTTGTATGACGCGCAGCGTGTGAACGTGCTTGGCGAATATGGAGGCATAGGACTTGTGCTTAAAGGACACGTATGGGAACCCGACCGTAACTGGGGGTATGTACAATTCAACTCGGTTAAGGAAGTAACCGACGAATATGAGAAATATGCCGACATGCTTTGTAAGTTGATTGAGCGTGGCTTCAGTGCCGCCGTATATACGCAGACCACCGATGTAGAAGTTGAGGTCAATGGTCTGATGACTTATGACCGCAAGGTTGTAAAGCTTGATGAAGCGCGGCTAAAGGCTATCAACGAGCGGATAGTGGACTCGCTGAGTAAATAACCGGCTTTATGTCGGAAGCTTTCTTGCCGAGCCTTTTATGCAGGTAGAAATTTGGTATTGTTTTATGGCTTTGGACGCAAGAAAGAGCCTAAGTCGTTGCTAAGGAATGCGCTCACATCAAGAAACGGAACGCCGCAGCGTCGCGGAATTTCTTGCGCATTCGGTAACGCACGGTATATACGCTGGCAGGTTCGACGTTGAACAATGAGGCTATATGCTTGACTTCCATGCCGATGTAAAAGCATAGGGCATATTTCAAGTCCATTTGCGTCATTTGCACGGTGATGTCGCCAAAGTCGTTGTCGAGCCTTGTGGCATCTAATTGCTGCAATTTTGTGGCGTATGCGTCTTTTTGCGTGGAGTCGATAGGTGCTGATGCCAATATCGTTTCGAGTTTTCCAATCACCGGGGCAAATGTTCCCGGTGATTCTTTTGCTGCCGTTTGCCGCTCGATTTGCTTGCGCGCGTTTTCAAGTTCGTCCTGCCTTAGCTCGGCAAGCAGTGCAGCTTCGTAGAGCCGTTGTTCGATGTTGCGTCGCCTCAATCGGGAAATTCTGATTACCAATATTATAGTCACCGCCAATATGACGGCCACAGTGCCTGTAAGTAGCAATATGCGTCGGGTGGCAATGTTGCGTTCTTCGAGGGTGGCAATAGCCGCCTCTTTCTTTTCCACTTCATATTTTACTTCGAGTTGCTTGAGTGCTTCCACCTTTTCTTTGTCGAAGCGTTGTGTCATTACACCTTCGGCAAGGTGGCGGTATTTTACGGCATCGCGATATCGGTGAGTTGCTTCATACACGTCGGCAAGCAGTTTGTATAATTCTTCGCGTTCCACCACAAGCGAGTTTTTCCCGGGGTACTTGTCGAGCAGTTCCATGGCCTTAGCCGACAGGTTTTCGGCTTTGGCATAGTCGCCCTGTTGTCTGGCCATTTCGCCTTGCAGTATGTACACGCTTATATGCACTTCGTTGTCAACGTTCCCTTCGTTGCGCAAGGCTTTTAAAGCCTTGTCGATATATGTTGCCACGCTGTCGTATTGCACTATACCCGGCGCATGAAACAGGGTGCGGGCATGATTGTAGTAGTTCCACGACGGAACCACCCGCGAGCGCAATTTGTCTCCATCGTTTTCAATGATGTCGAGCGATTTGCGTGAGTAGAACAGTGTGGAATCGCTTAGAGACTTGTTGCCGGGGTCTCGGTCGTGCCTGATGGCGAACAGTGCCGTTTTTACTGAATATAGGTCATAAAGGCAGTTGGGGTCGGCATCGGGCTTTCCACACAGGTCTTGCATTTTGCCTATTACATATTCGAGTCCGTCGAAGTCGAGCATTTGCAGGTAGCCCACGGCAAGTTGGTACAGGCAGTTTGAAATCTGCATGTCGCTGTCGCCCATCTGCTCGTATATGTCGATGGCCTTGAAATACATCTTGTGTCCGAGTTCGATGCTTCCCGAGCGAATCTGCGAGTCGCCGGCGTTAGCGTAAATCGCAGCCTTTGTGGCAGGTTCGTCATCGACATTTTCGATTAGCAGTACAGCCGAGTCGATTGCGGCTATTTCGCGGTCGGTTTTTTCTTGCATGGCAAAGATAATAGAGTAATTACGGTACAGCCACGCAAGGTCGGCATCGGGGATGCGGTCACGGTTTTTCAGTGCGAACGGAATCATGTAGTTGCCGAAGATATACTCGTATTGTTCATAATCTATTTCGGCACGGGTGATAAGGTACACATTGGCCGAATCGAGTTCTGCGAGAGGATTCTGTCCTGCAAGGATGTGGCTTACTGAATCGACGGCAGCCTGCGGCACTGAGGCAATAGTCTGCATGGCCGCTGTCGATAAGGCAATAATCGCAGCTAAGATGGTTTTTCTCATGGAGAGTATGTGTGTCGAAATGTGGTGTATCGTAATCTCGGTATTTATATTGCAGAGGCGCGATTAATCGCGCCTCTGTGTTATGGTAAAATCAATATACTAATTTTACGTTGTCAATCCACAGGATGTTGCCGGGAGAGCCAATGTAGGCACCGCCGTGGCTTGCCGTGAATTGCAATTGTATGTGGGTAGGTGTGTCGTCGGGGTCGCCCCAGCCAACCTCTTGAATGGGGACGCTTTCTCCCTCGCTGTTAACGCCATACCTGATGGTGGAATTGAGTCCCATCATGCTCTCGTCATAAGCCGGGTCGTGTGTGATGTCGCCATACAGGATTGTGAAGGTGGCACCATTCTGCCAGTCGCAGTCTTCGCTGAAGCGAACCACCATTGTGCCTATGCGCTCGGCAAAGATGTTGCCATTGGCATCTTCCCAACGGCGTTGCAAGAACAGGTTTACTTCATGCAGGTCGCGTCCCGGAATCTCGTCCTTTCCGCCAAATCCGGTTGACTTGATGCGGTTGAGGCGCGGCGACATTTGCACTTTGTAGTCAAACATCAGGGCCTTTGGCTTCTTGGTGAACGGAATGCCAGAGTTGAGCATCTTCTGTGGATTCTTTGTTCCTTTTATGGGTTCGTGTACGTTGCCAAGGAAGATGGAGCCGGCTGCCAGAACTTCCATGTTTATGAGTCCGAGTACTTTTACCTTTTCCATGCGGGTTTCCAATCGGGCGCAGTAGCCGTCGCCACGTTTCTCGGGAAACACCGACGTGTTGGTCTTTGTGATTCCGGCCACTTTTGCCATAACGTTTGACGAAGCCCATGGCGAACCTCCCTTGTTGGTATATGCCTCGTCACCCTCGATGGTCATCGTCGGGCCGATAGCCCACACGTGTTTTGTTTCGCCTCCTATAATGCCCGATTCCTTGATTTGGCGATCGAGCCAGTGGTCCATGTCACCGTAATTAATCATGTAAACACCCGGTTGAGCGAATGCCATTCCACCGCAGCATAACATCAATATGCCGATGAGTTGTCGTAATGTTTTCATAATGTTTCAGAAAATAGATGTGACGATTATTTTCAGAGAGTGTAGTTCCAGTCGTTTAGGGCAAAGCTCCAATTGTCTTGCACCAACTGCACCGTTCTGTCGTCGTATTTGTATTTATTCTTTTTATATCCTTTTTTGCCGCCCACATATGCCTCGATAGCAGGGCGAGCCTCTTCAAATCCGGGCAGATTGAGCGAACGATAGATTTTCTCGGTCATGCCCATGGCATCGGCTTCAAAATCTTCAAATTTCACTTCAATCAGGTTGCCGGCAGGGATATGCTTCTTGTCGGCTTCATATTTGTGATACAGCTTTGCATACACCGAGATGATGTTGCGCTCAAGCTCTTCGTCGCTTATGGCCTGCAACTGCAGAGGCTTTATGGTGTTGCCATAGAAGCTGCGTGTGCTTTCAAAAACCGTGTATGGATTGCGCATCAAGTAGATGAACTTGGCGTTAGGGAACATTTTTACCAGTTCGCGCACGCGCCCCGTGTGTGGAGGATTCTTGCTTAAGAATTGCGTACCGCCGGTATTCCACAAGGCTATTTTTATCATCTTGGTAAATACTTGCTCAAATTCGCGCAATTCGTCATCTGAGATGTCGTCCATCAGCAAATACTTATCGGCATATTCCTGCATGTGCTGAGGAAAGAACCAGAAGTTGTAGTAGTTGCACGACGTCATGTTGGAGAGTGCGAATTCTTCTTCTTGAGGTAAATCGACGGCGAGTTCCATGTTGTCGGTAGGCCTGTGGTCGGGCATGAGCCAACTCATGGTTTTCTTGAAGAAAGGTTGACCCCACATCATCAAGTGTGGGAATACCGTCTGATATGTAGTGCAGTATCCGAAGTGCTTGTCGCATGCCAGGACATTGTGTACGAAAGTGGTGCCGCTGCGCCAATGGCCGAGGATGAACACGGGGTCGTGCATGAGTGGCTTGTCTTGCAACAAACGTCTGTAACGCTTGTCTTGCAAGGGTACGAGCATCGACATGAGCCTGCACACGCCCTTTGTGAGCATGTATTTGCCTTTATAGCCTTGGCCTATTTCGCGTCCCGCCGTGATTCGTTTAAAAGTGTTCCAATCTGCGCCAACAAGGGTGTTGACCGGCAATTTATTAAATTCTATCAATCCCATTGGCTTGCTTATTTTATTATTTTTACTTCAATGCCTTGTCGGTACAATTCCTTTGCCGCGCGTTCCACTGCGTCGTAGTGGTCGGGAGTTATGCCCAACCGCGGCAGGTCGAGCGTTGGCAGGTCGGTGTCGATAAGCATGTCTCGGTCGTCGATGCGGTCGATTATCATGCCTACGGCACTTGTGTTGTTGGTTATAGGGTCGATAAGTATGAAAGAGCCTGTTGCCTTGTTCTTGTTGAACGGGTCAAACAGCAATTCACGTGCGGTGGTTATCACGACACGCGCAATCTGGTTGAGTTGCAGAGGCAATGTCTCTTTGGTGAGCTTGCCGTTGTCTATCGACAAGTGTTCCATTGTGTTCACGTCCACCTTGTATTTTATGCTGTCGATGTGTGCACGGCTTGTGTTGGTTGTCTGCTTTATGAAGAATGACTTGTTGGCATCCATCGCTTCTTCGTCCATCCACACGAGCATGGCCTCGAAGTTGCGGCCGATACACGGCATGTTGTCGGGATGCACGAGCATGTCGCCTCGCGACACGTCGATTTCGTCTTCGAGCGTGAGCGTTACCGATTGTGGCGGGAACGCATAATCGAGTTCGCCGTCGTATGTCACTATGCTTTTCACGCGCGACCGCTTGCCCGAAGGCAATGCCACCACTTCGTCGCCCTTGTGTACCACGCCCGATGCCACTTTTGCGCAGAATCCGCGGAAGTCGAGGTTGGGACGCGAGACGTATTGAACCGGGTAGCGGAAGTCGGTGAGGTTATGGTCGTTGTCGATATGTACGGTTTCAAGATAGTCGAGCAGCGTCTTGCCGTGATACCAAGGCGTGCGTTCCGACTTTTCTACCACATTGTCGCCTTCGAGAGCCGACAACGGTATGCATGTGACATCGGGAATGCCGAGTTGCCCGACAAACTGCATGTAGTCGGCGACAATTTCATTAAAACGAGTCTCGGAGAAGCCGACCAGGTCCATTTTGTTTACAGCCAGGACTACATGCTTGATTCCAAGCAGCGAAACCAGGAACGTGTGCCGGCGGGTCTGCGTTATTACCCCGAGCCGTGCATCGACAAGAATCACTGCAAGATTGGCCGTCGAGCCTCCGGTAATCATGTTGCGCGTGTATTGCTCGTGTCCCGGGGTGTCGGCAATGATAAACTTGCGGTTGTTTGTCGAGAAGTATCTATAGGCCACGTCAATGGTTATACCCTGCTCGCGTTCGGCTTTCAGCCCGTCGAGGAGCAAGGCATAGTCGATGTGGTCGCCTGCGTTGCCTATTCTCTTGCTGTCGCGCTTCAATGCGTCGAGTTGGTCTTCATAAATTTTCTTGCTGTCATATAGCAAGTGTCCTATGAGTGTCGATTTCCCGTCATCTACCGAACCGGCAGTCAAGAACCGCAGCAAGTCTTTTTGCTCGTCCTTGTCGAGGAATGCCTTAATATCTATTTTGTTATTGTTTTCCATCGTCGTAAAAGTTTCACTTAGAAGTATCCTTCACGTTTCTTTTGCTCCATGCTGGCTTCTTGGTCAAAGTCGATGACCCGCGTGGTGCGTTCACTCTTGGTTGTCGTCATCATTTCTTCGACAATCTTTTCGATAGTGTCGGCATTGCTTTCTACCGCTCCTGTCAAGGGCCAACATCCAAGGGTGCGGAATCTTACCATTTTCATTTGAATCTTGTCGCGGTATTTCTCTGGCAGACGGTCGTCGTCGGGCATTATAAGATTGCCGTCGATTTCCACCACCGGGCGCATTTTGGCAAAGTAGAGAGGTACGATTGGAATGTTTTCGAGGCGTATGTATTGCCAAATGTCGAGTTCTGTCCAGTTGCTTAGTGGAAACACTCTGATGCTTTCGCCTTTATGGATGCGTGTGTTGTAAATGTCCCACAACTCGGGACGTTGGTTCTTCGGGTCCCATTGGTGAAAACGGTCGCGGAACGAGAAGATGCGTTCCTTGGCACGAGATTTTTCTTCATCGCGGCGGGCACCGCCAAATGCGGCATCAAATTTATATTTGTCTAATGCGTGCAGCAGTGCCTGCGTCTTCATCAAGTCGGTGTGCACCTTGCTGCCGTGGGTGAACGGACCCACTCCGGCGCGGAATGCTTCCATGTTGCTTTCAACGATGAGATTCCAACCATATTTTTTTGCATACTCGTCGCGGAACTGTATCATTTCTTTGAATTTCCACTTAGAGTCGATGTGCATCAATGGGAATGGCACTTTGCCCGGATAAAAAGCTTTTTCGGCAAGGCGTACCATTACGCTGGAATCTTTGCCGATGCTATAAAGCATCACGGGGTTTTCAAATTCGGCTGCCACTTCCCGAATGATATGTATCGATTCGGCTTCGAGTTCTTTCAAGTGGCTCAGCTTGTAATTTTCTTCCATTGTTTATTTTAGTTTTCCTTAAATTATCTGTGGGAATAGGACAGGTTGCGCTCGCTCGGCATGGGGCATCACTCAAGTTTGCCATGCTTGCGTTGTGCTATCTTAGGCAAGATTAGTTGCAGTATGGTTTCGACCGATTGCTGCAATGTGACGCGCGAGGTGTCGATTGTGAGCGCGGGATTCTGTGGGGCTTCAAACGGAGCCGATATGCCTGTGAAGTCCTTTATTTCGCCGCGGCGCGCACGGGCATACAGGCCTTTGACATCGCGGCGTTCACATTCCTCGACGGGAGTGCTTATGTATATTTCCACGAAATCGTCATGCCCTATGATGTCGGCTGCCATGCTGCGCATCGACTGCAGCGGGCTGATGAAAGCAGCCAAGGTTACAATGCCGGTATCGACAAACAGCCTGGAAACTTCGGCAATGCGGCGTATGTTTTCCATGCGGTCGGCTTCGCTGAAGCCAAGGTTGTTGTTGATGCCGGTGCGTATGTTGTCGCCGTCGAGCAGGCGGCACAGTATGCCGCGTTGCTGCAATTCTCTCTCAAGGGCAATGGCGACCGTACTTTTCCCCGAGCCGCTGAGTCCGGTAAACCACACCATCAATCCGCGTTGTCCGAGCAGGGCTTCCTTGTCGGCACGGTTGAGCATTTTGTCGAAAACCGGGTATATGTTGTTGTCGTTTCCCATAATCATACATTAAAATTCAAAGGGCCAAATCTGTGGAATCAAGAATATCGATATTAAGAACACCAGTATGTTGAGTGGCAACCCGATTCTGATGAAATCGGTGAATTTATAGTTCCCGATACCTTGTACTATGAGGTTGGTCTGGTATCCTATCGGAGTGGTGAACCCGGCCGATGCCGCTATGCATATCACGATAAAGAAAGGAGTGGGATCTACCCCTAATTGGTTGGCAAGCGACAGCGCAAGCGGGAACGCAAGTGCTGCGGCGGCATTGTTGGTGATGAGTTCTGTTATGATATTGGTGATTATGTATAGAATGGCCAACAGCACGTATGGGCCGTGGTCGTTGCTAAGCCCTATTATGAAATTGGCTATCAAGTCGGCAAGGCCGGAATTGGTCATTGCCTTGCTTATTGCAAATGCGCAGGCAATCGTAATCAATATGTCCCAAGATATGAATTTGGTGTATTTGCGAGCAGGGAAAGTGTTGGTCCAGGCCATGATGACCGTTGTCACGGCTGCAAAGAAGAACATGTCGAGCTTGATGTTTGGAAACATTTCCTGGGTTATGGGCAGTTCTCCGATGGTGGCTCCTAAAATCATCAATATGAGCAGAGTGAGTACAAAGGTGCGCTTGCTGCGCTTGGGTTGGGGGATTGCGTCGTGGCCGTTTGCAATCATAAGGAATACCGAAGATTCGCCCCATGTGGCGATAAATGAATCGTCGGCGAGTACCACGAGCGTGTCGCCTTCGTATAGGCGGGTCTTGTCGATTCGTTTGGTGATTACGTTGCCGCCTCTTTTTATTTCTTTTACCTCGGCTCCGTAGTGGCGTTTGAAGTCAAAGTCGCGCAGTGTCTTGTTGATGCCGGGGAATCGAGGTCCCAGTACCACTTCCACCGGGTGCAGGTTCTCGGATTTTTCTTCCTCGTCTTCCACGATCTCGGGCCCTTTGCGTTCTTCTGGCAACATGCGTTTTGACACGAGCATGATGTAAATGATGCCGGCAACTGTTATAGGCACGCCTATCCATGCCAGTTCAAACATGCTGAGTCCCTTGTATCCGGCTTCTATCATCATGCCGTGTACCACGAGGTTGGTGGAAGTGCCTATCAGCGTGCACAGGCCGCCAAGAATGGTAACATATGACAGGGGGATTAGGAACTTGGTTGCCGGGAGGTTTACCGAACGTGCCCAACGCTTGATTATCGGAGCGAAAATTACTACAACCGGAGTGTTGTTCAAAAAAGCCGATATGAACCCTATCGCAGGCAACATGCGCAGTTGGGCTTTCCATGTGGTGGTTTTCCCTTGTGGCAGTATTTTTTTTATAAGTTGGCTTAAAGCTCCCGATTGTCTTACCCCCTCACTGACAAGGAACAGCAAGGCGACTGTAATCATCCCTTTGTTGCTGAATCCTTCGAGCAGCTCGCCCGGGGTGATTATGCGGCAGCATAAGAAGAATACGACCACCGTAAACAATATCATGCCGGGGCGTTGCTTGTCGGCAATCAATGCTGCGAGCATTGCTGCGAGAGCGATTAGTACTAATGCTATTTCTAAATTCATAATTTATCGTATAAAATCCTGCCGGCCGATAGATGCCACTGGTTGTGTATCGCCTTGGTAGAATCTCTTGTACAATGTGTTAATGCAAGCTCGATTTTACAAAAAACACCTTCAAGCGCGGTTAACACTTGACAAGATTAATGATTAAATTGTGCAAATATAGGCTTATCTGATTAAAACGACATAAAACGTATCAAATTTTAACATCATAAAAGTAAATAAATACAATTTTATGTGCAAAAAATGCCAATTGAGTTTGCAGGTATTGTTACCGAAACATTACTTGATTGCAATATAATTGTTATAAAGGCAGGCTATCTTTGTGAAACTTAGAAACAACATATCCTTGAAAATGGAACAAAGGAAGTATTATCGTACCATAGTATTGTCGGATATCCATCTTGGCACGTCGCATTCAAAGGCCGATGAGGTGTGCCACTTCTTGAGCAATGTGGATTGTGAGAGGCTTGTCCTTAACGGCGACATCATTGACGGGTGGCACTTGAAAAAGAGTGGAATGCGCAAGTGGCAAAGCTACCATACCCGTTTCTTTAAAATACTGATGCGCATGATGGAGCGCAAGGACACGCAGGTGATATACGTCAGGGGCAACCACGATGATTTTCTCGACGGGCTTGCGCCGCTTAATTTCTATAATATAACTATTGTCCGCGATTATGAGATAGAAAGTGGCGGCAGGCGTTATTTCATTACCCACGGCGATGTATTCGACCGGGTTACTACGCAAATGCGGTGGTTGGCCATGCTTGGCGACATCGGTTATACTTTCTTGCTGTCGTTCAACAGCTTTTATAATAGGGTGCGAGCCCGCCGTGGCAAGCCATACTATTCGTTGTCGCAGCAAGTGAAGCAAAAGGTGAAATCGGCTGTGAACTACATTTCGGATTTCGAGCATACGCTTGCAGAGTTTGCAAAGGTGAGAAAGTATGATGGAATCATATGCGGGCATATTCATCATCCCGACAATGTTTATTACGAAGGGATACACTACCTCAATTCGGGCGACTGGGTTGAAACCATGTCGGCTCTTGTGGAGGACGAGGAGGGAAACTGGGATGTCGTATATTATACCGATATCGTTGCCGACTTGCCTTGCGACAAGGCAGAAGCCCAAATAATAACTATTGCATCATGAAATTCTTGTTTATCGTACAGGGGGAAGGGCGCGGCCACTTGACGCAGGCTTTGACGCTTGAAGAGCATCTTGTAGCCCGCGGGCACGAAGTGGTGGAAGTGCTTGTGGGAAAAAGCAGGCAGAGGGAACTGCCCGAATTTTTCAAGCGCAGGTTGCGAGCTCCGTTGTTGCGGTTCGAGAGTCCTAATTTCTTACCTACACCTGCCAACCGCCGGAATAAACTGGGTCGCAGTATCGTGTATAATATGTTGAGGCTGCCGGCATTCGTGCGCAGCATAGCTTTTATAAACAGGCGCATCAGGCAGTCGGGTGCCGACGTTGTGGTTAACTTTTATGAACTGCTTACGGGACTGACTTATTTGTTTTGCCATCCGGGCGTTACTCAGATTTGCATAGGGCATCAGTATTTGTTCCTGCATAAAGATTTTAATTTCCCTCGTGTAAACCGGTTGCAACTTGAAATGTTGAAGATGTTCACGCGCATGACATCGATAGGAGCTAACAGGTTGCTTGCCCTGTCGTTCAGACGAATGCCCGACGACGCAGGCCGGCATATATACGTGGTGCCTCCGTTGCTCCGTCGCGAGGCATTGCAGCAGCAGCCGTCGGACGGTGATTATATACACGGATACATGGTCAATTCGGGTTTTGCCGAGCAAGTAATGGAGTGGCACAGGTTGCGTCCCGACGTTCCACTGCGCTTCTTTTGGGATTGTAAGGGAGAGGCCGAGATAAAGGAGATTGATGCAACGCTGAGGTTTTACCAACTTGACGACCGTGCGTTCTTGGAGCAGATGGCGGGATGCCGGGCTTATGCAAGCACAGCCGGTTTTGAATCGATATGCGAGGCTATGTATATGGGCAAGCCCATATTGATGGTGCCTGCCCATATAGAGCAGGAGTGCAATGCCCATGATGCCATGCTTGCAGGTGCCGGAATCACCGGTGAAGAATTCGACCTTGGCAGCCTATTGGGTTTCTGCGCCAATTATACGCCCGATAGCAAGTTTGTTTTCTGGGTCAATAATATTGATATGATAGTGGAGCACCTTGTGCGACAACCCGAACCCGAAAAGGCTCATTATTATATTTATCGGTTGCGCAATCTGCTCAGAACCCGTTTTGCAGAGTCTTAATCATGACTCCGAAGTTGTCTTTTAATGGCTTTTGCGGGTTAAGATATTCTTGAGCGGGGCATGAACTGCGGTTTATTGCATTAAGTCTCGATATATGTCTAAGGCGGCTTTTGCATCGTCGGCACTGACGACTGTGCCGAGTTCTGTTTTGCCTATGTCGGACAGCAGGGAACAGTTGATTTCGCCGCTTCGGCTTTTCTTGTCGTGCTGCATGAGTGCAACGAGGTTGTCATAGTCGTTGCAGCCGATATGGAACGTGCCGTAGTGTTCCTTGACAAATCTTGCCACGGCATATAGTATGTCGCTTGGAAATTTGTAAATCATATTGGATAGGACAAGTTCGACTACAAGTCCCCATGCCACTGCATATCCGTGAGGGACAGGCTCTGAGCGTTTCATTGCCATACTCTCGAAGGCGTGTCCTACCGTGTGCCCAAGGTTGAGCGCGCGGCGCAGCCCCTGTTCGTGAGAATCGGCGGCAACTATGTCGCGCTTTATTATGACAGAGCGTTTAAGCAGTTCAAGCAATTTTTCCGGGTCGTTTCCTGCTATGTCGTGGTTAATCAAGTCTGAGAAATATTGGCGGTCGCTAAGCAGCCCGTGCTTAAGCATCTCGGCGTAGCCCGATTTTAATTCGCTCATCGGCAGCGTGTCGAAAAACAGCGTCGATATGATAACCGCGTCGGCCTCGTTGAATACGCCTATCTCGTTTTTCAATCCGTTGAAATTTATGCCGGTTTTCCCACCAATCGCGGCATCTACGGCACCAAGCAAGGTGGTAGGGACATTTATAAACCTGATGCCGCGTTTGAACACCGAGGCTGCGAAGCCGCCGAGGTCGGTTACGACCCCGCCGCCGATATTTATCATCACCGAGCGGCGCGTGGCTCCGTATTCGTCGAGCTGCTTCCACACGGTTGCCGCCGATTCGATATTTTTGTTCAAGTCGCCCGACTTTATCGTTATGCATTGCAACGCTTTTACAGCGGGTAGTTCTGCTATTTTGGGGAACACAAATTGCTTGACGTTGATGTCGGTCAGAATGAAGGCCTTGCTGTGGTCAATCCCTTGCATTATTGTGTCGAGGGATTTTTGTATGTCGTTAGAGAATATGATTTGCTGGTGATTCATTTTGCTTGTCGGTTTTTGAATGCGGTTATAAGTTCCGGGAGTTTGTCGGCAAATTCGGGCATGGAGCCATATACTATGTCGGCACCGCTTTTTTCCATGTCGTGGCGTGGAATGGGGCCGGTGGTAATGCCTATGGTGAAGCATCCAGAGCGGTGCCCGGCCAACACTCCGAGTGGCGCATTTTCAATCACTACGGCTTCGTGTGGCCCGCATCCGGCAAATTCCAACCCTTTTAGGTAAGGTTCTGGGTCGGGCTTGCCGTGTGTGACGTTCATTGCCGTCACCCGCTTGTCGGGAGCGAAAATCCCGGGATAGTCGCGGTCGAGGCGGTCGAGGATTGAATGCTGTCCCGAGCCTGTGACTAACACACGTTCTATGCCTGCGTTGCGCAGGACTTCCAGCATACGGGTCGCGCCCGGCATCATTTGCGGCTCGCCTGTTTCCATGAAATATCTGGCCTTCCTGGCATATAATTCTTTAGCCTCTTCGGGAGAAGCATTACGCCCATAGGCTCGCTTGAACAGTATGTCAATAGTGGCGGCGCCGGTCATCCCCTCGTAGGCGTAAAATTCGTCGCGCGTGCATTCTATGCCGAGTTCGGTAGCCATGCGGAACCATGCCGCAGTGTGGTTTTTCATCGAGTCATAAAGGACTCCGTCCATGTCGATTAGTGCTGCTTTTATACAATGTGCCATGCCTGCGGTTCCGGCAAGATATTTGTCAACGACAACTTCCTCTTTAGTCATAAGTTTTGATTTTTTTGCAAAAATAGCATCTGCGAGGTCAAAATGCAAGAGTGGGCGGAGTATTGGCATAAATGTGCTATTCCCTTGCCAACGATACCTTGGATAAATGTTACAAGATTGTAATAGATGTGTAAAACTGTTGTTATTTGACGCCACTACTTTTGCGCCGAGATTTACAGAATACAGTTATTTATAGTTTTTATGAGATATTTGTTTTTGGCATTGGTGATGATTGTCGCTTCGGTGACTGCTAATGCTTACAAGGTAGAAGGTGTTGTAACCGATTCATCGACAGGGGAAACATTGGTAGGTGCCATCGTTTCGTGCAAAGAGTTGCCCGGAGTGGGTACTTCTTCGGGATTGGACGGCTCGTATGTGCTTGAAATTCCATCCGGGAAGAAGGTTACGCTCGTATGGCATTATGTTAGTTATGAAAATTACGAAGCCCCGGTGTCGGGTGATGCCACTGTCAACGTGGCGTTGAAGCCCGAAGACAACGTGCTTGGCGAGGTATCGGTAATAGGTAGCGCCAACCGCCGCACAGATGCCAGTGCTCGCATGGTAGAGCGTACATCGGCAAATATATTGAATATAATGAGTGCCAACAGCATAGAAGTCTCTCCCGACCTTGATGTGGCAGGCGTGTTGCAGCGCATGTCGGGCGTGGTGCTTGACAAGGGAAGCAGCGACAACGAGCAGTATGCCATATTGCGCGGCATGGACAAGCGGTATAACTATACTCTCGTGAACGGAGTGAAGATACCAAGTCCCGACGATGCCAATCGTTACGTGCCTCTCAACATATTTCCGAGCGACTTGCTCGACAGGCTTGAAGTGACAAAATCGCTTACCGCCGATATGGAGGGCGACGCAACCGGTGGCGTGGTAAACATGGTGATGAAAAACGCCCCGTCGCGATTCACGTTTAATGCCAACGTGGCAGGCGGATATAACACGATGAATATCGAAAATAAGTTTATTGGGTTTGACCACGGCAATATAACGTCGGAGTCTCCGCGCGAGGCTTTCGGAACAGAATATCAGGCAACATTGGTAGATTTCAAGCAGGGAACTTCCACACTTGACTATTATCACCCCATGCCCGACATTGTAGCGGGATTGACGGTGGGCAATCGATTGCTTGACAACCGGTTGGGATTTATCTTTGCCGGGAGTCTGCAAAATACTTACCGCACAAAGAGCAGCCTGTTTTTTACCGATAATATGAACCAACGCGAAACGGCCGTCAGGCTGAGCGACATGCGCGAACGGGTATATTCTGAGCAGCAATTGCAGACGGGGTTGCACTTGAAACTCGATTATACATTCAATGCCGACAATGACATAGAGTGGTATAACGCCTTCTTCAGCAATATCTCAAACCAGGTGCGCGAGAGCGTTGAAACAAACTTGTCGCTTAATTACGATCCGGAAAATGGCGATTTGTTGCAAACCCTTGAAACTCGCGCCCGTCAAACCAAGCAGTCGATTTTCGCTTCTACGCTCACGGGACATCATAACAACCTGCTGCTTGAAGGATTGGGACTCGACTGGACTGCAGAGTTTGCCGACGCAAGGTATAAGCGTCCCGACAACACTTACACAAGTCTTGAGAATCTGGTGCAGAATTACGAATCGGTGGTGACAGCCGATCATGGAGAACGCCGGTTTGAGCATAATTCCGACCGCGACATTGCAGGCTATCTCAACCTAAAGTATGACCGCAAAGTCGGACATTTCGACTTGAACGTGAAAGCCGGTGGCATGTATCGCGACAAGTCGCGCGACAACACCCACATTACATATAACTTTACTCCCGGTGGATCGAGTCGCCCTGTGCAAGGAGTGGATTTTGACAATATCAATGAAATAGCGTGGCAGGTAACCACGCCTCATGGCAGCGTAGGTCCTCTTAATTATACGGCCGACGAAAACATAGGTGCCGTGTATGGCCAGATTAAGTTGGCGCGTACCAAGTGGCATGTGATAGCAGGCTTGCGCGCAGAGCATACATTGCAGTCTTATTCGATGACTTACCCCACGGTAAGCAACGACCCCGAGAGCAAACAAAGGTATTGGGATGTACTGCCGTCGGTTCATGTTAAATACTCACCGATAAAAGACATGAACATTAGGGCTTCTTATTTCAAGTCGATTAACCGTCCGGGCTTCTTTGAAATTGTTCCTTATACTATTATCAATGAAGATTATCTGGAATTTGGTAACAATGAATTGAAGCGTGCTCGCATCGACAATGTGGATTTGCGTTGGGAATGGTATCCGAGTGCAAGCGAAGAATTCATGGCAGGAGTATTTTACAAGCATCTTACCGACCCTATAGAATATGTGAGCCGTACCATAAACCGGCAAGTTGGTTACGGCCCCGACAATGTGGGAAATGCCACCAATTATGGCGTGGAGATTGATATTATCAAGTACTTCCGCAACTTTGGCGTGAAAGCTAATTATACCTACACACATTCAAAAATAACCACGACCAAGATTCTATATGGGCAGGATGCCGAGGGCAATACAAAGCGTTTCGACGTGGAACAGTCGCGCCCGTTGTTGGGGCAGGCTCCTCATGTGGCCAATCTCACGCTTATGTATAAAGACACGAAGCATGGATGGGACGCTCAGTTGGCGTGCAGCTATACGGGAGAGAAGATTGCAATTGTGTCGCAATATCTTGACTCGGATTATTGGGACAAGGGCGAAGTCGCGCTTGATGCTTCGGTCGAGAAGAAATTCAAATGTGGCGTGACAATCTTCGGCAAAGGCACCAACCTGCTTAACACTGCTTCGGAACGTTACATCAAGACTCACAACGATTACAACGACAAGTTCCCCGGACAGAATCCGGGAAGTGGCAAGACCTTGATACGCAAGGACCGTCGTGGCATAGGCTTGCTGTTGGGCGTGAGATTTAAACTATGACAAGATAAACAGACAAATATATAACCACAAATTAAGAAAGAAATGAAACGTAAATTTTTTAGTGTTTTTGCAACCGTGGCACTTTTGTCGCTTGCCGCATGTAGTGACGATGAACCTAATCCCAATCCGGGACCGGGCGAGAACCCCGAAAATGAGTATCCAGAATCGGCTATCATATGGGGAAAGGACTCGACTGTGATACTTACCGACCACTTTGTGGTGCCGAAGAATACTTCTCTTTATGTTGAGGAAGGCGTTACCGTCATTGCTTCGAATACGACTGTCAAGCCCGAGGTCGTAGTGCTTGGTAACATGTATTGCATGGGTACCGAAGAGAATCCTATCACATTCACCGTGGAGGAAAGTTCCAAGAGCGACCGTTTTTCTCGCAACTGGGGCGGCATAATTTGCGGATTTGACTGTCAAGAGCTTTATTTGAATCACGTGACCATAGAATATGGCGGGGCTCAAACAACCGAGAACTCGCAGTCGTTCATTAACAAGTTGTTTAAGTCGGAAACCGGCGAAGGCGTTCCTGCAATCCACTTCTGCAATCCCGATGGGCGCATGATTATTACAAATTGCACATTGATGAACAATGCCGAGGATCAGATTTATATCACCGGCGGCCAGTCGATTGTTGCAAATAACCGTTTTATCAGCAATGGCTATGATGGCGGCGACGCTATCAACTATAAGTCGGAATGCACGGTTGATGTTGCATACAATCTCATTTATGACGCCAATACCAACGGTTTCAAATTGTCTAACACCGACCTTGTCAACCTTGCCACGCATATTGTAGCCTATAACAATACGCTCGTCAACGACGGATGGCGCCGTCCGGGCATAAAAGGCGGTTCGATATGGCTCGAAGAAAACATATATGCCGAGGTTTACAACAATATAATATACGACTGCCGTTGGGGATTGAAGCACGATACAGAGCTTCCCGAAGACCCTCGTTCGATAATCACTCCTAATTTCTATTTTGCTTCTACTCAAGCCGGTATCGACCAGATGCAGGCAAACGAAGCCGAAGGCATTCTTGTGGGAGCCAACGACAAGCGCAGCGCAACTCCGGGCGACAACGACCCGATGTTTGTTAATTTCACCCAACAAAGCGACATCGACATAAATGTCGGGGCCAATTCGACCGGGGCTCCTGCCACATGGAACGATGCATGGGACTTCCATTTGCAAGCAGGCTCGCCCGCACTCACCGGCGGCAAGACCGATTTCACCCGCAATTTCGGCAGCACAGGCATAACTATGGAAGGCCTTGCAGGTATTGTTGAAAACAACACCTTTACTTCGCCCGAGCCTGCGTCTTACTTCGGAGCTTACGGGCAAGAGTAAAAAAGATGGTAAAATGAGAGAACTGCTTCAGATGTTCGTTTGAGGAGTGTCGAAGCGGTTCTCTTCATGTCAAAATATTGCAGAATTTAAACAGTTTCTTAGTTTTTAACCATAACGAAAAATTACAGAATGAAACGACTGACATTGATTTTTATCGCGTTGATTGCCTTGGTGGGCAATGCAATGGCTCAAGTTAAGTTCCAGAAACCCGATATCCCGGCAAACTCGACTTCGATTTATGTTGCCAACGACCTCGGACGCAACGGATATTTTGAACAAAAGACCATAGCCGAACTCATGGGTTGGATGGCCGAGGATGTAGATCCCGAGTTTGTGGCAGCCATTGGCGATGTGCATCACTTCGAGGGAGTGCAGAGCGTGGACGACCCATTGTGGATGACCAACTACGAACTTATCTATTCGCATCCCGATTTGATGATTGACTGGTATGCAATACTTGGCAATCACGAGTATCGCGGCAACACGCAGGCCGTACTCGACTATAAGAATGTGAGCCGCCGGTGGGTCATGCCGTCGCGTTACTATGCCTTTGAGAAAGAGGTGGAAGACGGCAACGAGAAAATATTGTTTGTGTTCATCGATACGGCACCGCTTATCGACAAGTATCGTCGTGACACCGAAGACTATGCCGATGCCGGCAAGCAGTCGATAGCAGCCGAGCTTGAATGGCTCGATGCGACTCTTGCGGCAAGTGATGCCAAGTGGAAAGTGGTCTTTGGCCACCATCCTATTTTTGCCGATACCGACAAGAACGAGTCGGAGCGCACCGATTTGCAAAAGCGCGTCAAGCCGTTGCTCGACAAGTATGGAGTCGATGCCTACGTGTGCGGTCACATTCATAATTTCCAGCACATACAAGTAAAAGACAGCAAGGTACAGTATTTTGTAAATTCGTCGGGGTCGCTCGCCCGTAAAAGTGTGAAACCTATCGACGGAACACAGTTCTGTAGCGGTGACGAAGGGTTTATGGTGCTTTCTACGTCCGACAACCTAATGCGCTTTTTCCTAATCAACCATCGCGGTGAAATCATATATCAATATGATGTGAAAAAGTAATCTTGGTGGCAGATTTATATCGCAAGGCCAACTTCGGCTACAGTTGCTTGTCAACCATCTTGACGGCACTGTGGCCGAAATGTTTTTTGTAATTGAGCTTGCCTTGCATCTTTTGGCAAGATACACTATCTTTGTTGCCACAATCTCTTGTACAAGACAATGAAAATAGCATTAATCGGTTATGGGAAAATGGGTCACGCCATCGAGAAGTTTGCCCGGCAGCGTGGACACGATATAGTGAGTGTTATAGATGTTGACAATTTTGGGGATATCGACGGGGAAGCGTTCCGCAGTGCCGATGTGGCGATAGAGTTTACCACTCCGGCAAGTGCCTATGACAACTGCCTGCGAGCCATGCGCAACGGCGTGAAGGTGGTGTCGGGCAGTACGGGGTGGACCGACCGAATCCCTCAGTTGCGGAAAGAGATGGAGAATGACACCGATGCCACATTCTTTTATTCCTCGAATTACAGCATAGGAGTGAACATCTTTTTTGCTGTGAACAAGTATCTTGCCCGGCTTATGGACGGTTTCGGCCAATATGACGTCGGCATGAAAGAGATACACCATATTCACAAGCTCGACCATCCGAGTGGAACAGCAATAACTCTTGCCGAGGGAATAATCGGCAACATGGAACGCAAAACGGCGTGGACCGAAAGCGATGCTCCCTCAAGCAACGAAATACGCATAGAGCATGAGCGCGTTGGCGAGGTGCCGGGTACTCATATCATAAAGTATAAGTCGCCGGTTGACCAAATCACCATTACCCACGAGGCATTTAGCCGTGACGGATTTGCACTGGGTGCCGTGGTCGCTGCCGAGTGGCTGTGTGACAAGACAGGCTTCTATGGGATGGACGACATGTTGAAATTCTAAGCATTCGATGAGAAATGAGTGATAAAACAAAACAAGAAATTGAAGTAGAGGCTTGCGGCGGCTCTCTGCGCGAGCGGCTTAAACGTGTGAAACGCACGCGTTGGATACGGTTTGGCATAGTTGCGGCCATATATATAGGATGGGTCATCTGGCTTGGCTCGTGGTGGGTGATATTATTCTTGCCACTGCTTGCCGACATTTACCTTACCCAGTACATACCCTTGAACTGGTGGAAGCGCAGCCGCAACCGCACCCTGCGTTATATAATGGGGTGGGTCGATGCCATCGTTTACGCCCTTGTGCTTGTATATTTCATATTCATATTCATAGGGCAGAATTACCAGATACCGTCGTCCTCGCTCGAAAAGACATTGCTTGTGGGAGATTACCTGTGGGTCAACAAGATGATATATGGGCCTCGCGTACCCAACACGCCGCTGCATTTTCCTCTTGCACAGCACACTATTCCCGTGCTTAACTGCAAGTCTTATATCGAGTGGCCTCAGTGGGATTATCATCGCCTTAAGGGATTCCGTAATGTGGAGCGGTTTGACATAGTGGTGTTTAACTATCCTGCCGGGGACACGGTCGCCCTAAAGGTGCAGAATCCCGACTATTACACGCTTTGCGAGATAGAACCCGGCGGGCGGGCGGCAATTTGGGCTAATAAGGAGAAATATGGTGACGTGATATATCGCCCCGTTGACAGGCGCGAAAACTATGTCAAACGTTGCGTAGGGCTGCCCGGCGATACTTTGCAGATAAAGGATAACATCATATATATCGATGGCAAGCCGTTGCCTGAGCCTAAGAATGTGCAGTATAATTATTACGTGCAGACCGACGGGCGGCTCATCGACGATGCCACTTGGGACTTGCTCGGGATAAGCAGCGACGACCGCATGAGGATTTCGGTTACTATGCCGCAAGAGAAGCTTGGAGCCATGAGCCTCGGCCTCACCGTGAAAGCCGACGGGACTGTGCCACCGATATATCAGTTGCCGTTGACTGCCGAGATGCGTGGCAAGATGAAGAATATATCATGGATTACCAATGTCATACAGGTGCCTGCCGACGAAGTGATAAATGTGTATCCCATCACGCATGATTATGGTTGGACACGAGCCGATTACGGACCGGTGTGGATTCCAAAGAAAGGCATGACACTCGATTTGACACTTGATGCGCTGCCCATCTATGAGCGCGTTATAAAGAATTATGAGGGCAATACGCTTGATGTGCGCGACGGAAAGATTTACATAAACGGCAAGGAAGCGACGCAATACACATTCAAAATGGACTATTACTGGATGATGGGCGATAATCGCGACATGTCGGCCGACTCGCGGTACTGGGGATTTGTTCCCGAGGATCATATTGTCGGTTCTCCGATGTTTGTGATTGTGTCGATTGACAAGGATAAGGGTATCCGTTGGAACCGCATGTTTAAAGATGCCAATCCCGATAAGTAGTACAGGTGTGGATGGGCAGTTGGCCGTTTTTAGCTCGGCTTATCTTGGCAGCGTGAGGTATTACGCTGCCATGTTGTCGGTTCATGGCAAGGTAGTAATAGATACCGAAGAGAGTATAGGCAAGAATTCGTGGATGCACAACCACTGTCGCATAGTTGGGGCAAATGGCGTGCAGACACTTGCAGTGCCGGTGGAACATGTTGGCAACAGGCATGGCGGAGAGATATTGATGCGTGATTTGCGCATATCGGAGCATGGCGACTGGAGGCGGGTGCACTGGGGAGCATTGTTCTCGGCATATGGCAAGACCCCTTTTTTCGAGTATGCCGAAGATGACCTTAAGGCTGTGTATGACAGGCATGACAAGTGGCTTGTTGACTTTAATATGGCCTTGCATGAAGTGGTTGTCGATTTTCTCGACTTGCCGGTAAACTCTGTTGCCGCACCTGTTGCCGGAGTGCCGACAAGTGACTGGCGTGGCTTGATAGGTGGGAAGAAGCCCGACAATGTTGAATTTGTGGCCGATGTGCCTTATTATAATATTTGGGCGAGCAGGCACGGGCATGTATCGGGATTGAGCATAATCGACTTATTGATGAACTGTGGCAGGGAATCGCTCTTTGTCTTGCTCGACATGTTAAAGACCGGGCATGATAAAGAATGCCTTGATTAAACTCGCGTCACCGTCAAAATATCGTTACCGTATTACAAGCATCGTTTTTTATGGTCTCGACACTTCTGTTACAGGCGTGGTCTTGAGAGTTCGCATTGCATTAAGGACTGCAAGTACCGTAACCCCTACATCGGCAAACACGGCCATCCACATTGTAGCAAATCCGATTGAGGCAAGTGCAAGCACGAGTAGTTTTATGCCTATGGCAAACCATATGTTTTGCGACGCTATGCGTAGTGTCCGGCGGGCAATACTTATGGCCAAGGCTATTTTTGTGGGCTTGTCGTCCATCAGCACCACGTCGGCAGCTTCTATGGCTGCGTCAGAGCCAAGTCCGCCCATTGCTATGCCCACGTCGGACAATGCGAGTGCGGGAGCGTCGTTAATGCCGTCGCCAACAAATGCAAGAGTGGTGCCTTGGGCCTTGTCGGCTATCAGCTGCTTTAGGATTGCAACCTTGTCTGTGGGAAGCAATTCGGCGTGCCACTCGTCTATGCCAAGCTCTTGTGCCACGCAGTCGCCGACTTCTTTTCTGTCGCCTGTCAGCATCACGGTCTTGCTGATTCCCATATTCTTGAGCATTGCGATGGCATTGCGAGAGTCTTCTTTTATCGTATCGGCCACCACTATGTGTCCGGCATATTCGCCATTTATGGCCACATGAATGACAGTGCCTACCTTGTGGCAATTGTGCCACGAAGCTCCTATTGCTCCCATCATTTTGACGTTGCCGACGCACACAGTGTCGCCATTCACCCGGGCGCGTATCCCTTGTCCGGGTATTTCTTCCACGTTCTCGACAAGGCAGTCATCTTTCTCTCCCGGGTATGCTGCGCGAAGCGATATGGCTATCGGGTGGGTCGAATAACGCTCCACATGAGCGGCAAGATGCAGCAGGTGCTTTTCGTCGCATTTTTCGGGGTGTACCGCTGTTACTTCAAACCGACCTTTTGTAAGAGTCCCGGTCTTGTCGAAAACAACGGTTTTGAGTTTCGCGAGTGCTTCCATGTAGTTCGACCCTTTTACAAGGATGCCGTTGCGAGAGGCTCCGCCGATACCGCCGAAGAATGATAGAGGAACTGATATGACAAGTGCGCAGGGGCAAGAAACGACCAGGAATGTAAGCGACCTGCCGAGCCATACCGGGAAAGATGCCGCAAAGCTCTCGGAAAACAGCGGCGGCAGCAGGGCAAGGGCGATGGCTGCAAAAACCACGATCGGTGTATAGACTCGGGCAAATCGAGCTATGAAAGTTTCTCGTCTTGACTTATTGCCGGCGGCATGTTCCACAAGGTTGATGATTTTGGATGCCGTTGATTCTCCGAAATTTTTTGTTACTCGCACTTTTAGCAGTCCCGAAACGTTGACGCACCCCGAGGCAACCTCGTCGCCGATATCTACATTGCGTGGCATACTTTCTCCTGTCAAAGCGACGGTGTCCAGTGCCGAAGCCCCTTCCAATATGATGCCGTCTAACGGGATTTTCTCTCCCGGGCGGATAATGATGGTCTCGCCCACGGTTACGGTGTCGGGTGGCACTGCCATCACTTTCCCGTCACGTGCCACATTGGCCGTGTCGGGGCGTATGTCCATAAGCTGTGTTATGGCTCGGCGGCTTTTGCCTTCGGCTTGATGCTCGAAGAGTTCTCCCACTTGGAAGAAAAGCATGACGAATACAGCCTCGGCAAATTCGGGTTCGCTGCTTGGCAGGAATCCTATTGCAAGTGCCCCCAAGGTTGCTATTCCCATCAAGAAGCCTTCGTTGAACATGCGTCCGTGAAGCACTTCCCCGACAGCTTCGGCAAGTACGTCAAGTCCGACTATCAAGTATGGTATAAGGTATATGGCAAGCATCTGCCACAGTGGCAGGCAGGTTGTGTGTTCTATCCACATGGCTGCCGCAAGCAAAATGGCGGCGATGATTATTCTCAACAACTTTTTGTTCATGTCTGCTTTTTTGTTTTTCTGCCACAAAGGTAGTTAATGCCCCGTGCAACCGAGTTGCAAATAACGGTGCCATGTAGTATATTTGCGCATGTAATTAACCGGGTTGAGAAATGAAAAATTATTTGGTATTGCTGTTCGTGGCTGCTGCCGTGGCCGGAATGACGTCGTGCAAGTCTAACGAGGCAAATTATCGTGCAGCCTATGACCGCACTGTAGAACGCCAACGAGAAATGGAAGGAGTGGACGAAGCCACGTTTGCCCGCATCGAGGCTGAGCGAACGGCCAATACGGCAGTCGTCGGAGGCGATTCGGTGCGCATGGTGGTGAACCGCGTCAACATTGTCGATGCTGCGACTGCCGACTTGAAGCCTTATGGCGTGGTGGTGGGCGAATACAAGCAGCTGTTCAATGCGCGCTCGTTTCGCGACCGATTGAAGAAAGAAGGGCACCAATCATACGTGGTCAAGGACAGCGAAAGCAACTATTATGTCATCGCCGAGGGATTTGATTCTCCGGTCGAGGCCGCCGACTTCATGAAAGATATTCCCAACCGCATAAAGATGAAAATACCCATTCCCAAGCCCTGGATTCTGTCGCTGCCCAATCGCTGATTCATGATAAGCGTCAGAAGTAGTATGAGTATGACACATTTGGTATTATTGGGAATATCGAGAATGTGTCGTAGTATATATCCCATGGACGGCTGTTGTCGGGAGTCGAATATGTGAATTCCCGGCGGCGCACTACCATGGCATTCATGTGGCAATAGGCGTTGTACAGCCCCACGCGCCACACCCCCTTGCGCCCGTTGCCCAGTTGCTTGGTGAATGATGCGCTAATGTCGAGTCGGTGGTAATCGGGCAGGCGAACGTTGTTGCGCCCGGCATAATATTTAAGACCGAGTCCGCTATAGAAATAATTGTCCTCGTGTGGAGCTATTTCTGATGGAATATGTGTGTCTTGAAACCCTTGGTATAATCCCACCGGAACTGTCATGCGATTGCCCGTGGAATAAACCCACGAGGCATTGAGCTCGATGTGGTCGTTAAGCTTGTAGTTAAGAGTTATGTTGATTTTGTGGCGGTTGTCAAATTTGGCCGGATACCACTTGTCGTCGTTTATTCCCGGAATTTTTCTGTTTGCCCACATCAATCCGTAACTTGCGCTGCCGGTGAGTCGCCCCATGTTGCGCGATAAGGTTATTTCTCCGCCATATGCGTTTCCCCATCCGTATGCAATGTTTTGCATTTTGTCGTAGCTGTATGAATAGTCGTCGTTGACCTCGGCCACGCCATCGAGCCACTTATAGTATCCCTCAATCGACAATGAATATTTTTTATCGTGAGTGTCGTAATATATCCCGCCTCCCACTTGGTCGCTCGTCAACAAGTCCTCGCCTTTGCCTATCGGCATCCAGTTGTCGGTGGGCAGGTTCACGTAGCTGTCGCTTATTTGCTGCACCAACTGTCCCATACGGGAATAGTTTGCCTTGATGCTTAGTCCCGGCATGATCGAGAAACGTGCCAGAAATCGCGGCTCAATCGAAGTTTTCCATTCGTTATAGATGTTGAATGCGGCAAGTCGCAGTCCTGCATCAAATCCCAACCACTTTGTTGGTTCCCAAGCCAAGTCGGCGTATGCTCCGGTTTCGTTGGCATTTATGTGGTGTCCTGTGAATGTACGGTCGAAGCGGTTGTCGTCTTTCTGTGTGCTGAAGATTACCGATGATGGCAAAAAGCGGTGATGCGTGTAGAATGCACCAAAGCGCAGGTTGCAGTTGCCATTGTTGTATTTCCAACGAGCGAACAGAGAAATGTCATCGACTGTATTGCGGTCGGTGCGGCTTGATTGTTCGGTTTCGGAATACTCGCTGTTGCTGTATTCTTCGATAGATTCTTTGTCGTAGGTTGATTTGTACCGGGTAAAGGCTGCGGTGATTGTCGATGTCAGGTGGTCGTTATAAATGTGATTCCATGATGCTGAAGCCATCGTATTTCCCCAGCGTAACTTATCGACATCGCTGCTTAAGGATTGTGTTTCTCCTTCTGAAAATTCCTCGCTGCCGAATTTAAATAAGTCGCTGCCCCAGTAAAAGTCGAGATGCAGCAAGTTGCGGTTGTCAAATCGGTGGTCGATGCGGGCGTTGATGTCGGTGAAGGCATATCGTGCAATGGTTTTCTTGCCGTCTTTCTTTTTGATTCTGTTTAAGATTGCGAGTGCCGGTGCCGACAATACGTCAAACCAAGACCGTCTGGCCGACACGTCGAACGCTGTCTTTCCTTTAAATATTGGTCCCGTGAGGTGTATCATCCCGGCAGTGAGCCCGAGCGTGGCTGCTCCGTGATATTCGTTGAAGTTGGGTTGCCGGGTAGATATGTCAACTACGCTTGACAGGCGGCCTCCATACATGGCAGGGAATGCCGTCTTGTAAAACGTGGCGTTATCGACGATTTCCACATTGAACGACGAGAACAGTCCCCCGAGGTGGCTTATTTGATATAGCGGCACTCCATTCAATAGGATTAGGTTTTGGTCGTTGGTTCCGCCGCGCACGTATAGCCCCGAAAACCCTTCCACGCCTTCCGATACTCCGGGTTGCAGAGCAAAGGCTCGAATGATGTCGGGTTCGCCTGTCATTGTTGGGAGTCTGAACAGGTGCTGCTTGTCTAATTTTACCACTCCGGCATCGAGCGACATTGAATTGGAACGGTTGCTTGCGTTGCCTATCGCTTGTACCTCGGGCAACACCACTTCCTTGTCGAGAAAATCGGTAGAATCGGGCGTGGCGGCAGTGGAGTTTTGTGCCATTGATTTTAATGCCGGAGTTATGGCTATCAATACGCTTGTTGCCACATTTAGGATGAAGCTGTTCATAATTGCGTTGTCTGGTCGATGCTAAATTCAAATTCAGTCATTGATACGGAACCCAGTATCCCTGTCCCGCCATTTATGTTTGAAAATATCTTGACGGGTTCGAGAATGCCTATGTCGCCTATGGCCGATTCGTCGCGCTGCTCGTTTCTTAGTATGCTGCGCAAATATTTGTAATAATTCTCCGACAGGGAATAGAGCCTTGCCCGTCGCATTGTCGCCTCGGGTTGGTCTTTACTTCCCGGAAGGATGTTGGTTTCTCTTAATGACAGCGAGTAATCAAGCCCGTCGATGGTCTCGTCGCTGAAAGTCCATCCCCAACCGTTTCTAAAAGAATTCTCAGTCCCGATGTTGGTTAAGTCTTGATTCTGCATTTCAAACAGCGGGTCGATGTAGTCTATGTAAACGCCCCCTGTGTACAGAAGATCGAAATCTGTATCTATGTTTATCAAGTAATAATTGGCAACGCCCTTGGGATCATGGAATTTTATATGATAAGTGGCATCATAGAAATTTGTCTGGACGTATGAGCCGTCTCCACTTACTGTCCACGATTCATCGGTATTGACGCTAAATGTGGTTTCAACTCCGGTTATAGCGACAGGCGCAGGCACTATGTCTTCGGCATGAGCATCGCCATAGGGTGTTGACGCATGTATCTCGATATGGTCGCCGGGAGTTGGCCTATATGTGGATACGTAGGTAACTACATGGGTGTCAAGCGTGTCGTATTCAACCATAGTCAGTCGCTCTTTGAAGTTGTCGTTTACTGTTAGTGTGACTTCGGCCTCTTTGATATACAGGTCATCGATGTCTTCGTTCTCAGAATATGTACGGCTGATGCTTGCAATCACCACGGTATCGGTCGATGCAATGGCATTTATTACCGGAACTGGAGAGGGCATCAAGTCGTTGAATTCGATTTCGGAGTAGCACGATGTTAAAACGAAGCAGAGTCCCCAAAACAGCACTGTTATTTTTCTCATTAGTACAATATAACGATAAACATATAAATTAGTCGATATTACAAGCTTTGAGAATAAGCCACCATATCGGCATTCTTAAATTCGATGTGCTAAAGTAGTGATATTGTAGATTATTGGCCGTGTATTTAATAATAATTAAACGATTTAACGCGAGTTGAGTATTGTTAATGTTGCTTGCGTATTGGTGCAAAAAGGCGAAACGACTTATATGTTAAAGCCGTTTCGCTATATTTGCTTATTTTGCTTTCTCCTGTTATTGGGCGTTCTCTGTCGGAACGGCGGCAGCGTCGGTCTGAGTATCGGCAGATGTGGTAGCTTCGGGAGTAGCAAACGGAGTTGCTTGCTCTTGAGTGGTTTCTTGTTGCTCGATTACGCGCGACTGGTGGCCTTGAACCAGAGTTTGAGGCACAAGGAACGACGAGATGATGCTCAGCACGCAAATAACAATTGCAAGAGTCCAAGTAGCTTTCTCAACGAAGTCGGTGGTCTTGCGCACACCCATGATTTGGTTGGAGCTTGAGAAGTTTGAAGCCAAGCCTCCACCCTTTGATTTCTGGATTAATACCACGCCGATAAGCAGGAGAGAAGCGAGTACGATTAAAACTGTCAAAAAAATGTACATAACTTTATCTGTTGTTTATTTTCTCGTTTAGTATAAGTTTCTGTAAGAAACGAATTTGGTCTGCAAAGTAAATACTTTTTTCTGGAAATTTCAAACTTATGTTTTTAATAATTTCCAAAGCCTTGTTGTATTTGCCCTGTTTGATGAAAATCTTGGCAAGGCTCTCGCTTAGCATCGAGTCGTCGGTCACTTGTGGCTTCTTTACCTGTTCTTCTTCCTCGACCGGTAATTCTTCTTCGGCTTGAGCGGTTTGCTTTGCTCCGGCCAGGATACTGTCGAATGCGTGTGCCACTTGTGCTATAGGGTCGTTGCCCGATGCTTCGGGCAAATCCTTTTTTTCTTCGGCCAGGATTTGTGAATAATCGGGCATAGGGTTGAAAATCAACCTGTCGAGCAGTTCTATTTCTTTTGCATCGGTTTTCCCGTAACGGTTTAGGAAGGTGTCGATTGTCGTGTCGGTGTCGGGCGTAGGCATTTTTTCTTGTGGTGGGTAGAAATTCTTGAATCGCTCGGCATCATCGCCAACAAGGTCGTAAAATGCGGCGTGTTCGGGATATGCCAAAGCCAATGACGACAGAACCTTGTCTCTTGCCGGGTTGTCGGTTTGCCGGTTGTCTTGTTTCAGATATAGTATTGCCGGCACTATGAAATATGGATATTCGGCACGCATAGAGTCGAGCGTCTCGCTGTCTATCGTGCCGTTGTTTTCAATCAAGTTGCGTATCAGGTCGATTGATGCCATCATAGCGCGCGGTTTTTACCAATTTCCGAAAGTAGCGTTAAATATCAAGTCGCACAACTCGTCGCAAATCTGGTCGCACAATTCGTCTTGCACGTCGATTAGCAACTGGTCGCTTGAAAAGTCCCCGTAGGCCGAAAATGTTTGGTCTATGTCCTCGATGTCGGGGTTCTTGTTGTTGATGTATCTTATGCGCACTGTTATCGTCAGCCGTGTCTGCGAGGCATATGCATCCTCGGTGACGGCCTGTGGCGACAGGGCGTACCCCGTAATCTCTCCCTCCAGTCGCAAGTCGGTGTTGCTCGAATCGACGATGCTAAGGCGCGTCTGCCTTGTTATAAGGTCTTGTAGCTTGTTTTCAAACATCGATTGCAGCGGGGCATATACCAGTGCCGCGCGGATTGGGAAATTAGATACCGCTATGGTCTTGTATATGCTGTAGTCGAGGATTGCTCCATTAAAAGTATAGCTTATGGAACAAGCCTGCGACACCACGGCCAGTGCCAGTATTAGGAATATGCGTTTTATCATTGATGTCGTTTTTGTGTTATTCGAGCCCGTATTCTTTGATTTTGCGGTATAGCGTGCGCTCAGATATGTGCAATTCTTCGGCAGTCTTTTTGCGACGGCCGCAGTTGCGTTCGAGCGACTTTTTTATGGTCTCGCGCTCGGTATCTTCAAGTGTACGGGCTTCGCCATTGTCGGCAATGTCGTCGTTGGTCTCGTTTGTCACCTCGTCGGCAAGGTCATCGGCCACGCCGTCTTCGATGTTGACGATATCTTTTATCGCAGATGCGGGTTTATAACTCCCTGTGCCGGAATATCTCACAAGCGAATGCGACGAGTGCCGGTTGTCTTGTCTGTGTGACTGCGTTGCGTCTCCTTTTGAGATAGAGTCGATGCGGCTGTGCAGCTCCTCGATTTCATGCTGCATCTTGAAAATGAGCTTGAACAGCATTTCACGCTCCTGCGTGTAATTGAATGTCGGAGCCGAGGCCACTGTCGGCTTGTACTCGGTGCTGTATTGTGGCAAGTACCTCTTGATGCGGTCGGCATCTACGGTGTTGCCGGCCTCGAAGAGGGAAACTTGTTCTATGACATTTTTCAATTGGCGCACGTTGCCAGGCCAGCGGTAGGTCATTATTGCCTCGCGTGCCGAGTCGTCGAACTGTACCGACGGTGTGCCGTATTTTTCGGCAAAGTCGTTTGAGAATTTCCTTACCAGCATCAGCACGTCTTTGCCACGCTCGCGCAACGGCGGTATGTTGATTTGCACGGTCGATAGGCGGTAATACAAGTCTTCTCTGAACTTGCCTTCGCTCACGGCTTGCAGCATGTTCTTGTTAGTCGCAGCCACCACCCGGATGTTGGTTTTCTGCACTTCAGACGACCCCACCTTGATGTATTCTCCCGATTCGAGCACGCGTAGCAGGCGGGCTTGTGTGGTCAGCGGCAATTCTGCCACCTCGTCAAGGAAAATCGTTCCACCGTCGGCTTCTTCAAAATAACCTTTGCGTGAAGATATGGCACCGGTGAAGGCTCCTTTTTCATGCCCGAAAAGCTCGGAATCGATTGTTCCCTCGGGTATGGCGCCGCAGTTTACCGCAATGTATTTATTGTGCTTGCGCGAGCTGAAGTCGTGTATGATGTTTGGGAAAAATTCTTTTCCGCTGCCGCTTTCGCCGATTATCAGCACCGACAGGTCGATGGGAGCGACCTGCATGGCACGGCGTATTGCACCAATCAGCGATGGCGCGTTGCCAATGATGGAGTAGCGTTGTTTTACACGCAATATCTCGGGTGGAATGTTGGTGGTGTCGTTATTCATTTGTTCCTCCTTAATGAATAAGTTTCTTGTTTTAGGAAATTGCCCAATTGGTCGATATCGTCATACCGTGCCAGCGTCTCCGGCATAATCATGTCGCCTATCGAGATGTGGAATGTTGCTCCTTTCTTGTTGAACACTTCGGCAGGCAGGCGCAATGTGCGCAGCTGCCAGCTTATGAGTCCAAGGAAGTTGAACCATGCGCTGTTGCCCCCATGAAAATAGATAGGAATCACAGGGACTTTAAGCATTTGTATTATGCGTATTACCGACGGTTGCCATTTGCGGTCTTCGAGCCACATGTGGCGGTTGAGTTTAGATACGGCTCCGGCAGGGAAGAATCCCAGCGGTTCGCCGCGTTTCACTTGCATCAATGCTTCGCGGATGCCGTGTTTGGATACCGCTTGCTTGGCCGGATCGGTCGATGCCAATGCGTCAACGGCTATGAAATTTGGCCGCATGGCGCCTATGTGGTTGAGTATCATGTTTACCATTACCTTGAATTCGGGGCGGCGGCTTGCTATCATGTTTATCAGTATGATGCCGTCGAGAGCTCCGTAGGCATGGTTTGACACGGTTATGAATGCCCCTTTGGGCAGATTGTCGAGCATCTGCTCGTTATCGATGCGTAGTTTTATTTCAAGCTCGTCGAGCAGCCTCTGGGTGAATTCCACCCCTTGCACATCGCAGTTTCGGCTGTGGATGTCGTTAACCTTGTCGATGGATAAGAAGTGGAAGAGCCGGTCAACCGTCTTGCGTTTGCCTTTGAAGAACGGTGCCATCCGGCATATTTCGTCATAGTCAAGAACCGTTGGTTTTACCGCTGTCGGTGTTTTGTCCATATGTATGTTTCCCTTTATTACTATGTTAACTTGCAAAAATAGGAAAAATATGTAATTCCTGCCTAATTTTAATCGTATAGAATGGGCGGAATGTTGCAATTTTTCATATTTTATGTTTTGTCAAGCTATTTTGAACGAGGAAATTTAAAATTGGCACGGCCTTAAGTTATTTAAATTCCCCGTCATTGCCTAATTTAAGGTTTTGACCGTATGGCATCACAGTGTATGGAGCCAGTAGTGCCAAGTAAATGAGAAAGTGCCTCATGCGTTTACTCGTGTTGTTATGTGCTACAAATATAGGCCATTGGCCACACATTAGCAAATAGTTTCCATGTGCAGTACGCGGTAGGAGGGTTAAATCTTTTGTCGGATTTGGTGCATGACGTATGTGAGGGAAGTGTAATATTATAGGGCATTTTGGTTGATTAATGGCAAATATGTGTATTTTTGCATTATTAAAGAATGGGCATATTCTGTGTCTCGGCAGTCAATGCTCCGCTTGCAAACGTGTTATGGAAAAGAGAAGGCCTAAAATATTGATTATATACACCGGTGGCACAATCGGTATGATTGAGAACCCTGTTACGCACTCGTTGCAGCCTTTTGACTTTACGCACTTGATTGACAACGTGCCTAAGGTCAAGAAGCTCGATTATGACATTGCAAACATACAATTCACTCCGCCGATAGACAGTGCCAACATGTCGCCCAAGCACTGGAGCGACATAGCTTCGGCCATCGAGGACAACTATGACTCGGTTGACGGCTTTGTAGTGCTTCATGGTACCGACACAATGGCGTTTACGGCTTCGGCGTTGAGCTTTATGCTCGAAAACCTTCACAAGCCTGTGATTATAACGGGTTCGCAGTTGCCGATAGGCGAGGTGCGCACCGACGGCGAGGAGAATTTGATTACAGCCTTGCAGGTGGCCGCGTCGCGCGACAAGGACGGGGAATCGATGGTGAGGGAAGTGGCCATATTGTTTGAAAATTACTTGTGGCGAGGCAATCGCAGCACAAAGATGAGTGCCGACAATTTTAACGCTTTCAAGAGCAACAATTATCCGGCACTTGCCAAGATTGGGTTGGGAATACACTTCAATGAGGATGCCTTGTACCGGGTGCCGTCCCGCAGGCCGTTGAAGGTGCGTTATAACATGGATCCCAATGTGATGTTTATCGACCTTAACCCCGGGATGAAAGAAAGCACTTTGCGCCACCTGCTCAACACGCCCGAGATAAAGGGCATAGTGCTTAAGACATTTGGCGCGGGCAACGGTCCCGGCGATGCTTGGTTTATCAACGCCATACACGAGGCTGTGGAGAGGGGCATTGTCATATTGAACGTTACGCAGTGTGTCAATGGCGGGGTGCATACAAAACTTTACGACACGGGCAACCGCCTGTGGCGGGCAGGGGTGGTGAGCGGACACGATATTACAAGCGAGGCCGCGATTACCAAGATGATGTACCTCTTCGGCATGGGTCTGCCTCCCGAGAATGTGAAGAAGTATTTGTGTTATTCGCTTTGCGGAGAGGTGACTTTATAGAAACTGCGTGTGTTTTACAAGTATGAGGCTTATAACAACTGTATAATTGCAAAAAAAGAGTATATTGATGGCAGGATTTAAACGCATAATGGTCACATTGCTGCTCGTGATTTTCTGCATGCACCAGGCCGGTGCATTCAAGCAGCGCAATGTGTTGTTTGTGACATCATACGATATTTCATTCCCGACGGTTCGCTTTCAAGTCGAGGGCCTTTATTCGGTCCTTGACAAAGACTCGGTAAGCATCGACGTGGAAGAAATGGACTGCAAAAGATTGCCCACCAAAGAAAACATTGCGTCGTTTGAGCGTCGTTTGGCTTATAAAATGGCACGGTTGCCACGGTATGACGCGGTGGTCGTGGCCGACGATTATGCCTTCACGCTCGCCCTTGCACAACAAGACAGCCTGTTTGCCGGTATGCCCATAGTGTTCCTTGGCGTTAACAACGAGCGTCTGGCACTCAAGCAGGAGGAAAATCCGCGAATGACAGGCGTTGTCGAGTCGCTTGGGTTGGCAGAGACGATACGGCTGATGAAAAAACTGTTTCCCGATTCTCCGCGAGCCATTGCCATATCCGACGGCACGCTCACCGGCCAGGCCGATTCCGATGCCTTTGCATCGGCCGCAACGCTTGCTTGGAGCGATTATGAGATAATAGACTTGAGCCGCATGACTTATGCCCAACTTGCCGACACACTGCGCATAATTCCTGCCGATGTCCCGGTGCTGTTATTGTCGGCGAGTACCGACAGCACGGGAACGTCAAAGCGGTTTTATGACAGCTTGAACTTGATTGTCTCCAACCTGCACTCCCCGTTGTTTCATTTGTGGCCTCACGGACTGGGGCATGGAGTATTCGGGGGGCAGATGGTGTCGCAGTATGAACAGGGACAGATTGCCGGAAGAATGGTCGTCAGACTGTTTTCGGGAGAGGGTATAGCGTCGATTCCCATAAACAATGATTGCAAGCGGCATTATATGTTTGACTATAGCGAGCTTGTGCGGTTTGATATAGATAAATCAATGTTGCCCGATGACAGCTATGTTAAGAACGAGCCTCCGAGCATATTCTCGACCGAGAGCAATTTCTGGCCATATACGTTGGCTGGCATTGTGGCTCTGCTGATTGTCGCCGTGTTTATCGTCATCTCGTACATCAGGACAAGGCGGCTCAGACGGTATCTGAAGATAACCAACAATACCGTGAGCGCACTCAACGAGGAGCTTGTGCGCTCGAAGGAGGAAACCGACCGGCTTAACGCATACCGTGGTGCCTTTATCGAGAATCTTGCACGGGAACTTAAGGCGCCGCTCAACACAATCGATGATTTTACCGAGGTGCTGTTGTCGCCAGGGCTGAAACGCGAGGAAATTGCCGGATATGGCAAGATAATAAGCCACTCTGCCTTGAAAATGAAACAAGCCATTGACGACATTGCCGATTTTTCAAGGTCTTATTCTTCGGGGGCGAGGTTAAATATCACCGACGTTTGTGTCAATGACCTGTTGCGTGATATTTATAATGACTTTAAGATAATAGCCGGAGGACGCGCAGTGACGATTAATCTGGTTCTTCCGTTGAAAGACGAGGACAGTCACATCGTCAGCGACCGAGAGCGTATCTCAAAGATTGTCTATCACCTGCTCGATAATTCTCTGAAATATACGGCTCAAGGCAAAATTACGTTTGGATATCGTATTTCCGACGACCGCCAGAGCATGCTGATATCGGTAAATGATACAGGCATCGGCATACCGCAACGCCGTCAGATGCTTTTGTCTCAGATATTTGACAGTGGCAGGCAAGCCGATATAATGAACCTGCACGAAAAGATGGGACTCGGCCTGACCATCGCGCAGCGCAATGCGCAGTTGTTGCAAGGCACGCTCACTTTTAAGTCGGTTCAAGGTGTTGGTTCCACGTTTACGCTGCGTGTGCCATTGAAGGTTGACGACCTGGCATCCAAGTCGGGTGCCGTTATTGCAAGCCCCGATTATCCGACGGTATTGATAGTGGAAGCCGAAAGCACGTCGTTCCTTTATTTGAAGGTCTTGTTGGAAAGACTTGGAGCGAATTTGTCGCTCGTGCATGTGCGCACGGCAAGCGAGGCATTGTCGGTGTGCAAGAACCGGAGCGTGGGTATGGTGCTTGCCGGTGTCAACCTGTCGTCGGACAACGGGTTGAAGGCAATAGAGAGCATACATGAATTTTCGGCGATGCTGCCTATCGTGGCGGTTTTGCCTTCGGGGTCTAAATCGGAGATTAACGATGCTATGGCGGTGGGTGCTGTCGATTATCTCGTCAAGCCGGTCAACCGCAACGACTTGTTGGCTATGTGCCGTAAATACCTTGGACGGTTCTCTGCTTTTGCGTCGAAATCTGAAAAATAATGTGATTTATCATGGAACACTTAAACGAAGATGTGATGAAACTGCTTGTGGGCATGGGGCTTGTGGAGAACGACATGACTTGGGCCGCTCGCATTGCGGTGATACTGATAATGTTGCTTCTTATCTTCATCGTCAACCTGTTGTTTACACGGGTGATAATGCCCATGGTTCATAGCATCACGGCCTCGACTAAGGCAACTTGGGACGACTACCTGTTCAGCAAACAAATGTTGCGTGGCTTTTGCAGGGTAATCGACCCTATACTGGTGTACATAATGCTGCCGTTGGCGTTTCCCGACATGCCTCAATTGCTTGCATTCCTTACCAAAGCGTGCGAGGTGTATCTGGTGATAGTGTCGGTGCTTCTCATAAATACATTTCTCAACACGCTATATGTGATGTCGAACGAACACGAGCATCTGCGCAACCGCCCGCTGAAAGGGGTGTATCAGATGATTAAGCTCATATCGGTGTGCGTGGGCATCATCATAGCCATAGCCATATTGATGGATAGCGACCTCACGTCGATAATAGCGGGGTTGGGTGCTTCGGCCGCCGTGCTGATGCTTATTTTCAAGGACAGCATACTCGGCCTCGTGGCGGGGGTGCAGCTGTCGGCAAATGACATGTTGCGTCCGGGCGACTGGATTACCATGAGCAAGTATGGAGCTAACGGATATGTCGAGGAGGTGTCGCTTACCATTGTGAAAGTGCGTAATTTCGACAAGACCGTCACCACTATTCCGCCATATGCCTTTGTGAGCGACTCGTTCCAGAATTGGCGCGGAATGTGGGATGTAGGGGCGCGGCGCATAATGCGGTCGGTCTATATCGACACGAGTACGATACGTTTCTGCACGGCAGAAGAGCTTGTTGCCCTCGCAGACGAGGGGTTGGCTGACAGCTCACTGGCCGAGGCAGGCAAGCCGGTCGAGAACCTTAAGGTTTACCGTTATTATCTGAAGAATTTCCTTGCCTCCTATCCCGAGCTTGACAAGAACCAGATGATTATGGTCAGGCAGCTGCAGCCCACACCCGAAGGACTGCCGATAGAAATATATTGTTTTACCAATACTACCGTGTGGCCGGAGTATGAGCGCATCCAAGCCGATATCTTTGACCATGTGTTGGCCATTACGCCCCGTTTCGGCTTAAGAGTGTTTCAACGCATCTCGGCCGGAGATGTGAGCTTCAAATGAAGATAGAAAAAGTAACATGCGACAAAGGTCGCTTCATGCCGTTATTATTGCTTGGCGACGAGCAAGAGTCGATGGTGCTTCGATACCTTGGCAAGGGCGAGTTGTTTGCGATGTGGCATGATACGGGCGAGCTTGTGGCAGTGGCCGTAGTGACCGATGAAGGAGATGGCGTGGCAGAACTTAAAAATCTGGCTGTGGCTGCGCATTTTCAGCGGAGAGGATATGGCCGGTCGATGGTAGAATATGTGTGCAGCCGCTACGGAAACACCTATAAGACCTTGATTGTCGGCACCGGCGACAGTGTGGCTACGACTGCGTTTTATGCAAGTTGTGGTTTTGTATATTCGCACAGGGTAGCCAACTTCTTTGTTGACAATTATGACCATCCTATTATAGAGGAAGGGAAGCAATTGAGGGATATGCTGTATTTTAAGCGTGCATTGATACCGAATCATGATTAGATTTTCTTGATGCATCCCGGGGATACACTTGAAGCAAACGGGTGATAGATTCAAATAAGGGTTTCTTGTTTTTGTGTGTTGAGAAACATACGTACCTAATAGTCTCTGATGAAACGTTTCATTAAGGATTTATAATATATAAAGTTTCAGTTATGAGGTCTATTACAGTTTTTAGGATGATTAGAACTTTGATCGACGAGTACAAGCTCAACAGTCAGTGGGGAACTGCGCATATCTACCAAAGCGCGTGTAATGCTTTTGTCGCTTTTAGGGAGAATGTAGATTTGGAATTTTCGGAGCTGTCGCAGCAGGTGATTAAAGATTTTGAATTGTGCTTGCGGCTGCGGCGTTGCAGTTGGAATACTATTGCGACTTATATGAAGGTGCTTAGGGCTGCATATTACAGGGCTGCCGAAAATGGCATGGTCGCTTATTGCCCGCGGCTTTTCGCCCATGTCAACATTTCGGTCGAGAACAAGAAGAAACGGTCGATTCCGGCGGGAGACATGGGACGGTTGATTGCTCCGGCCAACGCGTTTTGTTATCCTCTTGAGCCGGAGTTGCAAAGGGCAAGGCTCATCTTTTCACTGATGTTTTTGTTGCGGGGCATACCGTTTGTCGATCTTGTGTTCTTGCGCAAGAGCGATTATGCCAACGGGGCGATAACATACCATAGGCGGAAGACCGGCAGACCCATTACGGTGAAAGTGTGCCGCGAGGCATTATCGATAATAAAGAGGCTCTCGGCCGATACGCCGCGCACGTCGCCCTACTTGTTGCCATATATCACTTATCCCGAAGGCACTGCTGAAGCCTATAAGGAGTATCAGCGGGCGTTGAGGCTCATAAACCACAGGCTCGACAAGCTGTCGAGATACATATCGGGCAAGTGCCGGTTGAGCACGTATGCAGCGCGCCACACGTGGGCCACTATGGCATATTATTGCGAGATACACCAAGGCATAATTTCCGAGGCTATGGGGCATTCGTCGATAGCCGTTACCGAGAATTACTTGAAGCCGTTCCGCAACGAGAGGATAGACCGCGCCAACGACATGGTTCTGTCGTATGTAAAGGGGAAAAGTGTCAAGAAGCGTCAAGCCAGAAAGTGGTGACGCCGGTTCCGTTTCATCGTCTATGATTCCCGAATAAGTTGGCGCGTCACTTGTCGGGTGCTATATTTCTTGGAAGTGCCGGCGCAGTTCGCGGCTGTAAGTGCGGCCTATGGGTAGTTCGTCTTCTTCAAAAGGGGGATACAGGCGACACTTGGAGCTGCCGACGAGCAGCAGGTAGTGCATGTTGACTATATAAGACTGGTGGGTCTGGATGAATTGATGGCTGTAGTTAAGTATGTCGTTGGCAGTCGTTCCACGTTTTAGCTGTATGAAACTGTTGTCGTTTAAGGCGACTTCCCACACCTTTCGGCGCATGCTGTATCTGAAATAACCTATGTCTGAGAGTCGCATAACACGCAGTTCGTTGGTATATGTTGTTGCGGTGAATACCTCGCCGTGTCTTGCGGTGGTCTTGTCGTCGGTGACGAGCCTGACGTTATTGTTGAGCAACCGATGTCGGCGATAACGTTTTATAACCTTGTTAAGTTCAAGTTCGTCGATAGGCTTAAGCAGGTAGTCGGGTTCTCCGCTTTTGAACGTCTCTTCCTCGTGTTCTTTATAAAAGCCAGTGAACATGACGATATATGTGTCGGCACTTATCTTGTTTATGGTATTGATGAAATCGATCCCGTTACCGTCGGGTAATTCTATGTCAAGGAAAAGCAGGTCGGGCTTGACTTCGGCCACGAGGTCGCGTCCGGAGCGGCACATGCCGGCACTGCCCACTACTTCAAGGTCGGGATAGTCAGACAGTATGTCACTTAATTTTTCAATCGATGCAACATCGTCATCGATGATTATAACTTTGTTTCTGCTGTTACTCATCTCAAAAATAATTTACATTCAAAATTAGTTTTTTTGAGTTAATTGTGCAAGTCGGTTGCCGGTTTGTGGCGTTTTGTCGGTGCTGTTATCGGGTTTCGTCTCCGTGTCTATTTCGAAGCATTCTTTTACCGCCTTGCGTATCGACTCGGCATCTTGCCCGTCTTCTTTCAATATGGTCAAGATGGCTTTTATGTATTGGTCTTTATTGTGCAGGCCGCATAGCGGAGCCACGTTGCTGTTGTTGATTATGGTCTTTTCATTGAAAACTTTCAATATGGCCGCATAGTCGCCACGTTGCTCGTATTCGTGGAACTGACGGCAAAATTCGTCATACATGCCTCGCGGGTTGATTTCGTACACGAGATCCGACATGTGGTCTTCAAGTGCGCTGATGCTCTGGAACCGGCGGTCGATGCGCATTTCGACATTGCTTTTCACGCTGTGGCGCACGTGCATTAGTGCCTGTTGTTTCAACATGGAGCGGAACATGTTGATGACGGCACGCTTTACTTTGTCAAATACACGGTTTTCGTCGCGAGAGTAGTGCCTTGCGACGGTGCGCACCACGCCTTCGAGCATGGGCAGATTTTCTATCTCGGCCACATTAGGGACAAATATTTTCTTCTGTCGCAGGTATGCCACTTCGTGTTCGTTGCGACGGTCCCGGTCAACGAGTCCGTGGCTGTCAAGGTGGTGGAAGGCCTGCATGTCGTTGAAGGCCCGTGTCACTTCTATTACCTTGTTGCAGCTGCCTACCGGCTTGACGGTGTATTCGGTGAATATGAGCGGATATAGCTTTGAGTCGATGCTGTGCAATTCGTCGCCTTCGATAAACAGCACCGGTTTGCGGCTGCCCAATATGTCGAAGTATATTTCGTCGGGGAATGTCGAATTGGAGACTATGCGGTAGTCCCATGCGTCTTTGGTGTTGTCGAAGTTGCGCACCCACACGCACACGTTGTCGATGCGCGACGACGCGAATTCTATGTCGTGGGTGTTGTAGATGAACGTGCAGTCGGGACGCATCTCCTCGATGACGTTCCACAGCGTTTGCATTATCGAGTGGTGAAGGAATATCTCGGGAGAATCGACAAATATCACCGCATCGGGCATTGCATACAGCACGGCACCGATATAGTACAGCACGGCTTTCTCGCCGTTAGATAGTAATTGGGAGCTATAAGGCTCGTCGTCGCTGTCGTTTGAGAATAACAGCTTGCCGTCGAATCTGAGTACGCGGTTCTGTGGGAACACCTCCATCCATCGGTGCAGCACGTCGTCGAGCCGCGTGCGTGGCATCTCGGCCTTTTCTGTGGTCTTCAAGTTTGCCTTGTAGGTGAGCATGTCGATGAACTCGTCGTGCATGAGCAGGTATATGAGCCGTTCAAACTCGCTCTCGGCAGCCCCGCGTATGATGTGAGACATCGTTGACTTCTCTTCATACAGCATGTCGATCGACCCTTCGAGCTTGTTGGTCGATGTCGTCGGGAATATGGCTCTCAATGCCGACAGTTTGTAGGCCCGGTGCGGAAACATTTCCATCAGCCGTGCGCTGAAGCGCGTTTTACCGGCACCGTTTGCGCCGATTACCGTCACGCGCCGGGCATTATTGATTATATCGGGCTTTTCGCCGCTTATTTTCTTGGGCAGGATTATGTTCATGTCAGTGCGGTTTTTTCGTGATAGCCAAAGATACGAAATATGCGTGTCAATCGCAATCGCCGCACATCTTTAAAAATGCCTTATTATGGATTTTTAATGCCGGTAAACAATGAAAAACGTGAGTTTTATAGCGTCCCCTTCGTGGATGGCAGCAGATAATGGAACACGTCTCGGCGAATGGCGGCGCGGATGGCACGTGCGAGGGCTTTGAAGATGCCTTCGATTTTGTGATGCTCGTTCTCGCCATGTGCGCTGATATACAGGTTCATGGCTGCCGCGTCGCTCAAGCTCTTGAAGAAGTGCTTGAACATTTCGGTAGGCATGTCGCCTATTTTCTCGCGGTGGAATTCTGTGTCCCAAAGCAGCCAGGGGCGGCCTCCGAAGTCGATTGCCACGGTGCAGTTGCAATCGTCCATCGGCAGGACGAATCCGTAACGTTCGATGCCGCGCTTGTCGCCAAGGGCTTTTTTCAATGTTTCGCCAAGCGTGATGGCCGTGTCTTCGACTGTGTGGTGTTCATCCACCCATAAGTCGCCTTTGACTTTGATTGAGATGTCAATGCCCGAGTGCCGGGCAATTTGCGACAGCATGTGGTCGAAGAATCCAATCCCGGTGTCGATGTCATGGTGTCCGTTGCCGTCGAGGTCGATGCTGATGTCTATGTCGGTCTCCGAGGTCTTGCGATGTATGCGAGCGGTGCGCGAGCCGCCTCTGAGGAAGTCGGCGATACGGTTCCAGTCATCGGTAACGAGCACAGTAATATCATCCAGTCCGGCTTGGGCTACATCTTTGAGCCCTTGTTCGGGCGAAGCAAAGTATATGGCTTTGGCTCCGAGGTTGCGGGCAAGCATTACGTCGGTGAGCCGGTCGCCTATGACAAAAGACGCTGCAAGGTCGTATTCCCCGGTCATGTATTTGCCAAGCAGGGCTGTGCCTGGCTTGCGTGTAGGCTTGTTCTCGTGAGGGAATGAAGTGTCGATGATGATGTCGTCGAATTTTATGCCCTCTCCGGCAAGCGTGTCGAGCAGCAATCGGTGTGGAGGCAGGAAGGTCTCCAAGGGAAACGATTCGGTGCCGAGTCCGTCTTGGTTGCTTACCATTACAAGTTCGTAGTCGAGCGATGACGCGATGAATGCGAGGTTGCGAATCATGCCGGGTATAAACTTGAACTTGTCAAGGCTGTCGAGTTGATAATCGGTCGGTGGCTCGACTACGAGAGTCCCGTCACGGTCTATGAACAGAGCGGTCTTGCGGGGCTTATTTTCGGTTGTCATATTCGTGAAGTGCTTGGATTAGTAATTCGTTGTCTTCGTTGCTGCCTACCGTAAGGCGCAGGCAGCCGTGGCACATGTGTATGTGGTTACGGTTTCGCACCACTATCCCGCGGGCAAGAAGGTAATTATATAGGTCGTCGGCATCGCCGTTTATCCTAACGAGCAGAAAGTTGGCATCGGAACGATATATCTTGTCGATGCAATTTAATTGCGTCAAGGCATCGGCCAGGGCCTGTCGTGCCGATAAAACCTGTGCCACTTCGGCCTCGATGCTGTCGATATGGCTCAGCAGCTTGAGTGCGTAACGCTGTGTGAGCAGGTTGATGTTGTAAGGGTATTTGACCTTGTTGTACAAGTCGATGATTCCTTTTGAGGCAAAAGCCATTCCGAGCCTGACCGAGGCACTTGCCAGTGCCTTTGAGAATGTTTGCAATATTATCAAGTTTGGCAAATGCGCGATACGGCTCACCATCGAGCCTTTGTCCGAGAAATTCACATAAGCCTCGTCGATGACCACGATTCCGTTGAAGCTGCGGCATATTTCGGCAAGCAGCTCGGGCTGGAACGCGTTGCCGGTGGGATTGTTTGGCGAGCATATCCATATTATCTTCGAGCGGCTGTCGGTAGCTGCCAGCAATCTGCCGGCATCGAGGTCGAAATTCTCATCGAGGCTTACTATGCGGTATTCGACGTTGTTGATGTCGGCACACACTTCATACATCCCATATGACGGTGATATGGCCACCACGTTGTCACGTCCCGGCTCACAGAAAATCCTGTAGGCGAGGTCGATGCATTCGTCGCTGCCCACTCCGAGGAAAATGTTGTCGGCAGGTATTCCCTTTATCTCTGATATGCGTTGTTTCAGCTGTTTTTGCAACGGGTCGGGGTAGCGGTTGTACGGCTCGTTGAAGGGGCTTTCGTTGGCATCGATGAATACTGCGGCCTCGCCCGTGAACTCGTCTCGGGCCGAGCTGTAAGGCTTCAGATTTAGGATGTTTGGTCTGACAAGTTGTTGTATGTTCATAGTTGTGTCGGTTTGTTTGTTCTTACTTCCACGGCGAGGCTGTGGGCTGCGAGGCCTTCGTTGCGAGCCATTGTCATTACTGTTGTAGCAATTGCTTCAAGTCCGTCTCGAGTGAGGCGTTGGAATGTGATTTTTTTCATGAAGCTGTCGATATTTACTCCGCTGTAGCAGTGTGCGTATCCGCCGGTAGGCAACGTGTGGTTGGTTCCCGATGCGTAATCTCCGGCACTCTCGGGCGAATAAGCACCGATAAACACCGATCCTGCATTTTCAACCATCGCCGCAAGAGATTCGGCCTTTGAGTGATTGATGATTAGGTGCTCGGGTGCATAAGCGTTGGCAAACCGCATCATTTCGTTGTCGTCGCGTAGCAGTATGATATGGCTGTGGCTAAGCGATTTCAATGCAAGTTCTTGTCTAGGAAGCTTTTCGAGCAATTTGTCGATGGCCGCGCTGACGGCACGGGCGAGACTTTCGTCGGTGGTTAGCAATGTTGACTGGCTGTCGGGGCCGTGTTCGGCCTGCGACAGGAAATCGCTTGCTACGAATGTGGCATCGGCCGAGGCATCGGCGACGACCATTACTTCCGACGGCCCCGCAGGCATGTCGATTGCCACGCCACGGGTGCTTGCCTGCAACTTTGCTTCGGTCACGTAGCGGTTGCCCGGCCCGAATATTTTATATACGCGCCCTATGCTCTCTGTGCCGACTGCCATTGCCGCAACGGCCTGCGCCCCACCCACCTTGTAGATTTCGGTGATGCCGGCAACTTGCGCGGCATATAGAATCGCGGGGTGCAACGAACCGTCACGCCGTGGCGGCGAGCAAAGCACCACCTCGCGGCATCCGGCAAGCTTTGCAGGAATGGCGAGCATCAGCACTGTAGAGAACAGGGGAGAGTTGCCGCCGGGGATGTACAAGCCTACGCGCGATATTGGTACGGCACATTGGCTGCATGATATGCCCGGCATTACTTCCACGTCCACCGGGGTAGGCAGTTGGGCAGCGTGGAATCGTTCTATGTTGGCGGCTGCGGTGTCGATAGCCTGCTTCAGTTCTTTGGTTATGGCTTTATGCGAGTTGCCGATTTCAGTGCTGTCGGCTGCGAGCGATTTTAAGCGGCAACCATCGAATTGCATCGTAAGCCGCCTTAAGGCTTCGTCTCCGCCTTGTGCCACTTCGTCTATGATTTTGGCAACGGCGAGGCGAACGGTATCGTCGGCTTCGGCTGCGCGTTTCATGTAGCGAGGCCAGTCGCACGGTTGCGGGTATATTGTCGTTTCTATCATGTGAGATTGTTTTTTTACGGTTATGGTACCATTTTCGTTATGTCAAGCACGAGAATTCCTTCTGCCCCTGATATTTTCAGCTTTGTCACTATTTCCCAGAATTGTGATTCCCGGATAACTGAATGTACCGAGCACCAGTTTTCGTCGGCAAGCGGCAATATGGTGGGACTTTTCATACCGGGCAGTATCTTTATCACGTCATTCAGGCTTTTTCGGGGGACGTTCATCAACAAGTATTTTTTGCCATCGGCATCTTTCACGGCCTTGAATCTGAATATCAGTTCGTTGAGTATGGTTTGCTTGTCTGCCGGAAGATTGTCGGGGCCTCCTATAAGCACGGCTTGCGATTCGATTATTTTTTCAACCTCGATAAGATTGTTGCTCACGAGGGTACCGCCCGAGGATACGATGTCGAATATGCCATCGGCAAGGCCAATTCCGGGAGCGATTTCTACCGAGCCGTTTATTATGTGAATGTCGGCAGTTATATTGTTGTTGTTTAGGAATTCTTTTAATATTCTCGGGTATGACGTTGCTATTTTTTTCCCGTTGAACCATTGCAGCCCGGTGTAGTCGATATCTCGCGATATGGCGAGCGACAATCGGCATCGGCTGAAGCCCAGTTCCTGCAGCACGTTTACCCGTTGTCTTTTTTCAAGGACTTCGTTCAGCCCCACTATTCCTATGTCGGCGGTGCCGGTGGCTACAGAGTCGGGGATGTCGTCGTCGCGCAAGAATAATATTTCTATGGGGAAATTCCTTGAAGGGACGAGCAGGGTGCGCTTCACGGCCTGGAATTTAATGCCGGCTTTGGCAATTAGTTCCATTGTTTCGTCGTAAAGTCGGCCTTTTGATTGTACGGCAATTCTTAGCATTACAGTGTCGTTTTTATGTTATTATGAAAAATTGTTCAAGAGATAAAAAAGAACGCCGACTATGCCAGTGTCGGGCAAGTCGGCGTTAAAGAGTTGTGTGTGCGTTGACTATGATGATTATATCCATCTAAAATGTCGGCATACGCTCGTCGCCGCGCCCCCTGTGGTGGTGCAGTGATGGTGATGCAGATGGATATGTAGCTTGTTTAATTTCATTTTTTATTGTTCTACGGCCACAAATGTAATGATTTTTTTCTACAGCGAAAAAGTTTTCTAAAATTTTTATATGTGATGTTCCTCGGCTTATGTGTATTGTTACGCCGGAATGCGTCACGCTGCTATTCGGGCGCAAGCAAGTAGATGTAGCCGTCGGGAGCTGTCAGGTAAATGTTTGTGCCATCGTAAAGGATATTGGTGAAACCATCGGTGGAGAGTATCAATGCCTCATTGTCGCCATAGAGTTGGTATAGAGCTTCATCGGTGCAGAAGAATATGCCATAGTCGGTGACATTGACGGCATTGATGGGTTCAACGGACTGAAGAAAAGGCTGGAGGTTCTCGTTGTCAAAGTACATGAAGATATCGTTGCGTGTGGCAATTAGGTGAATGCTGTCGCAGCCGAAAGCTCCCATAAACTGCTCTTTGGTTGACGACATTATCGGTCGCAATATACGGCTGTTGAGGTCGAAGTCGAGCAGTTGCGAGATGCTGTCGCTCTGTGTCACCAGCAAGACGTTGTTTTTTGCCCCGCCATACATTTTTACCGTTCCACCTTCAAAACTGCATTCGCGCAGCAGCCGGTTGCCATCGTAAGAATAAATGGAATTGCCAATTTGAAATACAAACTTGTCGTTGATGAATGCCACGTCTTCCACTTCCATGCCTGTCGGCAGCTTCACGGTGGGTGCATCGCCAGCCAACGGCACAATGCTGCCACCCTCAATCTTGCAAAGGCCCATGGCCGGCATGGCACATAATTTGGCATCATGCAGTCCGGCTTCGGGAGAGAACAGCTCGTAGGCCACGAAGTTTTGGCAATATAAGCTGCTTGCCGTAATAAGGCAAATTGCAATTAAAAAGGTTTTCATATCTTTTGATTGTCAAGGACGTTCAAATTAAGGCTGCTGTTTATCTTGTTGCTATCAATCGTAGTATATGTGTAAGTACCACTAATGCTAAACAGGAGCGACCCCTTGGCTGTGGCAGAAGTTGTCGTTTTTGTCCCGTCGCTTTTTCTGCTTACCCCTATCCCTAACGACACAGGGCCAAACTTGCCTGATGCTCCTTTGGCGTCTCCGCCCCATTTAACTGAGGTTCCGATTTTTAATTGAGGATTAAATCCCCTATCTGCTGATACTTCGGTTGCGCGGCATATGCCGTCGTCATCCATTTTGTAGTCAGTAACCGAATTGTTCTTGCCCAAGTAGGCACTCGCTCCGACTCCTAATTCAGCTCCGGAGGAAGTAGCCTTGCCTGATGCAGAGACATTTAATGCGGTACTTTCTTCGACCTTTGAGAAAACGGCCGATTTACCGCCTTTAGTTATGTAACCATATCCTTCCATTCTGGCAGAACTTGATTTTGCAGATGCAATATCAGCTGTTACACCTATTGGAATGTCGTCGTTTTGCTTTGCGCTGTTTTGCCTGGTGGGAAACCCCTTTTGGATTTGACCACTAAGGCTGTTATCATAAGTATTATAAGAGGCCGAGGCGATTCCGACGTTTACCGAAGCTTTGTCTAAGAATTTTGAGTCCATATCATCGACGTTGTGTGCATAAACCCGGAACGACGAGCCATCCTTGGCAAGGATGAAAGTCTGCTTCGAGTCTTTTGTGTAGAATATAAACTCGCCACTCCTTTCGTCGATGTCAATCCGGTCGGGGCTATCGCCGAATAGGTCATACATGATGCTATTTGCCATGTCAAAATTGTCGCCAACGCTTTCTTTTACTATGTTATAACGTTGGATAAAGGCGGTATCGACCTTGGTGAACATGCCGGCACGTAGTTGCCGGTCATATTCCTCTTGAATGTTCTCCAATGCCATTATTCTCCTTATGTTGTTTTCAGGGTCGAGGGGGATGCGCACTTTGGCGTTCGGGTCGAGCCTGAACCCTGACGGCCAACCATCTGGGGCATTTAGTGTGCTTTGTGTGGGTCGGTATGGTTTGCGAGGGTTGAACGGATTGATTTCGTTAGTGCCGTCTGCGCTTCCTTGTCGGCGACGTTTCACTGTGCTGCCGTAGTTGCTTGCCGTCATGGCGCGTCCGCCTCGCAAGGCATTACCCATCATTTCGTTTCCGTCAACTGCCGATAGGTCTTGGCTGTCGATGTAATGAATTTGCTCGGCATATTTTGCCTTTTCGATATCAGCTTTACGTTGCTCCTCGGCCAATATTTGCTGGAAACGCCGTTCTCTGCGTTCTTGCTCGGCTCTGCGTCGGCGTTCCCGTTCTTCTCGTTGGCGTTTGAGCTTTTCTTGACGTTGGCGTTTGATTTCAGCTTGTCGGCGACGGTCGGTGTCTGTTAGTATGGGTTGGTTACGATTGCGTCCTCGATTCAGTTTCCGTTCATACTCTCGTCGCGCACGTTCGTTGGCCTCGTCAAGACCTCGACCAAAAGCATCTTCTTGAGGCTTTGTTGGAGGATATACAAATGCATCACGGCCACCGGCCACATAATCATAGAGCTGATCATTTTGCGCGGCTTTAGACATTTGGCGTTGATACCATAAACTTTCGTCGGGGTCGCCGTCATAGTTGAACTGTGCAATTGCCGGGATGCTCGCCATGCCGGTTAATATCATGATTGCAAAAAGTTGTTTCATAACTTATTCAAGTTAAAAAGGCCGGGGTGGCACGGAATAAGCTTAGCGCTATGCCAAGCCGCCCATCCTGTGGGTTTGTTATAGCTTTATGTTGTTTAGGGCGTTGCAACCTGTGAAGGTGTGTCAAAAAGCACACCTTCTTTTTTTTACGCACAAAGCCCCGACTTTCACAAGCCGGGGCTTTGTTATT